>NZ_JBFAWH010000024.1:0-115306 GCF_040680235.1 Streptomyces sp. NPDC052101
GGCGAGGCGGGCGTGCCCTTCTTCTCGGCCTCGGCGTCCGAGTTCATCGAGATGATCGTGGGCGTGGGCGCCTCCCGCGTACGGGAGCTGTTCGCCGTGGGCGCCAGGGACCACCCGGGACACAACAGGGCCCCGTCGCCCGGACACAGCAGGACCCCGGAACCGGCGCAGGGGTTCCGGGGCCCGGTCAAGGAGCGAGCAGCCGTACGGCCCGCTCGGCGCAGGCGTCACACGCGACGCAGCACCGCGACGACCTTGCCCAGAATGGTCGCGTCGTCGCCGGGGATCGGTTCGTAGGCCGCGTTGTGCGGGAGGAGCCAGACGTGGCCGTCCTCGCGCTTGAAGCGCTTGACGGTGGCTTCGCCGTCGAGCATGGCCGCCACGATGTCGCCGTTCTCGGCGACGGGCTGACGGCGCACGGTCACCCAGTCGCCGTCGCAGATCGCGGCCTCGATCATGGAGTCGCCGACGACCTTGAGGACGAACAGCTCACCGTCGCCGACGAGCTGGCGGGGGAGAGGGAAGACGTCCTCGACGGACTCCTCCGCGAGGATGGGGCCACCGGCGGCGATGCGGCCGACCAGCGGGACGTACGACGCGGCGGGCTTGCCGGCCGTGTCCGTGGGCTGCACGCTCATGGCCTGGTCCGAGCCGCGCACCTCGTACGCGCGCGGGCGGTGCGGATCGCGGCGCAGGAAGCCCTTGCGCTCCAGCGCCATCAGCTGATGCGCGACCGAGGAGGTGCTCGAGAGGCCGACGGCCTGGCCGATCTCCCGCATCGACGGCGGGTAGCCGCGTCGCTGAACGGAGTCACGGATGACTTCGATCACTCGGCGCTGCCGGTCGGTCAGTCCGGAGCTGTCCGCCCGGATTCCTGGAGGTCGGCCCGGCAGGGATCGCTTGTGTCCCTCGGGATTCGTGGCTTCGTTCATCACGTGTACCGGCTCGACTCGGCCCTGGGAGCGGTCCTGGGCGGTGATGGTGGCACTGTCTGCGGTGGTGGTCACGTCGGCCCCTCTCGATGGTCTCCCTGCTGGACAACGGTAGTTGCTTTCGAAAGGTTGCGCCAAACACACGTTCGAGTGAAAAAGTGCGATTCACCTGACGCGATCATGTGTCTGGGTGTATGGCTAACGCCCCACCTGGCGGGCAAAAGCGCCCATTGTTGTACCCTTCACCGCCGGGGTTGCCGACCTCGTGGGTCGTCACCCCAGTCTGCCATCCGGAATCCGCTCATCCGGGCTCCGGGTCCCTTCTGTGCCGGAGTCCCACGCGTCCTCCGTGCGGCGCCCACGGTATCTCCGTAAGTGCCACAGGGGTACGGCTCTGCGCCCGCGTGTCCTTGTGCGGTCACCCGCGTGTCGGGTGTCCGCCGCCCTTCCGTGCGACACGCGTGACTGCCTGGGTGTATGAGCCAATCCCCACATCTAGTGGTTGGATGGCTACAGCAGCCCACAAGTTGTGGTCCCCCGGGTCTGAAGCGGCTTCGCGATCGCCTATGCTTAGGGCTGCTTCGCGGGGCCCATGGGTCCGGTGAGGCTGTTGAGTCTGCTGTGAGGAGGGTTGGAGATCATGCACTGCCCCTTCTGCAGGCACCCCGACAGCCGCGTGGTCGACAGTCGTACGACCGACGACGGCACATCGATCCGCAGGCGCCGCCAGTGCCCCGACTGCTCCCGTCGTTTCACGACCGTGGAGACGTGCTCGCTCATGGTGATCAAGCGGTCCGGGGTCACCGAACCTTTCAGTCGTACCAAGGTCATCAACGGCGTGCGCAAGGCATGCCAGGGGCGGCCTGTCACCGAGGACGCACTCGCCCAGCTCGGCCAGCGGGTCGAGGAGGCGCTGCGGGCCACCGGAAGCGCCGAGCTGTCCACCCACGACGTGGGGCTGGCCATACTCGGCCCGTTGCAGGAGCTCGACCTCGTCGCCTTTCTGCGATTCGCCTCCGTCTACCGGGCGTTCGATTCGCTTGAGGACTTCGAGGCTGCCATCGCGGAGCTGAGGGAGACGACGCGAGGCCCCGCCGCGGACGAGGAAGACGCGGGAGCGGGGAGCCAGGAAGACGAACGCGGGCCCGGCGGGACCACTCAGGTTCCCGAGCCCGCCCACGCCGCCGACTGATCGGCGGGCCGGAAACCGGGAGGAGGCCCGGGTTCCGGCCGGAAGGCGGCGACCAAGACCTGTTGCGGGTGGCAGCTGAGGGTGCCCGCAACACAAGACAGAACACCGTGCCACGGGAACAAACGGGGCACTTCAGGGCGTTTTTGCCCGTACAGGGAGGCGGCATGACAGAGACGGCGAGCGGTCCGGCACGAGGTTCCCGAGCCAAGGGCGCCAAGGCCACCAAGGGGCTGCGTATCGAGCGCATCCACACGACCCCCGGCGTACACCCGTACGACGAGGTGTCGTGGGAGCGCCGTGACGTCGTCATGACCAACTGGCGCGACGGCTCGGTCAACTTCGAGCAGCGTGGCGTCGAGTTCCCCGACTTCTGGTCGGTGAACGCGGTCAACATCGTCACCAGCAAGTACTTCCGTGGTGCCGTCGGCACCCCGCAGCGCGAGGTCAGCCTCAAGCAGCTGATCGACCGCATCGTGAAGACGTACCGGAAGGCCGGCGAGGACCACAAGTACTTCGCCTCGCCCGCCGACGCCGAGATCTTCGAGCACGAGCTGGCGTACGCCCTCCTGCACCAGATCTTCAGCTTCAACAGCCCCGTGTGGTTCAACGTGGGCACCGCGCAGCCCCAGCAGGTCTCCGCCTGCTTCATCCTGTCCGTCGACGACTCCATGGAGTCGATCCTCGACTGGTACAAGGAAGAGGGCATGATCTTCAAGGGCGGCTCCGGTGCCGGCCTGAACCTCTCCCGTATCCGCTCCTCCAAGGAGCTGCTCTCCTCCGGAGGCAACGCCTCCGGTCCGGTCTCCTTCATGCGCGGCGCCGACGCGTCCGCCGGCACCATCAAGTCCGGCGGTGCCACCCGCCGCGCCGCCAAGATGGTCGTGCTCGACGTCGACCACCCCGACATCGAGGACTTCATCGAGACCAAGGTCAAGGAGGAGGAGAAGATCCGCGTCCTGCGCGACGCGGGCTTCGACATGGACCTGGGCGGCGACGACATCACCTCCGTCCAGTACCAGAACGCCAACAACTCGGTCCGGGTGAACGACGAGTTCATGAAGGCGGTCGAGGACGGCGGCCAGTTCGGCCTGCGCGCCCGTATGACCGGTGAGGTCCTGGAGGAGGTCGACGCCAAGGCGCTCTTCCGCAAGATCGCCGAGGCCGCGTGGGCCTGCGCCGACCCGGGCATCCAGTACGACGACACCATCAACAACTGGCACACCTGCCCCGAGTCCGGCCGGATCACCGCGTCGAACCCGTGCAGCGAGTACATGCACCTGGACAACACGTCCTGCAACCTGGCCTCGCTGAACCTGATGAAGTTCCTGCAGGACGACGGCAAGGGCAGCCAGTCCTTCGAGGCCGAGCGCTTCCAGAAGGTCGTCGAGCTGGTCATCACCGCGATGGACATCTCGATCTGCTTCGCGGACTTCCCGACCCAGAAGATCGGCGAGAACACGCGCGCGTTCCGCCAGCTCGGCATCGGCTACGCCAACCTCGGCGCCCTGCTGATGGCCACCGGCCACGCCTACGACTCCGACGGCGGCCGCGCTCTCGCCGGCGCCATCACCTCCCTGATGACGGGCACGGCCTACCGCCGTTCCGCCGAGCTGGCCTCGGTCGTCGGCACGTACGACGGCTACGCCCGCAACGCCGACGCCCACAACCGCGTCATGAAGCAGCACGCCGACGCCAACGGCAAGGCCGTCCGCATGGACGACCTGGACACCCCGGTGTGGGCCGCCGCCACGGAGGCCTGGCAGGACGTCGTCCGCCTCGGTGAGAAGAACGGTTTCCGTAACTCCCAGGCGTCCGTCCTCGCCCCGACCGGCACCATCGGTCTCGCGATGTCCTGCGACACCACCGGTGTCGAGCCCGACCTGGCCCTGGTGAAGTTCAAGAAGCTGGTCGGCGGCGGCTCGATGCAGATCGTCAACGGCACCGTCCCGCAGGCCCTGCGCCGCCTGGGCTACCAGGAGGAGCAGATCGAGGCGATCGTCGCCCACATCGCCGACCACGGCAATGTGATCGACGCCCCCGGCCTCAAGCACGAACACTACGAGGTGTTCGACTGCGCCATGGGCGAGCGCGCCATCTCCCCGATGGGCCACGTCCGCATGATGGCCGCGATCCAGCCGTGGATCTCCGGTGCCATCTCCAAGACGGTCAACATGCCGGAGACGGCGACCGTCGAGGAGGTCGAGGAGATCTACTTCGAGGCCTGGAAGCTCGGCGTCAAGGCGCTCGCGATCTACCGTGACAACTGCAAGGTCGGCCAGCCCCTCTCCGCCAAGACCAAGGAGAAGGAGAAGGCCGAGGTCACGGAGAAGGCCGAGGCGACCATCCGCGAGACGGTCGAGAAGGTCGTCGAGTACCGCCCGGTCCGCAAGCGCCTCCCGAAGGGCCGCCCGGGGATCACCACGTCCTTCACGGTCGGCGGTGCCGAGGGCTACATGACCGCCAACTCCTACCCGGACGACGGTCTTGGTGAGGTCTTCCTGAAGATGTCCAAGCAGGGCTCGACTCTCGCGGGCATGATGGACGCCTTCTCCATCGCGGTCTCCGTCGGCCTCCAGTACGGCGTGCCGCTGGAGACGTACGTCTCGAAGTTCACCAACATGCGCTTCGAGCCGGCCGGTATGACGGACGACCCGGACGTGCGGATGGCGCAGTCGATCGTCGACTACATCTTCCGCCGCCTGGCGCTGGACTTCCTGCCCTTCGAGACCCGCTCCGCGCTCGGCATCCACTCCGCCGAGGAGCGTCAGCGGCACCTGGAGACCGGCTCCTACGAGCCGGCCGAGGACGAGGTCGACGTCGAGGGCCTGGCCCAGTCGGCGCCGCGCGCCCAGGAGCTGAAGGCCGTCGTCACGCCGAAGTCCGAGTCCGAGGCGGCCAAGCCCCTCCCGAAGCAGGCCCACACCAGCGCCGAGCTGGTGGAGATGCAGCTGGGCATCCAGGCCGACGCCCCGCTGTGCTTCTCCTGCGGTACGAAGATGCAGCGGGCCGGTTCCTGCTACATCTGCGAGGGCTGCGGCTCGACCAGCGGCTGCAGCTGATGACACGCGGTTGCTGAGATGAGGTAAGGGGCGCCGGCCCATGGTCGGCGCCCCTTACTTTTGCCGTGCCTTCCTCACTCCTACCGGGCCCTGCCCATGACCTGGAGGAAGGCCGTCGGGTCCTCCTCGAAGCCGTGCACGCCGGGACGGAAGGTCCACTGACCGGAGTCTCCACGCACGAACTCGGCGATCGTGGCCGCCGTCGCCCCGAGCACCGAACCGAAGTCGTCCTCGGCGAGCACGGTGTAACCCTCCCGGACGCGCATGGCCGGATTCAGCACGTTGACGAACGTCTTGTGTCCGGGCAGCTGTTGGATGACGACACCGATCACCACGCGCGCGTACCGGGCGTCGAGCCGGTCCAGATCCAGCGTCATGACCTCGTCCCAGCCGAAGCCCCTGCCGTTCGTGCTGTCCCGGTTGAGGAAGATCGTGCCGTCCGGTGAGCGGCTGTCGAAGTGCACCACATAGTCCGGCGCCCCGTACGTGTCGCCCGTGACGAAGGTCGCGGCGACGAGGTCGAGATCGGTGGGCGGCTGACCCGCCGGACTGGGGTCCCACTTGAGCCCGACCTCGACCTTGAGGATTCCCTTGCTGAAGCCGGTCAACAGGCTTCCCCTTCCCCCTGGTGGTTGCCCCGCCCCCCAACTCCCCTGAAGCCGAGGTTTCTTGTCCATCGTGCCACGTGTGCGGGGGCGCATGCGCGGGTGATCTCCGCCGGAGCGTGACCGACGCCACGCCTGGTGGCCTTACGATGGCGCGGTGCTGGTCAAGTGGATTCGCTGCACCGTGGTGGACCGCCGCGGCTTCGAGCGGGGGCAGCGAAAATGGGCGGGGCTTCTGGGGGAGCCGGGGTTTCGGGGACAGGGTGGGGGCTGGAGCCGGCAGCGTTCGGGCGTGGCGCATATCTTCGCCTTCTGGGAGAGCCGCGCCTTCTACGACTCCTTCATGGCCCGCTCGCACGACCGCCTGGCGTCCGCCCAGTCCGGCACGTTCAAGGACGCGCAGGTCAAGCTCTTCGAGTACCGCTTCGATGTGAAGACGGGCTTCGAGCCGCGGTTCACCGACGCCGATCTGATCCGCGTGGCCCTGTGCCGGATCCATGAGGAGCGCGTCGAGCACTTCACTCTCATGCAGGAGAAGGTGTGGAACCCCGCGATGGCCGGCTCGCCCGGCATGATCCGCGGCATGTTCGCCGAGGCGCCCGAGCAGGAGTTCCTGGTCCTGTCGATGTGGCGGTCCGCGGCCGAGCACGGCAAGTACCGCACCGAGCGCGTGGAACGGCTCGCGCTGCGCGCCCAGACCGAGGCCGACGTCGCTTCGCTCTCCGGTGACATCGTGGAGCTGGAGCCGTCCTGGACGGTCTGAGCCCGCCCAGGTGCGTTTGAATACAAGACTGACCCCCTATGGGGTGCTGCAAAGGGTGTCCGGGAACGGATCGAGACACGGGAATCGTGTGACCTACGCCGTATGGGGCCCGTACGACCCCTCGACTTTCCCTCGTTCGATCTAGGGTTTTGGCATGGCACGACCACGGCGCATCGTTCTTGTCCGGCACGGCGAGTCAACGGGCAACGTCGACGACTCCGTGTACGAACGCGAGCCCGACCACGCTCTGGCTCTCACCGAGCGCGGCCGGCGGCAGGCGGAGGAGACCGGAGAGCGGCTCCGGGAAGTCTTCGGCCGGGAACGCGTCAGCGTGTACGTCTCCCCGTACCGCCGGACGCACGAGACGCTCCACGCCTTCCACCTCGACCCGGATCTCATACGCGTGCGGGAGGAGCCCCGCCTGCGCGAACAGGACTGGGGCAACTGGCAGGACTGCGACGACGTGCGCCTGCAGAAGGCCTATCGCGACGCGTACGGCCACTTCTTCTTCCGGTTCCCGCAGGGCGAGTCCGGAGCCGATGTGTACGACCGGGTCGGCGGCTTCCTGGAGAGCCTGTTCCGCAGCTTCGAGGCACCGGACCATCCGCCGAACGTCCTCCTGGTGACACACGGGCTCGCGATGCGGCTGTTCTGCATGCGCTGGTTCCACTGGACGGTCGCGGAATTCGAGTCGCTGTCGAACCCCGGGAACGCCGAGATGCGGATGCTCGTTCTCGGGGAGGACGGCAAGTACACGCTCGACCGGCCTTTCGAACGCTGGCGTGAGCCGGTCCCGTACTGGGTGAACGGATAGAGTGGCAGTGCGATGACCGCTGACTCCTCTTCCTCCGGGCGCCTGGAGCGCGCTCTGGCGAGCCTGCGCGGACTGGCCGTGGGGGACGCCCTGGGCTCCCAGTTCTTCGTTCCGGCGAACTACCCCCTGCTGAAGCGACGCGAGGTGCCCGCCGGGCCCTGGCAGTGGACGGACGACACCGAGATGGCCTGCTCCGTGGTCGCCGTCCTCGCCGCCCACCACCGCATCGACCAGGACGCGCTGGCCCGCTCCTTCGCCGAGCACCACGACTTCGACCGGGGCTACGGCCCCGCGGTCAACCGCCTGCTGAGACTCGTCCGGGAGGGCGAGGACTGGCGTGAGCTGGCCGCCGGGCTGTTCAACGGACGGGGGTCATGGGGCAACGGAGCGGCGATGCGGATCGCGCCCCTGGGCGCCTGGTACGTCGACGACCCCGAGCAGGCGACGCACCAGGCCGAGATCTCGGCCTACCCCACGCATCAGCACCGTGAGGCCGTCGTCGGCGCCATGGCCGTGGCCGCCGCGGCGGCGCTGGTCGGCTCCCCGGACGGCCCGCCCGGCCCCGAGGCACTCCTCGACGGCGTCATCGCCCTGGTGCCCAAGAGTGCGGTCGGCCAGGGACTTCGGCGCGCCCGGGACATGCTCGACTACGGCGACGCCGGCACCGTCGCGGCGGTGCTGGGATGCGGGCGGCGTACGACCGCCCACGACACCGTTCCCTTCGCCCTCTGGTCCGCCGCCCGGAGCCTCGGTGACTACGAGAGGGCCTTCTGGACGACGGCCGGTGTGGGCGGCGACATGGACACGACCTGCGCGATCGTGGGTGGGGTGCTGGCCTCGGGCAAGGCCGGGGCCCCGCCCGCCGAGTGGGCAGAGCGCGCCGAGGCGCTGCCTGAGTGGACGCCGACGGGGCTCTGACGGGTCCGAAGACCGAGGCCGGAGCGGGATTCCGGCGGTGCCTGCCGCCGCCCAAGCGGTGTTTCCCGCTGCCCGTGCCGTGCTTCCGGCCGCCCGTGCCATGTTTCCTATTGCCCAGGCCGTGATGCCCTCCCGTCCGAGCCACGTCTCCTTCTGCCTGGGCTCTTGAGCTGAGCGCTGGGCTGACGGCGGTAAAACTCTCCGTGCCCGGCGGGAACTCTCCGTGACCACTGCCCGTTCTTCCCATATCTGCCGTGGGTCGTGGCCTTCGGCGGCAGGAGCGCATGAGAAGTCGGAGAGCGACGGTCGAGCGGTCGAAGGGGGGAGATGCCGTGGGCGAGGAACTTCGGCAATTGCTTCTTCGCCTCGTCCTTGGCCGCCGAGCCGAACACGGTCGTCAGGATGGACAGTCCGAGCGAACCGCCCACCTGCTGCACGGCGTTGAGGAGCCCGGAAACCTTGATGGCGCTGTAGCCGAGCACGTCCTGCACGAACAGCACGATGTAGAAGACGAAGGCGAGCAGCAGCACCAGGACCGCGCCGAACGAGCCGAGGGTGAGGCCGTCCCGCCAGCCGTTCTCCGAGGCCCGGATGAACACGTGGACGAGCGAGGCCATGCCCGCCGTCGAGGTCAGCGCGCCCGTGATGTCGAAGGGCCCCGGATGCCGCTCGGACTCGCTGATGTACAGCGGTGCGAGCGACGCGATCAGCACGCCGATCGGCACATTGGCGGACAGCACCCACCGCCAGTCGGGCCAGTCGGTGAGTATGCCGCCCGCCGGCAGGCCGATGGCGCCACCGCCCGCGGACGCGGCGGCGAACACGCCGAGAGCCCGGTTGCGTTCCGGCCCTTTGGGGAACGTGGTGGTGATCAGAGCCAGCGAGTGGGCGAGGCGATCGCGCCGCCGACGCCCTGCAGGGCCCGTGCGGCCAGCAGTTGCCAGGGTTCCTGAGCGACACCATAGCCGTGGTCGGGAGACGTGCGCGGATTACACGGCCGGGTACCACCCGCGCCGCTGAGACACACCGGCGCCGGCGGGTGCGAATTTCATCATGCGGCGGGACGCGCTCACAGTGGTGGTCTCGACCGTACGGGAAACGAGTGGGACGGGGTTGGGACACATGACCCAGGAGCGGCGCGGTGCGCATCGGGTGGTCGGCGGGCAGCGGGTCCTGGTCGACGACCGCGGCCCGCGAGGTGATGACCAGAGACGCGATCGGCTGAGCAGGGCGAGTTCGTCGGCCCCGAGCAGGATGGCTCAGGCTTCGAGGAGACTGGGCTTGATCGAGGCCATACGCGTGGCTGCTACGGACCCCGTCACGCCGAGGCGGACGCGTTGCCTTTCAGGTCCGTGGCGGAGATCTCCTCCAGGGATCGCGCACGGGTCTCCACTCCCGAAACGAACATCGCGACGGTGGCGACGATGAGCGGCACCGCACCGAGCAGCGCGGTGGTGTGAAGAGACGGCGGAGCCACCGCCGCCACGACCACAGCGATCATCAACACGCCGCCGACCTTGGTGACCGCGGCCGTGAGCCCGGAGGCCTGCGAGCGAACCTCCGTCGGATACACCTCCGCCGTATACGCGCTGAGAACGGCGATGGCCGAACCGGCCGACCAGATGGGTACGGCGAGCAGCAGGTGCAGCGTCAGCGGATGCCCGGCGATCCGGTCGCCCACAGCTGCCAGTGCCACCATGGAGGCTGCGGTGCAGGCGCCCAGGAGGACGAGTGTGCCCTTGCTGCTCCACCGTCCGTACAGCCAGGCGATCGCGAGGTTGAACGGCAGCCCCAGCAGAGCCGCGTCCCGCAGGATGGTGTCGGTGGTCAGTTCGGTGAAGCCCAGGCGCTGCAGGTCGGACGGGATCCACAACTGGAAGCCGTAGGTCACCAGTCCGACCCCGAGGGCGAGCACCACCAGGGGGAGGCTGACTCTGGTGTAGGGCGTCAGCAGCAGCCGCAGATAGCCGTCGCGGGCCGAGTCCGCGGGGGCGGCCGCGGGCCGCGGTGGGGAGGGGAGCAGCCGGGCGCCGTAGCGTGCCAGCACGGCCTCGGCGTCGGCGAGGCGCCCACGGGCCGTGAGAAAGCGCGCGGACTCCGGGATCCAGCGGTTGAGCAGCAGCAGGACGACGCCCGTGGGCAGTCCGAGCAGCCACAGAACGCGCCAGCCGAAGTGTGGCACGAGCAGTGAGGCCGCCCAACTGGTCAGCACATAGCCGCCGGCGGTTCCGACGCCGCCGATGAGGACGACGACCCAGCCGCGCTGACGCGTCGGCGTGGTCTCCGTCAGCAGGGTGAAGGCGAGCGGAAGCATGCCGCCCGCGCCCATCCCCATCAGGAAGCACATGAGGACGTTCATCCAGAACAGCGGCATGGCTCCGCAGACGGAGGTCGCGAGAAAGACGACACCGGCCAGGAGGATGGCGGGGCGGCGTCCCATACGGTCGCCGAATCTGCCCCACAGGAAGGAGCCGATGACGGTTCCGCCGATTCCGGAGAGCGGCAACAGCGCCACGGGCAGGCTGCCGTGCGGATGGACCGCTGAACGCAACCCGTATTCCCGGGCCACGCCCGGCACGACGAAACTCAACGTCATGGGCTTCATGACGTCGATGGCCACGGCGAACACCATCACCAGGATCAACGCCCAGTGTGCTCGCGTCAGCGGTACGTCGTCAGCGAAACCCGCCCGAAGCGGTCCCGGCCCGTCGTCGCCGTGTTCCCGACGGGGGCCGACAGTTCCGTAGACGCACGCCGCCACCCCGACGAGGACGAGCGTCATGCCGATCATCATGAGCGGGTCCGAGGCACTGCCCGCCATGGTGGCCTGATGCCCCGGCGGGTGGGTGAGGTGCACATACATCGGCAGATGGCACAGTACGCCTGCGAGGCACAGCAGGGCGCCGCACCAGAACCATCCCGGTCGAGCGAAGTCGATGCGCTGTCCCACGGATTCCCGCCTCTCGGAACGGTGCCAGGAAGCACTGTGACAAGGCGACTACAGCACGTCAATGGCGCGAAACCGGGTGCGATCGGCCTTGCGAGAGAGGTGCATCGGGCACTGGCTGCGTGATGTACGGCACCCGGTGCACCACCTGCGCGACGACGGTCAGTCGTAGAGCGCTTCTCGCTCCTTCCCGGTGACCTCCGCGACGACGTTGCGCGGTTGCGCGGACACCTCCGCCTTCGTGAGCACGGGGGGATCGGTCGTCGTGGACGATGCCTCCTGTGTCGCCTCTTCGCGGCCGGCGCGGGCCTCGGCCTTGAGGATGCGCAGCGACTTTCCGAGCGAGCGCGCGCTGTCCGGCAGCCGCTTCGCTCCGAACAGAACCATGACGACCAAGGCGATGATAATGATTTCGAGCAGACGGTTTTCCAGCATCACGACCTTCTTCGGCTGGTGCGGGTGAATCGTTCTCGCGGCGTGACGGCATGGCCGCCGTCACCTTTTCCGGGGTTCTACCCGGTTGACCGGCGACTGCTGAATGGGGTTCACCTGTTGGATGCAGGGCCGGTCAGATGCACTCTTTCGGTGGATCAAGAAAACGCCGAGTTGCCCCGAGGGTATTAGTCGCATATAGATGACGCGCTGGAGGGGAAGCAATAGTGCCGTTCTTGGTTCGAGGCGCCGGAACATCGGCAGTCGACTGCGGGGGTCTGCGTTCACGTGCTGCCCGGTTGCTGCAGCAGGACATGCGGCAAGTCGATTTCGGAGCACGCCGATTCAGGCTCCGTCCGGGTCCGGCCCGGCAGCGGTTGGAGGATTCCGGAAGGGCTTTTCTCGAGGGATTCAATCACTCGGTGGACGCCCGAAACGCGGATGCGCTCGGCACGGTACTCGGTGGTGTCCCCGAAGAATTCCGAGGGTTTGCCTTCGAAGGCGCGGGCATGGGCTGTGCGCTGCTCGATGTGCTCACGCTTTCCCGTGGACGCAGACTGCGGCAACTCATTGAGGGAGCCGGTACCGACTATCCGCATCTGATCCATGTGGGTGCCGGCTGGGCGTTCGGCAAACTGCGACTGAGCCCCTGGCGCGCACTGCGTGCCGGCGATCCCCTGCTGCGCTGGCTCGCCTGGGACGGATTCGGCTTCTACCAGGCGTTCTTCGACTCGGACCGGGTCGTGGCCAAGCAGCGGATCGAGCGAGGTCTCGACCCGTGGCAGCGTGCCGTACGGGACCAGGGGCTAGGGCGGTGCCTGTGGTTCCACGAATGCGCCGACCCCGAGGCACTGGGCCTGCGGGTGGCCGAGTTCCCCCGGTGGCGGCGAGCGGACCTGTGGAGCGGAATCGGCCTCGCGGCCGTGTACGCAGGGGGCGCGGACCAGGGTGAACTGCGCGCACTGGTCGAGGCGGCGGACGGCTACCGGGCCCACCTCGCCCAGGGAGCCGCCTTCGCCTGCGGGGCCCGGCTGCGCGCCCGTACGCCCCTGCCCGAGCACTGCGGCCATGGGGCCCTGGTCCTCGCCGGGGTGCCGGCGCAGACCGCGGCCGACTGGACCGACATCGCACACGCGGACCTGGGCCCCCACCCTCGTACGCCACAGCACTACGAGGAATGGCGGGCCGGGATCAGGCGGCTGTGGGCGGCCCACCACGGCTTTGACCCGGCTGGCGCCCCCGCGCAGCAGCCCGCTCAGGGTTCCGGGTCCACCGAGGCCGCTGAGGCCGCGCCCCGCTCCCGGAGGAGCCGATGAACTCCCCCGCCCGTTTTCTGAGGGCGCATGCCGCCAAGGCCGCGGCGCTCTGCTGCTGTCTCACCGCCTTCTCGCTGGCTCTGCCGGACACGGTGTCCGCGGCCGACCGGGCAGCGGCGGCGGCGCCTTTCCACTTCACCGCACACGCGCTGAACGCCTCCGACCGACCGGGCGAGCGCCGGGTGCGGCCGGTGGCGCCGGCCTTCCACCACATCCGGTCGTGGATCTCCTCGGTCGGAGCCGGCGCCGGGCTGTTCGCCGCGGACGGCGGTACGGTCTCGCACGACGTGTGCCTGGTCGACCCGCGCACCGACACGGTCACCGTCGAGCCGGCACCCGGTACCGGGAAGCGGTACCGCCCCTTCACCCTTGAGGCGAAGGGCCTGTACATGCCGTCGTACGCGGCCCCGATGGGCTGTATGCCGGCGGACCTGAACCAGGACGGCCGGCAGGACCTGGTGGTCTACTACTGGGGCCGCTCGCCCGTGCTCTTCCTGCGCAGGTCCGGCGGTGCCCCCTCCCGGACTGCCTTCGTGCCGCGGGAACTGGTTCCCGGCCACCCGGTGTGGAACACCAACGCGATGACCCTGGGCGACTTCGAGGGCAACGGGCACCTCGACCTCGTCGTGGGTAACTACTTCAAGGACGGGGCCCGGGTACTGGACCCCACCGCCAGGCAATCCGAACTCCAGATGCCGTCGTCGATGTCCCACGCGCTGAACGGCGGCACACTGCGCTACTTCCGGTTCACCGGCGGCCGTTCGGGCCGGAATCCCGAGGCCCGCTTCGCCGAGGTCCCCGACGCCTTCGGACCGAAGCCCCCGTACGGCTGGACGCTGGCTCTCGGCGCCCAGGACCTGGACGGCGACGGACTGCCGGACCTGTACCAGGCGAACGACTTCGGCCGCGGCCGGCTGCTGATCAACGAGTCCAGGCCCGGCGCCCCCAGGTTCCGCCTGGCCACGGGAACCCGCCACTTCACCACCCCGAAGTCCAAGCAGCTGGGCAACGGCTCGTTCAAGGGCATGGGCGTCGCCTTCGCCGACCTGGACCGCAGCGGAACCCAGGCCATCCTGGTGGGTAACATCACCGAGCCCTATGCACTCCTGGAGAGCAACTTCGTCTTCCGGCCCACGGTGCCCCGCGACCGGCTGGGCCCCCTGCTGCACGGGGGGGAGGCTCCCTACGACGACCACAGCGAGGGCATGGGGCTCTCCCGCTCCGGCTGGACCTGGGACCTCGTCGCGGCCGACTTCGACAACTCGGGCTATCCCCAGGTGATGCACGCCACCGGATTCCTGGCGGGCAGGACCGCTCGCTGGGCGCAGCTGCAGGAAGCGGCGATGTCCAACGACCTGATCCTGCGACACCCCGAACTCTGGCCCAACGTCGAACCGGGGGACGATCTCTCCGGCCACGACCCGAACACCTTCTTCGTCCGGACACCCCAGGGCCGCTATGTGAACCTGGCCAAGGAAGCCGGGGTCGCGTCCACCGCGGTCACCCGGGGATTCGCCGTCGGTGACGTCACCGGTGACGGGCGGCTCGACTTCGTCGCGGCCAATCAGTGGGGACAGTCGGTGTTCTACCGGAACCACTCCGAGGCGGCCCCCTTCCTCGGGCTGCACCTGCGGCTGCCCACCGGCTCACCGCACGCCACCACCCCGGCCATCGGGGCCGTCGCCCGGCTGCACCTGCCCGACGGAAAGGTGACCGAGCAACAGCTCTACCCCGCCAACGGACACGGCGGAGTCGCCGCCCCGGATCTGCACTTCGGCCTGGGCGGAGAGAAGACGGACCGCCCCCTGCGCGTGGACCTCTCCTGGCGGGACCTCCACGGAGTACGGCATGAGCGCACCGCAACCCTCCCACCGGGCTGGCACACCCTCGTGCTGGCAGCTGACGGAACCATCGCGGAGGTTCCCGCATGACGACTGACCACACCTGCGCCGTCGACGCCGGCAAGCCCTGCGCTCCGTGCCGGCGCAGCAAGGCGTTGCGCCGCTTCGCGATGTCCATCACGGCCGCCACCGTGCTCGGCCACACCGTCCTCGGCTTCGAACAGGCCTATGCCACCCCGCTGTTCTCCGTCCTGGCCGCGGTGCTCACCGAACTGCTCCTGGAAACGGTCGAGGCATGGGGCCTACGGCGCCCGGCCCGGTACCGGCGGCCGCTCGGCGAAGCCGTCGACTTCCTGCTGCCCGCATACATCGGGGGCCTGGCCTGCGCGATGCTGCTGTACGCCAACAGCCGCATCTGGCCGACGCTGCTGGCCGCGGTCGTCGGTGTGTCCAGCAAGTACCTGATCCGGGTACGGGTGATGGGCAAGGCCCGGCACGTCCTCAACCCCAGCAACTTCGGCATCGTCACGGTCCTGCTGCTGTTCCCGTGGGTGGGCATCGCACCGCCGTACGAGTTCACCGAGTGGCTGAACGGCTGGTGGGGTGCGGTTCCGCCGTCGGTGGTGCTGGTTCTCGGCACCCTGCTGAACGGCAAGCTGACCGGAAAACTCCCGCTGATCCTCGGATGGGCGGGCGGCTTCGCGGCACAGGCACTGCTCCGGGGCGCGTTCACCGACATCGCCACCGTCAGCGCCCTGCTGCCCATGACCGGCACGGCCTTCGTGCTGTTCACCAACTACATGATCACCGATCCGGGCACCTCGCCGTGGCGTCGACGCAACCAGGTCGTCTTCGGCGCGACCATCGCCACGGCGTACGGCGTGCTCGTGCAACTGCACATCGTCTTCGGCCTGTTCTTCGCACTGGTCATCGCCTGCGTGCTGCGCGCGGCACTGCTGGCCTTCCTCTCGGCGCGCGGCGGCAGCAGTATCCCGGCCCCGCGCCAGGAGACCGGACAGGCCGACGCCCAGGACGCCCGTGCCACAGCCGCTTCCGGCGCCGGTGCCGCAGTCGCCGACGCGTCCTGAGTGGCTTGAGGAGAGTTGCCGTTGTCCCCGCACGAGAAGGCCGAGAAGGCCGGAACGGCTTCCCGCGACGGCATCGCCGTCGTGGGGATGGCCTGCCGCTACCCCGATGCCGACGACCCCGCGCAGCTGTGGGACCTGGTCCTGCGCCGGCGTCGCGCGTTCCGCCGCCTGCCCGCGGAACGCCTCGCCGTCGAGGACTATGCCGACCCCACGCGCCGCGACCCGGACAGCATCTACGGGACCAGGGCCGCCCTGCTGGAGGGCTGGCACTTCGACCGGGGTGCCTTCCGCGTCCCCGGCGCGGTGTACCGTGCCACGGACCCCGCCCACTGGCTCGCGCTGGAGACCGCGGCTCGCGCGCTGGAGGACGCCGGGGTCCCCGGCGGCGCAGGCCTCGACCGGGCCCGTGTCGCGGTGGTCATCGGCAACACACTCACCGGCGAGGTCACGCGCGCCCGCGCCATGCGGTTGCGCTGGCCGTACGTGCGGGCCGTGTTCGACGCCGTCCTGTCGGAGGAAGGACTCACCGGGAGCCAGCGTGAGAAGGTGCTGGCCCGGACCGCGCAGCGCTACCTGGAGCCGTTCCCCGTACCCGACGACGAGTTCCTGGCCGGCGGCCTCGCCAACACCATCGCGGGCCGGATCTGCAACCAGTTCGACTTCCACGGCGGCGGATTCACCGTGGACGGTGCCTGCGCCTCCTCGCTGCTCGCCGTGACCACGGCCTGCGGGCGGCTGCGCGAGGGCAGCGCCGACCTGGTGCTGGCCGGAGGCGTGGACATCAGCCTCGACCCGTTCGAACTCGTCGGGTTCGCACGGCTCGGCGCGCTGGCCGAGGACCGCATGAGGATCTACGACAAGGAGGCCACCGGGTTCCTGCCCGGCGAAGGATGCGGGGTCGTCGCCCTGATGCGCAGCCGGGACGCGGCCGCCGCGGGGATGCCCGCCTACGCGGAGATCCGGGGGTGGGGGATCTCCTCGGACGGCGCGGGCGGCATCACCCGCCCCGACCGACGGGGCCAACTCCTGGCGCTGCGCCGGGCCTACGCGCACGCGGGTGTCGACCCGGCCGCGACGGGGCTGCTGGAGGGCCACGGAACCGGTACGGCGGTGGGCGACGCGATCGAGCTGCAGGCGTTGTGCGCTCTGCGTGCCGGGTCGCCGCGGCCGGCCGCGCTCGGATCGATCAAGGCCAACATCGGCCACACCAAGGCCGCGGCCGGGCTGGCCGGGCTGATCAAGGCGTGCTTGGGCGTTCACGGTGGCGTGCTGCCGCCGACCACGGGATGCGACAGCCCGCGGGACGAACTCGTCGGCGAGGGCGCGGTGCTGCGGATCCTCGCCGACGCGACCGAGTGGCAGCACGGGCCGCGCGTCGCCGGGGTGAGTGCCTTCGGGTTCGGCGGCATCAACACCCACGTGGTGCTCAGCGAGCCCCGGCACCCGGGGCCGCGGGCGCGCGCCACCGTCCGCTCCGCTCCGCCCCGCCCCCGCCGGGCCGACCCGGAGCAGGAGCTGATCCTGTTCAGCTCCGACAGCCCCGAGGAACTGTCGGACCGGCTGAGACGCCTGGCACGGCTGGCCCCGCGGCTGTGTGACGCCGAACTCCACGACCTCGCCTGTGCCTGGGGCCGCGCACCCCACCCCGGCCCGGTCCGCGCCGCCCTGATCGCCGACTCCCCCGAGCAGCTCGCCCGGCGCGCCGAGGCCGCCGCGGCCGCCCTCGCCGAGGCAGCGCCGGGCACACTGGCCCGGCGCCTCGGTGCATGGGCGGGGAACGGCTGCCCGGGCCGGGTCACCCTGCTGTTCCCGGGCCAGGGAGCCCCGCTGCCCGTCGGCCCGGGTGCGATCGGCGCCGACCTGGCCGAGGACGGGGCGAGCATGCTTCCCCTCGCCCACGGACCCCGCCCGGTCGCCGACACGGCCGCCGCTCAGTCGGTCGTCCACCGGGCCTCGCTGACGGGCCTGCGGTGGCTTCAGAAGCTGGGCGTACGGGCCGAGGCGGCGCTCGGGCACAGCCTGGGCGAGTACGCCGCGCTCGTCTGGGCGGGCTGTCTGAGCGCGCACGAGAGCCTGGAACTGGTGGACCGGCGCGGCCGGACGATGGCCGAGCTGTGTGCTCCCGGTACGGGGATGCTGGCGCTCACCGTCGACGCCGCTGCTGCCGAGGAGCTGTGCCGGGGCACCTCGCTCGTGGTCGCCGCGTACAACGGGCCACTCGCCCACGTGGTCGCCGGGCCGGCTGACGAACTGGCCACGCTGGCCCGGCGCGCGGCCGAGCGCGGCATCGACGCGCAGCCGCTGCCAGTGGCGCACGCCTTCCACTCGCCCGCCGTCGCGGCCGCGGCTCAGAAGTTCGCTCCCCTGGTCCGCGCCACCGGATGCGCGGTGCCCCGCGGCACGCTGCTCTCCGGCGTGACCGGCGGCGTCTGCCGTGCCGGGGGAACGGAGCTGCAGGATTTGCTGTGTGCGCAGATGACAGCACCGGTGCGGTTCTGGGAGGCGGTCCGCGCGGCCGCCGACCGGACGGATCTGTTCTGCGAGACCGGCCCCGGCCGAGCCCTCGCGGCGCTCGCCGCCCCCAGCGGCGTGCCCACGGTGTCCCTGGACGTCGGGGCGCCGGGGGCAGGGCCGCGTGCGCAGACGGCGGCCGCACTCTTCGCCTGCGGTGCGCTCGCCTCGGCCGAGGGGCTTTTCGAGGGCCGTGAGAGCCGCCCCGTGGACCCATGGCGGGAGCGGGTGTTCATCAGCAACCCCTGCGCCCGGCCCACACCCGGTCCCGGCACCACGCCGGCCGCCTCAGCTGCACTCGGCGAGCGGACCGTACCCGCCCAGCCGTTCGCGTCCGCCCAGCCGTTCGCGTCCGTACCTGCCGAGCATGCCGCGCCGGTCGGGCCTGCTGTCGAACCGGCCGTACCCGGCGAACCGCCCGTACCGGCCCAGCCGTCCACCTCCGTACATGTCGAACGGGCTGTCCCCACCGAGCCGTTCGCGCCCGCCGGCCCTGACGAGTCCGTCGTCCACCTGTCCGGGCAGGACATCGCCGACATCGTCCTGCGCGTCGTCGCCCGGGCCACGGAATTCGACGCGGCGGCGCTCACGTCGGATCAGCGGCTGCTCAGCGACCTCCACCTGTCGTCGTTGAAGGTCACACAGCTGGTCGCCGAGGCCGCCCAGGCGGCGGGTCGTGAGCCCCCGGCCGCGCCGCTGACCATGGCGGATGCGACGCTCGCCGAGATCGCCGAGGTGGTGCTCGCGCTCCCCGGAGCCGGCAGCGGCGACGGGCCCGACGCGATCGTCCCGGGGGTCGCGCCCTGGATCCGCTGCTTCGCCGAGGAACTGCGTCCCGTCGCACCGCCCGCCCCGGACCCCGCCGACCGCCCGGGCCGGGTCACCGTCGCGGCACCGGACGGAGCGGCGCCCGGCGCCGACACCCTTTGGCTGCCGGGCGGCGAGCCGACGGGCCAGGCCGAACTGCTGTACGTCCCTGACGCGGAGGCGCCGGAAGGGCTCGTCGGGCTCCTTGGCGCCACCCGCTCGGCCATCGCCGGTGGCGGCCGGCTGGTCCTGGTCACCCATGGTTCGGGCCTGTCCGGCTTCGCGGGCAGCCTGCACCAGGAACACCCGCGGCTCGGCATCACCGTGCTCCGGGTCCAGCCGACCGAGAAGGGCCTGGCGGCTGCCGCTGCCGTCGCGGGCGCCGAGCCCGGGATCCTGCGGGAACTGGTGGTGCGCGAGGACGGCACCTGTGCCGAGCCGGTCGCCATGCCCCTCCCCGAACCGGACGCCGTCGCCGAACCCGTGCTCGGCCCGGGGGACGTACTCCTGGTCAGCGGCGGCGGCAAGGGCCTGGGCTTCGAGGCCGCCGCCGCGTTCGCCCGTACGACGGGTGTCTCGCTCGCCCTGCTCGGCCGCGGTGATCCGGCCCGGGATGCCGAGCTGCGGCGGAACCTGGAACGGCTCGCCGAACTCGGCGCCACGGCTCGCTATCAGCAGGCGGACATCACCGACCCGCGCGCCACCGCGCACGCGGTCGCCGAGGCGGAGCGCGAACTGGGCCCGGTCACCGCTGTGCTGCACGCCGCCGGGATCAACCAGCCGCGGCGCTTCGACGACCTCACCGAAACCGACGTACGGGCGCACCTGGCACCGAAGACGACGGGGCTGGCCCATCTGCTGGCCGCGGTGAACCGTGACCGGCTGCGCCTGCTCATCGGATTCGGCTCGGTGATCGGCCGCTACGGGCTGGCCGGCGAGTGCCACTACGCGCTCGCCAACGGCCGGCTGCGCGAGATGCTCCAGGACGAGGCTTGTGACCTGCCCGGATGCCGCACCCTGGTGATCGATTGGTCGGTGTGGGCCGACGTGGGCATGGGCGAACGGCTCAGCGTGCTGGACCAGTTGGCCCGCAACGACGTCACGCCGATCCCCGTCGAGCAGGGCCTGGACCTGTTGTTGCGGCTGGCCGCCGCTCCGGGCCTGCCCACGGCGGTGACCGTGCACGGGCGCATGGGACTGCCGCCGCGCCCGCTGCCCGCGGACGCGTTCGGCGCCGCCGCCCGGTTCCTGACGCGTCCGCGCATCCACTACCCGGGCGTGGAACTCGTCGTGGACAACGCGATGACCGAGGACACCGACCCGTATCTGCGCGACCACCGCGTCGACGGGCTGCCGGTGCTGCCCGCCGTCGTAGGCCTGGAGGCGATGGCCCAGGCAGCCTCCGTACTGGCCGGCCGGCCGCTGCGCCGCTGTCGTGAAGTGACGTTCGACCGTCCCGTCACGTCGGCGGCCGGTGGCACCCGCACCCTGCGCCTGTGCGCGCTCGCCGGGGACGGCGCCGTCACCGTGGCCCTGCGCAGCGAAGAGACGGCGTTCCGGGCGGACCACTTCCGCGCCGTGTTCCCGCTGCCGGACGGCGACGGCGATGCGGAGCCGGCGGGCGAGGCGCCGTCCCTGCCGCCGGTGACCGGCGACGACCCCGAGGTCCCGGCCTCGGACCTCTATGGGCCGCTCTACTTCCACACCGGCCGCTTCCAGCGGGTCGACCGGCTCCACGGCCTGCGGGCCCGGCAGGTCAGGGCCCGGCTGGTCCCGGCCGTCGAGGGGGGCTGGTTCGCCGGAGGGCTGGCCCAGGGCCTGCTCCTCGGCAGCCCCGGGCGCAATGACGTGACCATCCACGCGTTGCAGGCCTGTGTCCCGGGCCGGCGGGTGCTGCCCGTGGGCTGCGAGGAGTTCCAGGTCGCCGGACAGGGCCTGGCGGACGGTGACGTCACCGTGCACGCCCGTGAGCGCTGGTCCGAGGGGGGCGCGTACGAATGGGACGTCGAGGCCGTGGACGAGGGCGGACGGGTCCTGGTCCGCTGGCGCCGGCTGCGGCTGCTGGACGTGGGCCGGCTGCCGCGCCGTGAGCGCTGGACCCGGCCGTTGTTCGCGGTGCACCTGGAACGGGGCGCGCTGGCGCTCGGCCTGGAACCCGCCCTGACGCTCGGCATCGAGTCGGGCGCACCGCGGGAACGTACCGTCCCTCCGGTGCGGCCACCGCACGGGACTTCGCGCAGCCACTGCGGTCGGCTGACCCTGACCGCCACGGGCCCGGCCGGTGTCGCCGTGGACTGGCAGCGGATCGAGCCCGGCGAGGCGGACGGG
Source organism: Streptomyces sp. NPDC052101 (assembly GCF_040680235.1). NCBI lineage: Bacteria > Bacillati > Actinomycetota > Actinomycetes > Kitasatosporales > Streptomycetaceae > Streptomyces > Streptomyces sp. NPDC052101. Next base: position 21,554 of record NZ_JBFAWH010000024.1, read on the forward strand.
GTGCGCTCGGCGCTGGGCGCCTCGAACGAGAGCCTGTGGACGCAGCTGCGCCTGGCGCTGGACGAACCGGACCACGCCCTCGCGGCACGGCTGTGGGCGGTGGCCGAGTGCGGCAGCAAGGCGGGGTGCGGCCCCACCGCGCCGGTGACCGTGGACGGGGTCTTCGAGGACGGCTGGGTCCGTTTCCGCAGCGGGCGCTCGCTCATCGCGACCACGGTGGTCCCGGGCCATCTGGCGCCCGAGGGCGCTCAGGAGCCGGAGTCGGGCACCGGCGACGGACCGGGCCCGGTGATCGCCGTGGCCGTGATGGCAGGATCGGGAGGCACACATGTGGCAGCGCACGACGTACAACCACCGGCATCTGGTGATGCTGGAAGAGACGAACCTCGTCGGGAACGTGTACTTCAGTAACTACTTCCTGTGGCAGGGGCATTGCCGCGAGCGCTTCCTGGCCGAGCGGGCACCGGGAGTGTTCAGGGCTCTGCGCGAGGACTTCGCCATGGTCACCCTGTCCAGCCGCTGCGACTTCCTGGCCGAGCTGTACGCCGCCGAGGAGGTGGAGGTACGGATGTCGCTCGGCGCACGCGAGTCGAACAAGGTCACCATGCTCTTCGACTACTACCGGCTGCAGGACAGGACGGCTCAGCTGGTGGCCCGGGGAGAGCAGACCATCGGCTGTATGCGGCGTACCGCCGAGGGGATGGAGCCGATCGACGTACCCGGGGAACTCGCCGAGGCGCTGCGCCCCTACGAGCGGGAACCCGCCCTGGCGGTGGACCGGAGTGTCTGAACCGGACTCCCGCCCCCGTCGCGACACCTCCGCGGCCTCGCCGCTGCCCGCTCGGACCGCCGTGGTGGGCTGCGGACGCATGGGGTCCGCTCTGCTGCACGCCGCGCGCCGGCAGGGCCTTCAGGTCCTGGCCGGGGTGCGCGAGCATCGCCGCAGACGGCCTGGTGTGCCGCCGGAAGTGGTGCAGCTGGCGCCCGGGGAAGCCGCGGCGGCAGCCGAGCTGGTGGTGCTCGCGGTGCCGCCGGGCGAGCCGCTGCGGCAGGTGGCGGAGCAGTTGGAACCAGCGCTGGCCGGCAAGGTGGTACTGGAGCTGTCCAACCCTGAGATGACCCGGCGGGCCATGCCGGCACCGCGCGGGCCCTGGGGGCCGAGCGAGGCGGAGCTGCTGGCCCGGCGCCTTCCCCGGACGCGTGTGGCGAAGGCGCTCAACACGGTCTCGGCCAAGGCCCTCGGACGACTTGGGCCCGCGCCCTTGGGGGAGTGGCGCCGACCGAGCGTACCCGTCGCCGTGGACGATCCGTCGGCACAGCGACTGGTGTGCGCCTGGGTGGAGGCGCTGGGCTTCGAGGCGGTGCCGGCGGGACCCCTCACACATGCCCGCTGGCTGGAGCACCTGGCCCAACTTCTGTGCCACATCGACGAGCAGTCGGGGCGGACGGGGCTGGTGGGATGCCGGATCCTGCGCCCCTGAACCCACACCGTCATGAACCCGAAGGAGGGCACCTATGCGCGGTACACCTGATCCTGATGGCAAGCAGTCCGCCGGCCGGGAGGCGGACGCCCGGACGGTCATCCCCCTGCTGATGCCCGCTCCGCACGGTCCGCTCGCAGGCGTCGAGATCCGCCGTCCGGGTCCGTCCGGCCCTCACTGGAACGGCAGCAGAGCGGCGCTGGTGTCCGGAGCAGGGGGCGCCAAGGAGGACTTCCTGCCGCTGATGCATCGCCTGGCCGAAGCGGGACACCGGCTCTTCGCCGTGGACCTGCGCGGCCAGAACGAGACCCCTGGCCTCGACGACCCTGCCGCGTACGGTATCGACGCGCTGGCCACCGACATGGCCGTCGCGATGACGGCGGCGTGTGCCCGTAAGCCCGTCCACCTGGTCGGTCACGGTGCCGGCGCCGTGGTGGCGGCCACCGCCGTGGTCCAGGCCGGCTCCCGGAAGAGGTTCGCACCGTCGACGTGTCGCAGCCTCACCCTCGTCGCCCCCTGCTGGGACGGGCCCATGACGGCCGGTGACGCCCAGTCCGCCGACTGGGAGCGGCTGGTGGCGCGGCAGCACCGCGGCGGCACCATGACCGACGAGCGCCGTGCCGTGATCCGGCAGCGGCTGGCACGCAGCCACCCGATGAGCCTGAGGCACCTGGCGTCGGCCGCCGCCGCACCGGATCTCGTCGCCGGGCTGCGCGCCGAGGGCATTCGGATCCTGGTGGTGGGCGGTGCGCAGGACCCGCTGGTTCCGGCGGACCGCACCCGGGAACTGGCCCGGCAACTCGGTGCGCGCCACAGTGTCGTCCCCGGGGCCGGACATCTGCCGCACCACGACAACCCCGATGCCCTCGCCGCGGCTCTGAACGGGTTCTGGGCCGAGGAGGGCGTGGCAGAAATGTGGCAGAAATAGGGGGCCGTCAGGGCTGGAGGGGCACGACGTCGCGGTAGCCGTGGGTGGTGATGTGATCCGCCATCTCGGTGTACACGGCGTGCTGGTCGGGGACGGTGGTGGCGAGGGCGTCGACATAGCGGTTGTACATGCAGAACGCTGCCGCGATCAGGACGGTGTCGTGGATCTCCGTGTCCGTTGCCCCGGCGGCACGCGCGGTCTTGACGTGCTCGCGGGTGACCGCGCGCCCTCCTTCCTGGACCGCGTCGGCGACGGCGAGCAGGGCCTTGAGCTTGTCGGAGACGGGCGCCGTGGCCGGGTCGGTGCGGACCTGGTCGACCAGGGGCATGCCCTGGTCCAGTTGGGCGGCGGCGAACGCGGCATGGGAGTTGGTGCAGAAGGAGCAGCTGTTGAGGTGGGAGACCCGTGCGGCGATCAGCTCCCGCTCGCCCCGGCTCAGGGAGTTGGGGCCGCGCAGCAGGACCTCGGCCAGCTCGCTCAGCGGAGCGGCCGTCTCGGGCCGGAAGGCGAAGAGCGACACGATCCCGGGCAGGTCGTTGCCGACGTCGATGTGCGGCATACAGGGCTCCTTCAGTCGGACGAGCAGAAGCCGAGGCGGTTCTGACGCGCCGAGGCGGTTCTGACGCACCGTCATCCTGCTCCTCGTGGCATGGCCGAAACCGCTCTCCACAGTGGCGCGCCCCCCTGGGGCGCTCGCGTCAGGACTGCGCGGAGTGCTCGGCCAGTACGGTGAACGGCTCGATGGTGGCGACGGTCACCCCTGGCATGCCGGCGAGTTCCAGGCCCACCGGCTGCCGCGAGGCAAGGGTATGGCGGTTCAGCTTCCAGCTGGTGAGGTTGTCGTCCTCCAGGACCAGGGGTTCGGTGGTGGTGAGGGTGACCGGCCCTGTGGAGCCCAGGTCCAGGAGGCGGGGGCCGATCCGGTCCAGCAGGCCCGGCAGCACGTGTTCCACCTGGACGGTGAGGTGCACCGGGCGCTGTCGCCCTGCATCCGGTGCTCCAGCACCCGCAGCCGCCACGACCTGCCGGCGCGGTCGCCCGGGTCGGCCTCGACGCGCAGCCGGATCGAGCAGTCGATGTCGACGGTGCCCGATCCGGCGAGGGTGCGCGGCACCACCCCGCGCGCCGTGCTGTTGCACCGGATTTCCTGTTCGGATTTCCTGTCCGGCGCGCGGCAGCCCCGGCGGAGTTGAGGAAGTCGCGACGGCCCGCAGATGCGTGATCTGCTGATCTCATGCCCCGGAATCTAAGGGGCGGGCATACGGCGACTCCCCGTACCGGCTCCGGTGCGGCGATCATTCCGCCCGACCGGACGAATCGCGACGGGACTGCCGCCCGCACCGCCCGCCCCGCAGTCGGCCTACCGCACGTCCAGCGGAGCGCCCAGCGCCTGGGAGGCCAGGGCGGTTCCCCGTACGCGTGCCTCGATCTTGGCGAAGGCCAGGTCGCGCGAGGTGGACGTGTCGTCGGCGAACGGCGAGAAGCCGCAGTCGTCGCAGGTGCCCAGTTGGTCCACCGGGATGTGGCGGGCCGCGAGCAGCACCCGGTCGCTCACCTCCTCCGGGGTTTCCACCCTGGGATCGATGGGGTCGGTCACACCGACGAACACCCGCATGCCGGGGCGCAGTTGGTCGGCGATGGTACTCAGGACCCGCTCGGGATCCGCCTCGCTGGCCAGCTGGACGTAGAAGTTGCCCACCTGCAGCTGGAAGAGCTTGGGCAGCAGTCCGGCGTAGTCGACGTCCAGGCTGTGGGTGGAGTCGTGGTCGCCGCCGGGGCAGGTGTGCACACCGAGGCGGGCCCGCTCCGCCTCGCCGAACCGGCCGAGCACCTCGTTGTTGAGGGCGATGAAGTCGTCGAGGAGCGCGCCACTCGGGTCGAGCTTGAGTGAGAGGCGGCCCTCCGTGAAGTCGAGCTGGACGACGTGCGCGCCCGCGTCCAGGCAGCCGCGGATGTCGGCCTCCGCCTCGTCGGCCAGGTCGCGCAGGAACTCCTCGCGGGAGTACCCCGCGAGGGGCTCGGCCGGGTAGAGCAGGCTGAGCGCCGAGGGCGCGATGACCGCCTGCTTGAGGGGGCGGTCGGTGTGCCGCCGGGCGCCGCGCAGATACGACTCCGCGTGGACCTGGTAGCGGAACGGCCCCTCGGTCAGGTGTGGCAGCTGCCGGACGTGGCCGTCGGCGAACGGGATGACGGCGCCATGCGGTGCGAGGGTGGCCAGGCCGGCGATCGGGTAGGTGGCGAAGCTGGGCTTGGCCTGCTCGCCGTCGACCAGGACGGGGCAGTCCAGCGCCTCGAGGCGGGCGAGCGTGTCCGCCGCCGCCTGCTCCTGAAGCACTGTCAGTTCTTTGTCGTCCAGCCAGCCTTGGGCGTGCTCACCGAGAGCCTGTTGCAGGGCGCGAGGGCGGGGGATGCTGCCGATCGGCTCAGTGGGGATGCTCATGCGCCGGACCATAGGAACCCCCCCTGCGTCCCGACAAGGAGGCACGAGCACGCCACCAAGGCTGCGCCCCCGGCAGGAAGCACGGACGGACCTACGGCCGGATCCGTATCGCCGCAGGTCACCAAGAGCCCTGGCCAGACGGGAAGCCGACGTTCATCAGGGATCGGCAGACCTGCGGCCGGCATGGAGACCTCTGCGAGTTCACCGGATCGGGATGCCCGTCCAGGCGTCGAGTTGACCCGGTAACGCCTTGGGTGACGACTTCACAAGAGTCGGGTTCGGTCCGCGACCGGTGGATGCGCAGCGAGGGCAAGGGCCTCAACGAGTGAATCCCAGCCGTATGGCGCGCGTTTATGGCGATATGTGGTGATATGTGGCATGCAATTGTCGTCATGATGGGTGTGCGACGGAATCCAGCGACCTCGATGTTCCTCTTGGAGTGATGGTGTTCAACCTGAGCCCGTTCACCCTGGTCGCTCTCGCTCTGATCGCGCTGTTCCTCTACGGCCCCGACAGGCTGCCCAAGGCCGTCGGGGAAGCGGCCCGTGGCCTGCGCAGGCTGCGTACGGTGCTGCGCGGTGCCACCGACGGGGTACGGCAGGAGCTGGGTCCCGAGTACCGGGATCTGCGCCTGCGCGACCTCAACCCGCGGGCGTTCGTCGCGAAGCACCTGCTGGAGGACGACAGGCCCTGGGACCCGCCGAAGCCGCAGTGGCAGCCGGGTCCCAAGCCCGAGGGCTGGCCGGAGCACGTGCCGTTCCCCTCGGCCGCCGAGATGGGCATGGACGAGGGGGCGGACCCGTTCAGCGCGCCCATCCCGTATGAGCGGACCTCGCCGCCGGCACGGGACACATCGGCTGCGGCGCCACAGGGGCCCGTCACGCAAGCGTCACCGGCGGCCGCGGCGGGGGTGCCGGCGTCGCGGATGTCCGCTGCGGAAGGCTCCGCGCCGGAGAACGGCGAGGGTGTACGGACGCACGACCGCTGATCTCTTCGCTCACGCATGAGGAGTTCCGTCCCCGTGGACACGACCCGACTCGACAACCCCCGGACCCCGGCCTTCCCGGGCGGCCGCCGGATGCCCTTTCGCGAGCATCTGCGCGAGCTGCGCAACCGCTTGGCGAAGGCCCTGCTCTTCGTGTTCCTCGGCACGGTGGCCGGCTGGTATCTGCACCCCTGGCTGATCACCGAACTCACCGGTCCCAGCTGCCACATCCCCGGATTGCACGGGATCGCCCCCGCGACACCCGCCTGCCCCAACGGGCTGATGGTGCTGCAGGGCGTGATGGCCCCACTGACCTTCACATTCAAGGTGGCCCTGGCCGCGGGAGTGGTGATCTCCAGCCCGTTGTGGTCATACCAGCTGTGGGCTTTCGCGGCGCCGGGGCTGCACCGCCACGAGAAACGCTACACGCTCGGTTTCGTCGCAGGCGCCGTGCCGCTGTTCCTGTCCGGGGCCGGGCTGGCCTACTGGGTGTTCCCGCAGGCCCTGCGGATCCTGCTCGGTTTCACGCCGGGTTCCTTCAGTAACTTTCTCCAGGGCGATCAGTTCCTGGAGTTCTTCATCAGGATGATCCTCGTGTTCGGCCTCTCCTTCGAGATGCCGCTGCTGCTGGTGCTGCTCAACTTCGCGGGTGTGGTGAGCGCCGGAAGCCTGCTGGCCCGCTGGCGGACCCTCGTCCTGCTGATCTTCGTGTTCTCAGCCCTCGCCACCCCCACGGGCGACCCGCTCACCATGATGGTCCTCGCGATGCCGATGACCGTCCTGTTCGCCCTGTCGCTGGCCGTGATCGTCTGGCGCGACCGGGTGCGCACGCGCAGGGCGGGGTCGGCGGCGCTCTCGCCCGACGAGGCGTCGTCGCTGGACCTGACGCCGTCACAGATCAAGGTCCCGGCGGGAAGCGGGGACTGACACCCGGCCGCCCCGCCCAGGAGCCATCTCGAAGTCCTCTCGTAGCCCCCGTAGCCCCCGTAGCCCTCGGAGTCATCGATGAATGCCGACACCGTCCTGCCGCACGCGGACCCGGTCGCCACCGTTCCGCGCCGAGCGCTCGCGGGGCGCGCGGCGGTCCTCCTGCTGGTCCTTCTGCGTAGCGCCGTGGTATTCGCCGGGCAGACGGCGATCGGGGTCCTGCGCCGCGACCTTCGTACCCGCCGGGACCGCTGGCTGATCGATCTGGTCACCCGGCTCGGACCCGCCTTCATCAAGGCCGCCCAGCTGCTGGCCACCCGGGCGGACGTGCTGCCGCCACGCGTGTGCGCCGTACTCGGCCGCCTGCATGACGGCGTTCGGCCCGTGCCGCTGACGACTGTGTCCGGCGAACTGCGGGACAGGGGCCTCGTACTGGACCGGGGGACCGACGGGACCGCCCGCCCGGTCGCCGCCGGCAGCATCGCCTGCGTCTACCGTGCGACCACCTCCGACGGCCGCAGGGTCGCGGTGAAGCTGCGACGCCCCGGAGTCGCCCGACAGCTGGCGGTGGACCTGGAACTCATGCGCAGGGGCACCCGGCTGGTGGCCCGGCTGCCGCAGATGCGCGGTCTCCCGGCCGTCGCCGTCGTCGACCAGATGGCGCAGGCGGTCCACGGCCAACTGGACTTCCTCAGGGAGGCGCGCTTCCTGGAGGAGTTCAAGGAGAACATGGCGCAGGAATCCGGTCTCCGGGTGCCCGCCGTACACCGGGAACTGAGCCACGACAGCGTCCTTGTCATGGAGTTCATGGAGGGCCTGCGGCGCCGTGAGCCCGACGAGTTCCCGGACGGCGTCCGCGAGCGGGCGGTGCTGTCGACGCTGCGCGGGATCTACCGGATGCTCTTCATCGACGGGCTGGTCCACTGCGACCTGCACCCCGGCAACCTCTACTTCCTGCCGGACGGCGACGTGGTACTGGTGGACGCCGGCTTCACCGTGCGCCTGAACGAGTGGACACGCGTCAAGTTCGCCTGGTTCTTCCTGCAGATGTCGGTCGGGGACGGGGAGGCCTGCGCCCAGATCGTCCTGTCCACGGCGACCGCCGGGCCGCAGGCCGACACGGACGGCTTCACCCGCGAACTCACCGCGCTGGTACGGGCGAACAGCGGGGTGTCCGCGGCCGACTTCGACCTGGTGACGTTCGGCGCCTCGCTGTTCGACATCCAGCGCCGCCACGACCTGTACGCCGCACCGGAGTTCGTGTTCCCCCTGCTGTCCCTGCTGGTGCTGGAGGGAACCGTACGGGTCTTCGCCCCGCAGGTGGACTTCCAGAATGAGGCCGGTCCCTATCTGATGAAGGCCGTGTTCGGCGAGGCCTTCCAGCCTGCGGCCTGAGGCGGGGCCTTCGTCCGGGGCGTCGTACCAGCGCGCCGCGCCCCGCCACCTGGCAGGTGGCGGGGCGCGGTTCGGCGTCCGACGTCTCTCAGGCGCTCTGGTTGACCGTGACCGGGAAGCCCTGCAGCTGGCCGGCCTGGTTGCCGTTCTGGTCGAGGAGCGGCACGTTGCCGCCGAGCGTGTAGCCCTGGTTGGCGGGCGGGAACGCCTTGAGCAGGCCCGAGCTGAGCGTGGCCGGGTGGTTCGGGTCGGTGGACAGGACCAGCGGCGGGCTGCCGTCCTTCGGGGCGACCGTGAGCTTGAAGAGCAGCTTGATGATCATCTCCGGGAAGGGCGGGGTCGGCGGGACCCCGGTCGGGTTGCCGGGGTTCATCTGCAGCAGGCTCAGCGGTGTGATCGTGGTGTCCGACTGCTCGATGGTGACCGTCTGGGTGGGGGTGTCCGCGACCACCTTGTGGCCGATGACCTCCAGGACGAGACCCGTCTCGTTGCTCGTACGGACGCAGATGTCGATGCCGCCCTTGAAGTCGAGGTTGACGACCCCGGTGTTGATCTGCAGTGGCACGTTGGAGGCGTAGCAGCTGCACGGGATGTCCACGCCGACGGGGGGCAGCGCGAACGGGAACGCGGGCTGCAGAGCGGCGATCCGCTCCGCCTCCGCGGCCTGGGCGGCACCTGGTGCCAGAGCTCCGGCGCCGACCGCTGCGGCGGTGACCGCCGCTCCCTTCATGAACCCGCGGCGGTCGCTCCCGCTTCCGGTGATCTCAGCAGACTCAGTCATGCGACTGTTTTTCCTTTCTCCAAGGTGAGGGTGGGCAGCACTTGGGCCGTCCTGGAAGGCTGCCGCCACCCCGTGTCGCTCACGGCTGGGTCCTACGGCAGCAACGACTCACGTATACCGCAACAAAAGTGACGAATCGTCATAAACATTGCATTTCCTTCAATTAGAGGCCCATTTGCTCGGGTTCCGCACTGGTGGGCGGTGTGTGAAGAGTCCTTGAACGGGGCCGAACGGGTTAGTGGCGCTGCCGTCATGTCCGCTTTTCCTGCCTATTTCGGCCTTCAAGAGGTTGGATACCGCATATCCAGTCGGGTCGAATGGTGGCGGAGCTGCCGCCATGGCCCACCGAGGGCAACGGAAAGGCCGTTCGTCATGACGGATGGACAGGGACCGGCCACCGGGACCATGAGAGCTGCCGGTTCGGGGCGTCGAGGCGCGGCCCGCCTGGTCGGAACGTGGTGCGCCGCGGCCGTACTGGCGGGCTCGGCGGCGGTCATGGGCGTGCACCCGGCGGCGGCCGCCGGGAAACCGCATCCCGTGCTGGTCGACGCCCCGCAGAAACGGCCCGTCTTCATCGCGCCCGGGCGCGCGGGCCTGGCGCGCATCCGGCTCCGCAACACCGGCAGGAAGAGCATGCGCAACGACGGGCGCATGTACATGGAGATCTGGGCCCCCTACGGCACCCGCTTCACGGACACCAAGCTGACCCCGCTCCACGGTGCGCCGGGCGGCTGGGCCTGCAAGGGCGACGCGTACCGGAAGGGCGTTCCGTACGAGAGCACGATCCTGCGCTGCTTCTCCGACCGTCACGGGCGGGTCGCCCGCGCCGGCGGAACGGCGGCCTGGCAGCTGAGGATGAAGGTCGTACGCGGCACACGGGCCGGAACCACACTGGCCACCACTCCCTACAACCAGGGAGCCGCGTTCCACTTCAGCTACCGCGGGCGGTCCGTCTGGACGACCATGTCCCTGAAGGTCAGGACTCCCGGCAAGTCTCACCAGAACCCCCGGAACAGACGGCATCGCTGACCGGGACGCGGCCGCACCCCGGCACGGAGGTGCCGGGGCGGGTGCCGTCAGGATGCCGGCGAGGCGACCGGCGTACGGGCTTCCAGGGTCATCGCGTGTGAGTCCCACCAGGTGCCGGAGCTGCGGCCGGCGGGGTGCAGCCGCAAGGACGCCCAGCCGTTGGCGCTCCTGGTGCCGGCCGGCAGCTCCGCGGGAGCCGCGATGTTCACCTTCCAGTGCCATTCCTTGGCAGGCGGCGGCCCGCTGTAACCGGATGTGCAGACCATGTGGGTGCCGTCGTGCGTCACGGGGGTCATCCCGTGGAACATCCGGCAGGACCACCCTCCTGGCGCACGGTCGACCGGCGTCACCGTGGTGTCGGCCAGCCGCATGAGTTCCGGTGAGTACACCGTCAAGGTCAAGCTGCTGACGCGGGAGGGCAGGCCCGTCGTCCTCTTGATCCCGAACGTCACTGGGCCGGACGCCCCCGGCTTGATGAGGGTGGCTGGACTCTGGGGGCTGTCGGTCCCCCAGTACGGCGGTGGGGCGCCCGCCCCTGGTGCGGCAGTGGCCGGGGCGGGCCCACCGCCCAGGGCGAGCGCGGCGCCCGCCGCAAGGACGGCGGCGCACCATGTCCCCGCGCGTCCATGCGTGCCCCGGCGGACGGACGGACGGCGTTCGGCGCCGGTGCCGGGACGCGCCGGCGTCATGGCCGACCGTCGCAGATCGGTCGTCATCTGTGTCTCTCTCTCGCTTCTGGCGGGTGTCGATCTCCGAGGCGGCGGCGCGCACAGCGCCCCCGTCGGATCGGATACTCATCCCTTCCTCAGCGGCTCCCCGCCGTCCCGCGCGCCGACATGCCGAAGGCTCACCTGATCGCCACGCACGCCGGGCTCCCGCACAAGCCCACTGCGACGTCGGGAGGAGGTGGTCGTGTGCGACGGTGCCTGCCGCCCGCCCACCGGACACAGCGACTTGGCCGACTGCGGCCGACCGTGCGCGCTGTGCGCATCGAAGCTGTCCCTGTCCTGCATACCCGCAGGCCGCCTGAGCCTGTTCCGCTTTGACGGACACCATCGGTGTGGTGGTCAGGCCGCCAAAGGGCCTCGTAGTCGGCAGGACTGCGGTGGCTTGTGGCGAAGAACGACTCGGCCATCCCGTTGTCCCAGCTCTGGCCGGTCCGGCCGACCAGCAGCCGGATGCCCGTGGGACTGCTCGTGGACCGCGCTGATCCGCTCGGTCAGCTCCGCGTCGCGCAGCGCGCGGGGGCCCGGGGCGCTGGTGCGGTGAACATAGAAGGCGGCACGGGAGACCTTCAGCAGCTCACACGCGGTGTGACGCGGTGGCCCGCTTGCCTCTTCGCCTCGATGGGAAGGTGGTCGGGAGAGCACGGGCAACCGTCTGGAGACACCGCCCACGTCACCGCCCTGCCGTGCTGCCCAGGTCGTGCGGGTGTCGGTCCGAACAAGCAGCGCAGCGTGGGCTGTGACGGAGGCCGCGGCACAACTCCTCGCTCGCCGCCGGATCCCCGTCACGGCGGCCGGCCCCAACGTGCCGTACTGCCTGCAGGCACTCGACCGGCTCCCGCGTACGGCCCGTACCGGCCTGCTAGTACGGCCCGCGTTCCAACGGGCGTGACCAAGTTTCGAATTCGGGCCGCGGCGTGTCGGCGGGAGCCTCCTGGCCAGAGGGCGCCGCACGGCGCCCGTAGGCCGACGCACCCGTGGCGGGCGGGGCGATCGGTTACGGACGCCGTGATCGGGGGACGCGCGGGGTCACACGACCGGGGCGCCGCCCGCACCGCTGAGGGCTTCCAAGTCGCTCTTGCGGACGCGTATGACGACCGCAGCGACGACGAACGCGAGGACGGCCATGGCGGCGGCCGGGATGAAGGCAGTGGAGATCCCATGGGCGAGGACTTCGTGACTCCACGGGGCCGGCAGCTGGTGGGACTTGGCGAACGCGTCCTTCTGCTCCGGCGTGGCCCGGCCCATGAACGACGAGGCTTGCTTGGTCGCCTCGTCGCGGCTGGCCGAGCCGAAGACAGTGGTGAGGATGGACAGACCGAGTGAACCGCCCACCTGCTGTGTCGCGTTGAGAAGAGCGGAGGCCGCGCCCGCCTCGCGCGGGGCGACGCCGGATACGGCGGTCACGGTGACGGTGACGAAGTTGAGCCCCATCCCGAAGCCGAAGACCAGCATCGGGCCCAGCACCCCGCCGACGTACGAGCTGCCCGAGTCGACCAAAGACTGCCAGGCCAGGCCGATGGCGACGAGGGCGGTTCCGGTCATCAGGAACGGCTTGGGGCCGAACACCGGCAGCAGCCGCTGCGATATCCCCGCGCCCACCGCGATGACCACGGTGACGGGCAGGAAGGCCAGGCCGGCGCGGGTGGGGGAGTAGCCGAGCACGTTCTGCACGAAGAGCACGATGTAGAAGAACATGCCGAACATCGCCGCCGCGAGGCTGATCATGATCACGTACGTGCCCGAGCGGTTGCGGTTGGCGAACATCCGCAGGGGGGTGATCGGTTCCTTGGCGCGGCTTTCGACGAACATGAACGCGGCGAGCAGTACCACGGCCGCGCCGAACGCGCCGAGCGTCAGCGAGTCCCGCCAGCCGTCGGATGCCGCCCTGATGAACCCGTAGACCAGCGCGACCATGCCGAGCGTAGAGGTGAGCGCGCCGGTCAGGTCGAAGCGGCCGGGGTGGCGCTCCGACTCGTTGATGTAGCGCGGTGCGAGTGCCGCGATGAGGATGCCGATGGGTACGTTGACGAAGAGCACCCAGCGCCAGTCGAGCCAGTCGGTGAGCAGTCCGCCGGCCAGGAGTCCGATGGCGCCGCCTCCCGCGGAGACGGCCGCGAAGATGCCGAACGCCCGGTTGCGCTCGGGGCCTTCGGGAAACGTCGTGGTGATGAGCGCGAGCGAGGTGGGTGATGCGATGGCGCCGCCCATTCCCTGCAGGACTCGTGCGGCCAGCAGCTGCCAGGGTTCCTGAGCGAGTCCGCCGAGCAGCGAGGCGAAGGTGAACAGCAGGATGCCGGCGATGAAGACCCTGCGGCGCCCGAGGATGTCCCCGACTCGCCCGCCCAGCAGCAGCAGGCCGCCGAAGGTGAGGGTGTAGGCGCTGACCACCCACGTCAGGTTGGTCGTGGAGAAGTTCAGCGCGGTCTGGATGTGGGGCAGGGCAATGTTGACGATCGTGGAGTCGAGCACCACCATCAGCTGGCACGCGGCGATGACCATGAGCGCGATGCCCGGGTGTGAAGGGCGTGAGGCCGGACCCGGTGGCGTGTGCACGGGTGACTGCGTCTGTACCTGATCGTGCGTCACAGAATGTCCCCCAGAGACGAAGTAGTGAACGTGTGCGTTCACTACTTCGGACGATATCGAGTCGGCCTTCGTGAACACAAGCGTTCTCTAAAGGGGTTGACCTTGCAGGGGCGCCGTGGGTTGAGAAGGTCGGCGGGCCAGTTGCCCAGGCAGCGGCCCTGGACGAAGAGGACCCGAGCGTCCCCGCGGTCCAGGCGTTGCCCGAGCCGATACCGCTGGCGGTCACGTTCACCGCTCCGCCCCTGCGTACCGCCGCCCTGCGCGAGCAGGTGGAGGCGGATGCCGAGGCGCCGAATGTGCCGCGCGAGTGGATCGACACCTACCGGTGTCTCCGGGACCGCCTCCGCGCCGGCGCAGAAGGCCGGCTGTGGTCTGCGGCCCAAGGGCGGCCAGTTGGCTACAGGCCAGGGAGGTGGGGCGCCGTGAGTAGGGAGCCAGGTTCTACGGTGTCGGAGCTGGAGCTGGAGCTGGAGCTGGAGCTGGAGCTGATGGTGGAGAAGGTCATCACCACGGTGATGTCCGTGACAGCGGTCCAAGCCGCGCAGCAAGGGCTGGATCAAGACGCCGCGATCCAGCTGGTGCCCCAGGCCGCCGACCCATGAACGCCGAACTCACTCAGCTGCGCAAACTCCGCGAGGAGGAGGCCGTCGTATGGCAGCGTGAGACCGAGGTCGCGGAGCGCCGGGTCAGGGATCTTTACGCCCTTGTCGAGCGGGCCCGTGCCCAGATGCCCTTGATGAGCGACGAGGGCCGGGCGGACGTCATCGATCTCATCGACGTCGAGGTGACGCGAGTGGTGGAGGTGCTCGCGGGGTTCCGGACAATTCCGGTCGTTCCGGTTCCCGAGGCATCGAAAGAGCCGCCGTTGCCTGACATGCTGGTCGAGGGCGTGGTCGAACCCCACTTGTTCCCCACGGACGACGACGAAGACGGAGACGGTGAAACGCGCGTTGGAACGGTCGCGTCGAGTACCACCATGAGTTGGCAAGCCGCGATGACGGTGAGTGCGATGCCGGGGTGCCCCTCCCGGCGGGCCACGCCCGGATTCGGTTTCTGAAGCAGCTGAGAGGTCGTCACTATGGGCCCCCCACAAAGGCGTTAGTGAACGATTGCGTTCACTGTCGCACCCGCGGTAGTGAGTCCCCAACGGTGAACGCAAACGTTCACTTAATCCTGCGCCCCGCCTCGCGTCCCCCTGCTGCCGCGGCGCGGCGCATCCCCCCGGAATCCCCGCTTCCCCTGCATGTTGGAGAGACATCGATGGTTACCTCGCGCTGGACGGCCGCTCCCGCTCGGGCGGCTTCCCCTCGTCGGCGCGGAGTGGTGCTGGAGCGCGCGATCCTCGACGCCGCGCTGGAGCAGCTCGGCGAGGTCGGCTGGAAGGGGCTGACCATGGAAGGAGTCGCGGCCGGCGCCCAGACCGGCAAAGCCGCGGTGTATCGCCGCTGGCCCTCCAAGGAGGACCTCGTCGCGGACGCGCTGGCGGCCGGACTGTCCCGGGTGGACAAGGCTCCGGACCTCGGCAGCGTGCGCGAGGATCTCCTCGCCCTGTGCCGGCAGGTGCGGGAGATCATGTACTCGCCGCTCGGTGTGGCGCTGCGCTCGGTCATTCACGAGTGCGATCGGGTCCAGGCGGATCGCTTCCAGGAGGTGATCGTCGGAGGTGTGGTGGAGCCGACGGTCAAGCTCCTCGGTGAGGTCATCACCCGTGGAATAGAGCGTGGAGAGGTTCGCCGGGACGCCGCCAACAGCTATGTCCTCGATGCCGTACCGGCCATGATGATGTACCGCTCGAAGATGTGCGCCAGCGAATGGAGGGACGAGGATCTCGTGGAGATGATCGACCAGCTGATGCTCCCGCTGCTACGGCCCCACGGAGGCTGATCCCAGGCGCCGGCGGCCCGCGCGGTGCTCGGGCGACCGGGGTGTCGGGCGACGATCCCGGCGGCGTACGCTAAGGGCGCCATGCCGTACGAACCGCCTACCCACACTGTCGAGCGCTCCCTGCGCGCCACGACCGGAGCGAAGGTCATTGCCGGTGTCGACGAGGTGGGACGCGGCGCCTGGGCCGGACCTGTCACCGTCTGCGCCGCGATCACCGGACTTCGCCGCCCGCCCCAGGGCCTGACCGATTCCAAGTTGCTGACGATCAAGCGGCGCACAGAACTGGCCGAGGTCCTGCGAGCATGGGTGACGGCCTATGCGCTGGGGCATGCTTCCCCCGAGGAAATCGACGACCTGGGGATGACGGCAGCGCTGCGGCTCGCCGCGATCCGTGCACTGGAAGCCCTGCCGGTCCGCCCCGAGGCAGTGATCCTCGACGGGAAGCACGACTACCTCGGCGCCCCCTGGAAGGTGCGCACGGTGATCAAGGGCGATCAGTCGTGTGTGGCCGTGGCGGCCGCGTCGGTGATAGCCAAGGTTCAGCGCGACAAATTGATGGCCGAACTGGGTGTCGACCATGCACACTTCGGGTTTGCGGACAACGCCGGGTACCCGTCGCCCGTGCACAAGGCCGCACTGGAGGAGTGGGGGCCCACCCCGCACCACCGCTTGTCGTGGGCGTATCTTGATGCGTTGCCTCAGTGGCGGCACCTCAAGAAGGTCCGCAGCTGGGCGGACGGAAGCGTTCCTGTGATCGAGGGCCAGCTCGGCTTCGATTTCTGACAGTTCCGATCGCACTGATGTGCCACCCGGTCACCCGCGCCGCACCAATGTTTGATAGATATCAGCTCATGCCTCTCATTCCCGAGGAGCCTCAGATTCACGAGAGTGCCCAGGGTCCCCGCGCCACTCCGGCCAGCGGCCGTACCGCGCCGACCCCTCGCCCCGTACCCGGCCCCCGTCCCGCGGCGTCCCGCCCCGGTCGTCCCGGCCCTCAGCGGCCGGCTCCGCCGGTGCAGCGCACCCAGCGTGACGTGGCTCCGGCCAAGCCGGTCCCCTCAGGCCCGGCCGCTCCCGCCGCCACGGCGGCCGCCCCGCAGATCCAGCTGATCCCGGCCTCGGTCGGCGGTGCGCTCGACGCCGCCGACGAGGCGGTGGATCTGCTCCTGGACTCGGGTCGTGCCCCGGGCGACGTACTCGTGATCACCACCGGTGCCCAGCACCCGTGGGCGGAACACGAGCTGTCCTTCGGCGAAACCTCCTACTGGGCGCAGCACGACGCCGGTGACGACGTGTTCTACATGGACGCCGCCGTCGTATCCCGCGCCGCGACCCGCCCCGTGGTCGTCATGGCCGTCAACGGAGGCCCCGCTTCCGCTGCTGCCGCGGCCCTTCCGCTGGCCCATGCCCGGGCCGGTGCTCTGCTGATCGTCTGCGGCGATCCGCAGCAGATCAACGGGGTGCTGGGCACCGGCGTCTGAACCGCGTCCGGCGCCTCGGCGCCGCGGGGCACGGCGTGGTCCTCGGCGTGCCCGGACAACCGGCGGCCGTTCCACTCCTCGGTGGCGTCCCGGCACCTCGCCATGGCGCCGATGCGGAGCAACGGTCGCCGAACGGAGTCCCGAGTCCGGACCGGCCGTCGGCTGGCGCTGCGGTGTCCGCCGAGGCCGGCCTGTGAATGACACTCGGGCAGCCGTGCCGAGGGCAGCCGAGCAGGGGATCGCATCCCGCTCGGATGGCTCATAGTGCTCGTCACGGCTCGTCACGGCTCATCGCGATCAGTCACGGATTGTCACGGCGCGTCCGGCCGCTGGGGCGGCTCAGGCGTTGGTCTGGTCCTCGACACGGCCACCCACCCTTCCCCCTAGGCGCGGCCATCCACCCTTCCCGCCTGGCCCACGGCCACGTCCACGGCACCGGCCTCGCTCGGCGTCTCGGTGAACGAGGGCCGGGCGCAGGGCGGGACGACGTGCCGACGGTGGCTGTCCTGGCGGTGGCCGGGGCCTGAGGCCGCCGTGCCCTTCAGCGAGCCGCCGCGCGGCGCAGGACCTCGGAGACCGGCCCGCCGGTGCGCGGCGTGAGCGGCGGGGCCTCCGACAGAGCGAAGGGCTCCGGCTCGGAGTCGGCGCTGGGACGGCGTCCACTGCGCCCCTCGCCCAGCACGTGCCAGCCATCGTGAGTCAGCGTGATGTACGCCCCGCACCGCAGTCCGTGCAGCGTGCAGGCGTCCCGCAGGCCCCACATCCAGGCGCCGTCCTCCTCCGTCCAACGCGCGTCGCCCTCACGGCAGTAGACCAGAATGGCCGTGCGCACCGGGGTCCGGCGCCGTAGGTCATGGGGAATGACCCGGCGCAGCTGCGCGAGCAACGCGTTGCGGAACATCCAGCCGTCGGCCGGGGCCGGACGACCCGTGAACGACGCGCTGGCGCACAGTCGCTCGTCCGGATCGAGCACTGCCACGATCGCCGTGGAGATTCCCGGCCGATGGCGGGCATGCAGCCCGCTGACGACCTCACGAGGGTTGCGCAGCAGAGGGATTCCGGCGTCGGCCCATTCGGCCGGCTCGAGCAGGCGACTGGCGGAAGCGGCGGACGCGGACGTCGACAACGAGGCTGCCGAGGACGAGGCGAATCCGAAGGTCACGTTCCTCCCTTCGGCTACGCGCCCACACTGCGGGCGAGGTCGGATTCGAGGGACCGCGCACCGCAGCAGAGCCCAACCTGATCACGGACGAGCCGTGCGGGGAGCGGACCTCAATTCTTCCTGTCGAACTTGGATGCGGCAACGAGCAATTGGGGCCACCGACGGTTATCAGGCGGTGCGTGGCTTATATCCCTACCCAAAGGTTGGACCGCTGACGCCTGAGGCGACGGTTCGTGCCCCGTACGGCTGCCGGGGGGGCGCGGGAGATCCGAGCGCCCAAGGAGTGGATCAGCAGGCGCCGGGCTGCGAGCAGCGTACGCGGCCGGTTGCCCCGGTCGATGTCCGACAGTAGACCCGAAGCCCGCCCCGACGAAGCCCGTTCACCGGCCGGAATGCCTCCTTCGACGAGATGTCGACGAGATGTCGACGAGATGTCGACGAGATGCCGACGAGATGCCGACGAGACGTCGACGAGATTTCGACGAGATACCGATGGGCGGTAGGCCCCTCGGGCACCTGTCGCTGGGCCCGGTGCGCGGCCCGTCGTCGGTCGGGACGACGGGTTGGATTCCGGCCGGAGATGCAGGGGGGTGGGACCTGACCTGCATAAACGCGTCGATGCGTCGACCCGGGAGGCATTGTGGCCGAGCGCTGCCCCACGGACGTACTCGATCGACACCTGGCAGACGCACGATCGCCGGTCGCCCACACGGTGAGTGGATTGGCCGAGGGTCCTCGGAATCGGGTTGCATGGGGGCATGGACACCCTGGAGCTGCGCGCTGAAGCCGATGCCGTCCTTGCCGAGCTGGTCGGTGCCCCGGAGGGCTCGGCACGGTTGCGGGAGGATCAGTGGCGGGCGGTGGCGGCTCTGGTGGAGGAACGCCGGCGTGCGCTGGTGGTGCAGCGCACGGGCTGGGGCAAGTCGGCGGTGTACTTCGTCGCCACCGCGCTGCTGCGGCGCCGCGGAGCGGGCCCCACGGTGATCGTCTCGCCGCTGCTGGCGCTGATGCGCAACCAGGTCGAGTCGGCGGCACGGGCCGGTATCCGGGCGCGGACGATCAACTCGGCCAATCCGGAGGAGTGGGACACGATCCACGGGGAGGTCGAGCGGGGCGAGACCGACGTTCTCCTCGTCAGCCCGGAGCGCCTCAATTCCGTGGATTTCCGTGAGCAGATGCTGCCGAGGCTCGCGGCGACGACCGGTCTGCTGGTGGTGGACGAGGCGCACTGCATCTCCGACTGGGGCCATGACTTCCGCCCCGACTACCGCAGGCTGCGCGCCATGCTGGCCGACCTCGCTCCCGGCGTGCCGGTGCTGGCCACCACCGCGACCGCGAACGCGCGCGTCACTGCGGATGTGGCCGAGCAGTTGGGCACCGGCGCCGGTGAGGCCCTGGTGCTGCGCGGCCCGCTGGACCGGGAGAGCCTGCGGCTGGGAGTGGTCCAACTTCCGGACGCCGCACATCGCCTGGCCTGGCTCGCCGAGCACCTCGACGATCTGCCGGGCTCCGGGATCGTCTACACGCTGACCGTGGCCGCCGCCGAGGAGGCCACCGCCTACCTGCGGCAGCGCGGCTTCGAGGTGGCTTCCTACACGGGCCGCACGGAGAACGCCGACCGGCTGCAGGCCGAGGCCGACCTGCTGGAGAACCGGGTCAAGGCGCTGGTCGCGACGTCCGCGCTGGGCATGGGCTTCGACAAGCCGGACCTGGGCTTCGTCGTCCATCTCGGCTCGCCGTCCTCGCCGATCGCCTACTACCAGCAGGTGGGCCGTGCCGGGCGCGGGGTGGCGAACGCCGATGTGCTGATGCTGCCGGGCAAGGAGGACGAGGCGATCTGGCGCTACTTCGCCGACACCGCGTTCCCGCCCGAGGCACAGGTCCGCCAGACCCTCGCGGCCCTCGCCGACGCGGGACGGCCGCTGTCCGTGCCGGCCCTGGAGGCGGCGGTCGACCTGAGGCGAACCCGGCTCGAGACCATGCTGAAGGTCCTCGATGTGGACGGGGCGGTCAAGCGCGTGAAGGGCGGCTGGGAGAGCACCGGGCAGCCCTGGGTGTACGACACCGAGCGGTACGCCTGGGTGGCGCGGCAGCGGGCGGCCGAGCAGCAGGCCATGCGCGAGTACGTGCACTCGTCCCGGTGCCGGATGGAGTTCCTGCGTCGGCAACTGGACGACGAGGGGGCGGCCCCGTGTGGCCGGTGCGACAACTGCGCCGGCTCGTGGATCGACTCCGCGGTGTCGGTCGAGGCGCTGAAGGGGGCAACGGAGGAACTGGACCGCCCCGGCGTGGAGATCGAGCCGCGCCGGATGTGGCCGACGGGGATGCCCGCCCTGGGCATCGACCTCAAGGGCCGCATTCCGGCCGGGGAGCAGTGCTCCGCCGGGCGCGCCCTGGGCCGGCTCTCGGACATCGGGTGGGGCAACCGGCTGCGGCCCCTGCTGGCGGAGGGCGCGCCCGACGGTCCGGTCCCCGACGATGTGCTGCAGGCCGCGGTGGCCGTCCTCGCCGACTGGGCGCGCTCCGCGGGAGGCTGGGCGCCGAATGTCCCGGACGCCTCCGCCCGGCCGGTCGGAATCGTTTCGGTACCGTCCCTGACCCGCCCCCACCTGGTCGGTTCCCTCGCCCAGGGCATCGCGTCCATCGGCCGCCTTCCTTACCTCGGCACCCTGACGTACACGGGGCCGCACGGTGCGCACGCGGCACACCGCAGCAACTCCGCCCAACGCCT
This sequence comes from Streptomyces sp. NPDC052101, assembly GCF_040680235.1. Taxonomy (NCBI): domain Bacteria; kingdom Bacillati; phylum Actinomycetota; class Actinomycetes; order Kitasatosporales; family Streptomycetaceae; genus Streptomyces; species Streptomyces sp. NPDC052101. The sequence goes on from NZ_JBFAWH010000024.1 coordinate 42,092, forward strand.
CAGGGCCCTGTCGGGCACCTTCACCGTCCCGGAGGACCTCGCCGGTGCCCTGGCCGCATCTCCCGGCCCCGTCCTGCTCGTGGACGACTACACCGATTCCGGCTGGACCCTCGCGGTCGCGGCCCGCCTGCTCCGCCGGGCGGGCAGCGGAAGGGTACTCCCGCTGGTGCTCGCCGCGGCGGGCTGAGCCCGGCGATCCAGCGCCTGACCTGGGAAAACGTTGACAGGGGGCGCAGTGGCCAAGTCCGGCTGGTGGACTCCGGCGCGGCGCCTCGAAAGCGGCCGTCGAGGTCCGGCGCCCCCGGCTTGAGGGCTCGCCCGGCGGCGGCTGTGGAAAGCCTGGACGGCGCTTGTCGTGTCCCTGATTCGACTTGTCCACAGGGCCAAGCGGAATGCCAAGATCCGCGAGACCGTCTGCGCATGACGAATCACAGCGAAGCCATTGGCCCGTTCGAAAACAGCGACATCTCGGGACAGGAGCCGTTCACCGGCCCGTCCGCGCACGACACGCAGGTCACGCTGCGCACCCCCGCCGAGCTGGCCGATGCCCTGCCCTACCTCCTCGGCTACCGCCCGGAGGACAGCATGGTGCTGGTGGCCCTGCACGACCGCGAAGGCCGGGGCAGGTTCGGCGGCCGGGCCCGGCTCGGCATCCCCGCGCACGAGGAGGACTGGGAGGCGGCCGCACGCCAGCTCGCCCAAGGACTGGTGACCGGCAGCAAACGACGCGGCGGCAGGCCCGAGCAGATGGTGGCCTACGTCTGTCAGGAGCCGGCCCCGGGAGAGTCCGGCCGCGATGTCAAACGACGGCTCGAGCGGCTGGCCCACCTGCTGCGCACCCAGTGCGGCGAACTCGACGTGCCGGTCATCGAGGCGCTGTGCATCTCCGACGGCCGCTTCTGGTCGTACTGCTGCCCGGCCGAGGGCTGCTGCCCCGAGGACGGCTCTCCGATGGGCCTTCCCGGCACGTCCGTCCTGGCCGCCGCGGCCGCCTACGCCGGCATCCAAGTGCGCGGCACACTCCGGGAGTTGCGCGCCAGGCTGCAGCCCTGGGAGACGACTGCGGCCCTTGAGCAGGAGATCGCCCTGGACGCGGCCGGTATGACCCTGGTGCCCCGCATGCTCGACGAGGCCTCCCGCACGGAAGTGGCGCAGGAGACCCTGGGCCTTGCCGAACGGATCATCCGCCGCTTCGCCGCCGCGGCACCGGTGTCCGGCGCGCATCCGGCGGACCTGCGCGACGACGACCTGCTCGCGCATGACGAGGCTGCGACGCTGATCCTCGGACTCCAGGACCGCACGACCCGCGACCGCGCGGCCACCTGGATGGAGGGCGACGAAGCCGGTCCGGCCCTCCGGCTCTGGCGCGCCCTGGCCCGCCGCTGTGTCGGACCCTACGGCGAACACGCCGCGGCCCCGCTGACCCTGGCCGGCTGGGTCGCCTGGTCGACAGGTGACGAGCTGGAGGCCCGCGAGGCACTGGCCATGGCGCTGGGCGCGGACTCCGACTATCTCTTCGCCCGGCTGCTGCACCAGGCCTGCAACGACGGCCTGGACCCGGAATCGATCCGCCGCTGTCTGCGGGCGATCCGCGCGGAAGGCTCGGAAGGCTCAGACCGCTCAGACGGCGCGGAAGGCTCAGACGGCGCGGAAGGCGCGCACGGTGTGGAAGGCGAGGGCGGTGCGGACCGCGCAAGGCATGTGCCGACGGAGAACAGCGCGCAGCTGTCCGCGGAGGAGACAACGTCTCGGGCCGGGCTTCCCCCCACCGAGGACGCGACTCCGCCGGGAGCGAGTGGGCGGGCGGACGACCAGGGCGCCGAAGCGTGCCGCGGGACGGGCACACGCCGGCGGCGCCGACCGCACTCGGCGGACGGAAGCGACGCCCCTCGCACGGCTCGGACCACGGGCGGACGGCGCAGGCCGGCCGGCTCCCGCCCCGGCCCGTCAACAGCCGAACCCTCCCGCCCCGGCAGCCGCGGCCCGGGCGGCCTGCGCACGCGCGCGGTCGAGGCATGCGACACCACGAGCAGTCAGGCTCCGTCGGGGAGCGACGACCGAAAGCCCGAGGCGGACCGGTGAGCAGCGGTCTCGGGAGTGTCGGCACGTACCCGGTCGCGCAGGTTCGCGAACGGAACACACGTGGCGCAGCAGAGGAAAACGTGGGATCCGGCGCACGCCCCGGGAGGCTGCCCGGGAACCGGCCGCGTGCGCGCCGGTCCGGCTGCCGCGGCGGCACCCTTCTGGGCCGTCTGGCCCAGCGGGCCTGTCCGACCACTCCGGGGCGACACCCCGGCCCTCCACGCCTGCGCTGGTGGCACCGGCTCGTCGGCGCCCCGAGCGGCGGTACTGCCCTCCCGTCCCGCCACTGCCCTGTCGGCTTCCCCGGGACGAACCGTGACCCGGACGAGTCCCGCCCCGTTCACCTGAGTGGCGGAACGCCTGGCCGGGCCCAGCCGCCGTACGACCCTTGTCCTCCAGGGCGACCGCCCGGTCGTCCAGCAGGTCCGAGGCGCACCGAGCGCGGAGGAAGCCACCCCATGCACCAGCAGCCGACTTCGTCCACCACCGCCGATGGCGAACGTCCGCCCTGGGACAGGCGCGAGTGGTTCCCACCGGGCGGTGACACCATCACCGCGCGGCAGACCATCGGCATTCAGCCCGCTGCCAAGGTTCCCGGGCCGAACTCCTCGGCCGGCCTCGGCCGGCCGTCGGCGCCGACACCGGGCCGCGGCCGCCGGCCCAGCGCCGCCTCGCCGGTGCGTACCCCGCAGGGCAGCCGTCCCGTGCCCGAACTCCCGCCCACGCACGCAGCCTTGATCTGTGTCGCGCTGCCGGGCCTCGCCATCTCCGGTGAGGCACAGCTGACCGGCCGGGGACTGGACGGGTTCTACCGAGGTGGCAGGCGCCTGCTCTCACGGTGTCAGGTCCGCGTGGCCGGCCGTGAACCGCTGGCCGTGCAGGCCAGGATGACGAGCGCCGACAGCGCCCGTTTCGTGGGGACACTGCGTGTTTCCCTGTCGACGGGCCCCGATCCGGATGTCGTGGTCGAGCGAACCCGCCGTGCCGACGGAACCGAACGGATCACCCTGCGCAACGCCGGTGTGCGACCGCTGAAGCTGCCCGTCGAGGTGGCCCTCGGTACGGACCTCGCCGAACTCGCCGTCATCGCCTCCGGCAGGGCCGGCCCCGAACTCCCCGCCACCGTCCACGACTCTGGCCTGCGCTGGGCCACCACCGGTGCCGCCGCCTCCGTCATCGCCGACCCGCCGCCCTCCGACGCCCTCGCGTCAGCAGGACTGCTTCGATGGGAGCTGGGGCTGCCGCCGGGCGCCATGACAGCCGTCGAACTCCGGGTGCGGCTCGACGGCGCCGGGCCGCTGCGGCCGGCGGGACATGCCACCACCAGCCCGCTCGCCCCAGCCCGGGCGACCGGTGACGACCCCCGGGTGGCCCCGCTGCTGCACACTGCGATCGCCGACCTCCAGGCCCTGCTCCTGCGCGACCTCGCCCATCCCTCCGACACCCACCTCGCCGCGGGCGCGCCCTGGCGCTGCGGACTGGCCCCCGCCGAGGCCCTGGCCGCGGCCCGCATGACCCTGCCGCTCGGCACCCGGCTCGCCCTGGGCACCCTGCGCACCCTGGCCCGCACCCAGCTCCCGGACAGAAGTCCACAGGCCGGCCTGATCCCCGGACCACGACGCGACGCCGGCCCGCTCCTCCCGCCGGGCTGCACGGGCACGGAGGCCACCCTGCTCTTCCCCGTCCTGCTCGCCGAGGCTCGCCGCTGGGGACTCCCCGAGCAGGAGACCAGGGAGCTGCTGCCCGCGGCGGAACGCTGCCTCACCTGGTTGCAGAACACCGTCGGTGACGGTCCCTACCTCCCCGACCCCCAGCCAGGGGGCCCGGCCCGCTGCGACACGCAGGCCCACGCGTATCGCGCGGCCGTGCTCGGCGCCGATCTCCTCGAAGCCTTCGACCGGCCCGGCGTCATCGAGTCACGCCAGCGGGCCCAGGCCCTGCAGGCCGCGTTCCGAGCCGATTTCTGGGTCGAGGACCGCGGCGGCGGCCGTCCGGCCGCGGCTCTGGCACCGGACGGCCGCCCCGTGCCGCACCTGGGCTCCACCGCCGTCCACCTTCTCGACACCGGACTGCTCGGGTCCGGTCGGCTCGCCCCGGGCCTGCTCGATCCCGTACAGACCGAACACCTCGCCAGGCTGCTCGGCACGCCCGCCATGGACGCGGGCTGGGGACTGCGGGGGCTGGGCGCGAAGGAGACGGGATACAACCCGTTCGGTCACCGGACCGGAGCCGTCCGGGTCCATGACACCGCACTCGCCGTCGCCGGACTGGCTGCCGCCGGCTACGAGAAGGAAGCGAGCGGCCTGCTCAGAGGACTGCTGGACGCGGCGGAACACTTCGGCCACCGGCTGCCGGACATGTTCGCCGGCGAGCAGCGATTCAGCGAGAGCGCTCCCCTCGCGCACCCCGCGGCCTGCCGGCCGGCAGCCACGGCGGCGGCATCCGCGATCATGATGCTCGTCTCACTCGTGGGCATCCGCCCCGACATCCCGGCCGGTACGGTCACCCTGCGTCCCGTGCGGAGCGCGCCGCTCGGCGAACTCGGTCTGACCGGGCTGCGGGTCGCCGGTGCCCCGTTCGCCGTGCGCGTCAGCCGACTGGGCCTCGCCATGGTCGAAGAGGCGGCGGACGGCCTGCAACTGGGAGTCTGACCTCGTACGACGTCACGGAAACGAAGAACAGGAGCAGATCCTGCGCCCCATACCCGAACGAAGCGGAACGACCATCGATGCGGCCGGCGAAGGGAGTGTTTATCGTCAGGCAGACGACTATGATCGCCGCATGCCCTACGACCCGTCAGCCTTTCCGCCCTTCGCCGTCACCGTGGATCTGGTCGTGCTGACCGTGCGCCGCCACGCCCTGTGTGCGCTGGCGATCCGCAGGGGCGAGCCCCCGTTCCAAGGGCGCTGGGCGCTGCCCGGCGGTTTCGTACGGGCCGATGAGGATCTCTCCCAGGCGGCGGCGCGTGAACTGATCGAGGAGACCGGGCTGTGCGCACATGACCCCTCGGCTCCGGCCCAGGACAACGGAGCCCATCTCGAGCAGCTCGCCACGTACGGGGACCCCGAGCGGGACCCGCGTATGCGAGTGGTGAGCGTCGCGCACCTCGCGCTCGCGCCCGACCTGCCCGCCCCGCGTGCGGGAGGCGACGCCAGCAACGCGCGCTGGGCGCCGGTCGAGGAACTGCTCCAGCAGGGCGGTTACGGCCGCGACGGCGAGCCCGTGGCACCGCTCGCCTTCGACCACGCCCGGATCCTCTCCGACGGCGTGGAGCGGGCCCGCTCCAAGATCGAGTACTCCTCGCTCGCCACCGCGTTCTGCCCGAGCGAGTTCACCGTGGGAGAGCTGCGCCGGGTGTACGAGGCAGTGTGGGGAGTGGCCCTCGACCCGCGGAACTTCCACCGCAAGGTCACCGGGACTCCCGGATTCCTGGTCCCCACCGGAGGGACGACCACGCGGCAGGGCGGCCGGCCGGCGCAGCTCTTCCGGGCCGGCGGAGCCACTCTGCTCAACCCCCCGATGCTGCGTCCCGAGGTCTGAGACGCGCGGACGGCCGGGCGCCCGGACCGTCGGGCGGGACGACCGGATGTGCCCAACCGGGCTCTGCCGAACCGCGCAACGCGCATCGCGTCGCCCGCATCCCCCGCATTACACACGGCTATAGATCGGGATATACCAGAAAAACTGGACATTGCACGCTATCTTGCTGCAGGTGATCCAGGCCTTCGGACTGACCAGCAATTCCCGCAAGGCGCACCCGCCCGCCGTCGACGATGTTTCGTTCGAAGCGCGCGCGGGACATGTCACCGTGCTCCTCGGAGGCGTCGGCGCGGGCAAGACGACGGTGCTCAGGCTGATGCTCGAACTTCAACAGGGGCGTGGCATCACCTACTTCAGAGGGCGACCCCTGCACCGGATCGCTCATCCGTCGCGAGAGGTCGGTGTACTCCTCGGGGACGTGCCCGGACATCCGTCCCGCTCGGTCCGCGGGCATCTGCGGATGCTGTGCGCGGCCTCGGGAGTTCCCGCGCGCCGGGCCGACGAGGTCCTCGAAGCGGTCGGCCTCGTCAGCCTCCGTGAGGAGCGCCTCGGCACGCTCTCGCGCGGCATGGACCGCAGACTCGGCCTGGCCTGCGCCCTGCTGCCCGACCCGCACACACTCGTCCTGGACGAGCCCGCAGGCGGCCTCTCCACCCGAGAGGCGCAATGGCTCCACGGCATGCTGCGGGCCCACGCCGACCAGGGTGGCACGGTGGTCTTCACCACCGCCGACCCCAAGGAGGCCGCACGCACCGCCGACCGGGTCGTCACCCTCGACGGCGGCAGACGCGTGGCCGACCAGGAGGGACGGGAGTTCGCCCGGACCCGGCTGCGCCCGCGGGTGGCCGTCCGCAGCCCGCACGCGGCGCGGCTCGCGGCCCTGCTCACCAAAGAGGCCCGTATCGCGCGCCGCTCCGTCGAGGTCGTACGGGAGGGCGGCAACCGCCTCTCGGTGTACGGCTCCACGACAGCCGACGTCGGCGAGACCGCGTTCCGGCACGGCATCCTCGTCCACCAACTCGCGGACGAGACCGGCGACATGGGGCCGGGAGCCGGTGTCGGTCCCGACGGTCTCGGGTCGGGGGAGCCGGGCGCAGAGGCGGGGAACGTGCCATCGGCAGAGCGGGCAGCTACGGCGCCGGGCCGGCCACCGGCGGACCCGGAGACGACCGAGCACGACGCGCCGGCGGTGGACCCGGAGACCACCCTGCGTGGCTTGCAGGAGGGAGAGCCGGAGGCGACGGGGCGCGGTCTGTCGGTGGTGGAGTCAGAGGCGCCGGCGCGGGGTCTGCCTGCGGGGGAACCGGAGCCGACCGTGCGCGGATTGCCGACGGTGGAGCCGGGTGCCCCGGGGCTCGGTGTGGCGGCTTTGGCGACAGGCACCTCGGTGGTCGGCGCGGCGGCGGGGACCGACGCCTCCGTGCCCGACACGCCCGCGCCGGAGCAGGAGGCTGCGGCATCCGCCCGCCCGTCAGGAGAGCCGGGCGGCTCGGCGTCGGTTCCCTCGGCGAGAGAACGGCGTGCCATGCCGTTCGGCTTCTCGGCGGAGAAGCGCGAGAACGCCGCTGAGGACACCTCGGCGCCGCAGCGGGCCGCGTCCAGCATGCCCACGAACGAAGAACTGCTGCCGGGGGACCGGGTGCCTTCTGGCAGCGGTGACGAGCCGCCGCTCGGGGAGGCCACCGCCCCCCGGCCGGAGACGGACGACAGGGAGACCGTCCCTCACCTGCCGTCCGAGCGCTCGTCGCACGCCGACGCGCTCGCGGGAAGGGGCGCGACGGCCCACAGCGGAGACAGTGGCGGCAACAGCGGTGCTGAACCTGGCCACGACGACGTGCCCGGTGACAGCGCGGAAGCGGTTCCCGCAGGGGCGCTCACCGAAGCCGACGGCGGCCTTGAGCCGGGCCGCGAGGACGCGCCCGGCCGAGGCGTCGAAGCGGCTCCCGCAGAGCCGCTCGCAGCAGCCGGCAGCGGTCGGGCCGCCGGTGCGGCGGCCATGACGAGCGCCGGGCATGACGCGGTCCCGGCCGCACACGAACCGCGGACCGGCGGCGGCACGAACACCCCGGCCGCGGCCATCTCCGCTCTCCGCGCCCGCCTCCCCGGCGCCAGGAACCCCGGCACCCGTCAGTCGCAGGCCGCCCGTGTCGCGCGACCCGACGGCGTCCGCTCCCTCGACGCCCTGCCCCCTCTCCCGCCCCCCATCTCCGTCCGCCCCGCCCCCAGCCCCCTCCGCCCCCTGCGCTACGAGATCCGGCGCGCCACCGGAATCGGTGCCGGCTTCCTCACCTGCGGTGCCGTGCTGGTGGTGTCCGCGCTCACCGCCGTACTGCTCGCCCGGATCGGCCACACCCAGCAGGCACGGCTGTTCGCCGCGTGGCCGCGGGAGCTGCCGCTGCCGCCCGCGGCGCTCGCGGCGGGGCTGCTCGGCGCGTTGGCCTTCGGGGACGAGTTCCGCCACCCCGCCCTCGCGGCGGACCGGGGCACCGTGCCCCGTCGACTGGGCCTGCTCACCGCGAAACTGCTCGTCTCCGGAGTCACCGCGGTGTTGCTGGCCTTCTCCACCATGGGCTGCGACGCCGAAGCGCTCTACATCGTCTACGGACGGGAGCTGACACAAGTTCCCGCGGACTGGCTTTCGCTGACCGCGAGTTGGTTCGGCCTCGTCGTCGGCTGCGCCTGGGCCGGTGTGCTGGCGGCCGGTGTGTTCCGGTCCACCTCGGGTGGCCTGGCCGCCGTACTCGCCGTACCCGTTGTCGTCATGCCCCTCGTGCACGAGGTGATGCGGGGCCCCGCCCTGCGCATGGCCGCCGGGTTCCCGGTGCGGATGCGGGAAGTGCTCCTGTCACAGTGGCCCTTCGGAGGCGAGCGCTATCTGCTCGGAGTTGCACGGGTGCTCGCCCAACCTGTGGGCGGAGCACTGGCGTTGTCGCTGTCGGGGCTGCTGTGCGCCTATGTGTGCACGACGCTTCGCACCCGGTTCTGGTGACCGGCATGCGTGCACTTCCGATCCCGCCATGTGCACAACTCCCCGCTGGAAAGCCCATTTCTTTCCGATAAGGCGTCAATTGCGACGGGGTGAGCGATCACCCTTTCGTGTGCTTTTCACCAAAGACCTCAAGGGAGTTGGAGGCGGCGCCGACAAAGGATCCGTGAGTACCCTTGCGCACACCATGATGACCGCCGCCCGCTCCACCGACTCCGGTCTGGCCGGCCCGGGCGAACTCGACCGCTACCCCTACGCAGAGCCCCAGGTGGCCGATCGCGTCGGAGCGCCCTCCTGGGAAGGCGCAGACCCCGAACTGGGCCGCGTGGGCCGGCGTGCCGCGGGCAGCCGCGGACGTGGACTGCACGGCCAACTCGTTCAGCAGCTGGGACAGATGATCGTCTCCGGCGACCTGGGCGCGGACCGCCCGCTGGTGCCGGAGGAGATCGGCCAGCGCTTCGAGGTCTCCCGCACCGTCGTCCGCGAGTCCCTCCGCGTCCTCGAGGCCAAGGGCCTGGTCAGTGCCCGCCCGAACGTCGGCACGCGCGTGCGTCCCGTCAGCGACTGGAACCTGCTCGATCCGGACATCATCGAGTGGCGGGCCTTCGGGCCCCAGCGCGACGACCAGCGCCGCGAGCTGAGCGAGCTGCGCTGGACGATCGAGCCGCTCGCCGCCCGCCTCGCCGCCGGGCACGGACGTGAGGAGGTGCAGCAGCGCCTCTGCGACATGGTCGAGATCATGAGCCATGCCATGGCCCAGGGCGACGCGCTGACCTACTCGCGCGCCGACAACGAGTTCCACGCACTGCTCATCCAGACCGCCGGCAACCGCATGCTGGAGCACCTCTCAGGGATCGTCTCGGCGGCCCTCCAGGTCTCCGGCGGCCCCGTCACGGGTTGTGACCGGGCGAACGAGACGTCGCTCGCGCAGCACGCGCGGATCGTCGACGCGCTCGGCACCGGCGACGGCGCGGCGGCCGAGGCGGCCATGCGTCAACTGCTCACGGTCCATCCCGAGGTCGAGCGCGTGGTGCCCGCCCCGCGCGAGCACTGACCTCGCGGCCACAGCGGTGCGGTCGCCGGTGTGCGGCGTCCTCGTGGTGCTCGTGGCGGCACCGGGCTCCTTGCCGGCCGTCGCCGGACCCCGCCGGACCCTCTGTGGTCCGGCGGGGTCCAGCGGTCCGGCGGGGTTCCGGTGCCGCCCTGGGCGGCACCGGGCCGCCGCGGGCCATGGGTGTGACCGGGCCTGACGGCGTCGATGATCTTCTCTGTCCACGTCTGACTGCTTTTGACCGCTTACGGGGTGTGACTCGGGCCACGCAGATTGGGCGTAACGCTTGCGGAAACAGCGCGATGACCTAAGAGGTGACAGCCGCGGAGGGAATACAGACGCCATGACAGGCGCTGTGCATCTTCCCGGCCCCCGCCCGCTCCGTCGGCCCATCCCCAGGCCGGTGGTCGGCTCCTGTCCGCAGTGGACGGTGCCGGAAGCCGTTTTCCAACGTTCCGAGAGGTTGTTCGTGTCGGCCAGCACATCCCGTACGCTCCCGCCGGAGATCGCCGAGTCCGTCTCTGTCATGGCGCTCATTGAGCGGGGAAAGGCTGAGGGGCAGATCGCCGGCGACGATGTGCGTCGGGCCTTCGAAGCTGACCAGATTCCGGCCACTCAGTGGAAGAACGTACTGCGCAGCCTCAACCAGATTCTTGAGGAAGAGGGTGTGACGCTGATGGTCAGTGCCGCAGAGCCCAAGCGCACCCGCAAGAGCGTCGCAGCGAAGAGCCCGGTGAAGCGCACCGCCACCAAGACGGTCGCGGCGAAGACGGTGACGACCAGGAAGGCCACCGCCACCACGGCCGCCCCCGTGGCGTCCGCTGCTCAGGCCGCAGCCGATTCCGCCGAGGAAGCCGAACCCGCCAAGAAGGCCGCCGCCGCCAAGAAGACGACCGCCAAGAAGGCGGTCGCCAAGAAGACCGTCGCCAAGAAGACGGCCGCCAAGAAGACCACGGCCAAGAAGGACGACGTCGAGCTTCTCGAGGACGAGGTCCTCGAGGACACCAAGGCCGCCGATGAGCCCGAGGGCGCCGAGAACGCGGGCTTCGTCCTGTCCGACGAGGACGAGGACGACGCGCCCGCGCAGCAGGTCGCCGCGGCCGGCGCCACGGCCGACCCGGTCAAGGACTACCTGAAGCAGATCGGCAAGGTCCCCCTGCTCAACGCCGAGCAGGAGGTCGAGCTGGCCAAGCGCATCGAGGCGGGCCTGTTCGCCGAGGACAAGCTGGCCAACGCCGACAAGCTGGCGCCGAAGCTGAAGCGCGAGCTGGAGATCATCGCCGAGGACGGCCGCCGCGCCAAGAACCACCTGCTGGAGGCCAACCTCCGTCTGGTGGTCTCCCTGGCCAAGCGCTACACCGGCCGCGGCATGCTCTTCCTGGACCTCATCCAGGAAGGCAACCTCGGTCTGATCCGCGCGGTCGAGAAGTTCGACTACACCAAGGGCTACAAGTTCTCCACGTACGCCACCTGGTGGATCCGTCAGGCCATCACCCGCGCCATGGCCGACCAGGCGCGCACCATCCGTATCCCGGTGCACATGGTCGAGGTCATCAACAAGCTCGCGCGCGTGCAGCGCCAGATGCTCCAGGACCTGGGCCGCGAGCCCACTCCGGAGGAGCTGGCCAAGGAGCTGGACATGACCCCGGAGAAGGTCATCGAGGTCCAGAAGTACGGCCGCGAGCCCATCTCGCTGCACACCCCGCTGGGTGAGGACGGCGACAGCGAGTTCGGCGACCTCATCGAGGACTCCGAGGCCGTCGTCCCCGCCGACGCCGTCAGCTTCACGCTTCTGCAGGAGCAGCTGCACTCCGTTCTGGACACCCTGTCCGAGCGCGAGGCCGGCGTCGTCTCCATGCGGTTCGGTCTCACCGACGGTCAGCCGAAGACCCTCGACGAGATCGGCAAGGTGTACGGCGTGACGCGTGAGCGCATCCGCCAGATCGAGTCCAAGACCATGTCGAAGCTGCGCCACCCGTCGCGCTCCCAGGTGCTGCGCGACTACCTCGACTAGGTCGCGTCCGTACGACGGCGAAGGCCCGGTTCCCCTCGAGGGAGCCGGGCCTTCGTGCTGCGCGCGGGCGCGGAGTGGATCACCCTGGGTGTTCCGGTACCACCCGAGAGTGAGGAGCCTGCATGCGTCGTTCCGTTGCCCGGGCACTGATCCGGCCGCTCGCCCTGGCGGCCATCCTGACCGGCATACCTCTGGTGAGCGCGGCCCCCATGGCCGCCGGCAGCGTGGTGGTCGGCGGCTTTCCGATCGACATCTCCCAGGCCCCGTGGACGGTCGCGCTGTCCAGCCGTGACCGGTTCGGGGGTACGCGTGCGGGCCAGTTCTGCGGTGGCGTGGCGGTCGCACGCACGACGGTGCTCACCGCGGCCCACTGCCTGGCCGAGGGCGTCCTCGGGGCACCACCGAACCGCGCGCGCGACCTGAAAGTCATAGCGGGCCGCACCGATCTGATGTCGAGTGAGGGCCAGGAGATCGCCGTACGCCGCGCCCGGATCAACCCCGGGTACGACAGCGCGACCAACGTCGGCGACTTCGCCGTACTCACTCTGGCCAAGCCGCTGCCGCAGAGTGCGGTCGTCCCCATGGCGGGCCCGGGCGACCCGGCCTACACGCCGGGCACGCAGGCCCTGGTCTCCGGATGGGGGGACACGACCGGCAAGGGTGCTTACCCGCGCAGGTTGTACGCCGCACATCTGCGTGTGCTGTCCGACGATCTCTGCACCCGCGCCTATCCGGGCGGTCCCGACGGCACCTACCGGTCCGGCAGCATGCTCTGTGCCGGAGAGGCCGGTGGCGGTCCGGACGCCTGCCAGGGAGACAGCGGTGGACCGCTGGTGGCGGCAGGGCGGTTGATCGGGCTCGTGTCCTGGGGGAGCGGCTGTGGCAAGGCCGGCAGCCCTGGCGTGTACACGCGCGTCTCCGAGGTCGTGCGTGGCCTGGGTGCGCCCCCACGGGGTCACAAGCGGCCCCACAGGGGCTCCTGAGGCGCCCTCATGGAGGCATGAGCACGGGCGGCCGCTCCTGGAGAGGAGCGGCCGCCCGTTCACCGGCCTGGGCCGGGGCTGGCTCGTCGTGTGTGCGAGATTCAGCGCTCTTCTTCGGAAGCGATGCCCGGAACGGACGTCAGCCGCTCCGTCTCGTCCTGTATCTCAGCGGCGATCTTCTTGAGTTCCGGCTCGAACTTGCGACCGTGGTGGGCGCAGAAGAGCAGTTCTCCGCCGCTCAGCAAGACGACGCGCAGGTATGCCTGGGCGCCGCAGCGGTCGCAGCGATCGGCGGCCGTCAGCGGGCTCGCGGGGGTCAGAACAGTAGTCACGTCGCCTCTTCTCTAGCTCGACGAGCTGTCGTACCAGGGTCAACATCCAACCAGCCCGAAAACGTTCCCGCTCGTGGCTTTTCCTCGAAAAATTCTTCCGGGGCGGCTGTTTGCTGCCGGTTGGCGGCGAATGTGCCGTAGTGCGTCTCTTGTGGTGCTTACGGTTTCGCGCAGTGTTGTGTCTCGGTCCTCCAGGCCGGGTTGCCTGTTGTTCATGAGGACGTGCCCGGAGCCTAAATGGTTCATGCCTCCAAGGGAACGTGATATGTACTTCACTCCATCGAGGGATCGAACAGACATGCGAGTCTGGACTAGTCTGAGTTCTCGACGAGGGTGGCGTTACACCGGCTCTACCAGGCCTCGGTACCCTCTGAGCGGCGACCGAAGCCGTCCCCTTACCCAGTAAGGGGCCAAGTGAAATTCAGCGAGGAGCGAACCGCGTGACCGCCGATACGTCCGTGCCGTCCACAGCGCTGCTGGCAGGAGCAGACCGGGACGGTTCCAACTACACCGCGCGGCACCTGCTCGTCCTCGAGGGCCTCGAGGCCGTGCGCAAGCGCCCGGGCATGTACATCGGCTCGACCGACAGCCGTGGTCTGATGCACTGCCTGTGGGAGATCATCGACAACTCCGTGGACGAGGCCCTCGCGGGTGTCTGCGACCGCATCGAGGTGATCCTCCACGACGACGGCTCCGTCGAGGTGCGCGACAACGGCCGGGGTATCCCCGTGGACGTCGAGCCCAGGACCGGCCTGTCCGGCGTCGAGGTCGTCATGACCAAGCTCCACGCGGGCGGCAAGTTCGGCGGTGGCTCGTACGCCGCCTCCGGCGGTCTGCACGGCGTCGGCGCCTCTGTGGTCAACGCCCTCTCCGCCCGTCTCGACGTCGAGGTGGACCGCGACGGCCACACCCACTCCATCAGCTTCCGGCGCGGCGTCCCCGGCGCCTTCGCCGCCGTCGGCCCCGAGGCGAAGTTCGAGGCCAAGAGCGGCCTGCGCAAGACCAAGAAGATCCCCAAGGCCCGCGCCGGCACGCGCGTGCGGTACTGGGCCGACCGGCAGATCTTCCTCAAGGACGCCAAGCTCTCCCTGGAGACCCTGCACCAGCGCGCCCGGCAGACCGCCTTCCTGGTGCCGGGCCTGACCATCGTCGTGCGCGACGAGTTCGGCCTCGGCGAGGGCGGCAGCAAGGGCGAGGAGTCCTTCCGTTTCGACGGCGGCATCAGCGAGTTCTGCGAGTATCTGGCAGGCGACAAGCCGGTCTGCGATGTCTACCGCTTCTCGGGCAAGGGCACCTTCAAGGAGACCGTCCCCGTCCTGGACGAGCACGGGCAGATGACCCCCACCGAGGTCACCCGTGAACTGGGCGTGGACATCGCCCTGCGCTGGGGCACCGGGTACGACACCACCGTCCGCTCCTTCGTCAACATCATCGCCACCCCCAAGGGCGGCACCCACGTATCGGGCTTCGAACAGTCCGTGACGGGCGTGTTCAACGATGTACTGCGCGCCAAGAAGATGCTGAGGGTGGCCGAGGACAACATCGTCAAGGACGACGCCCTCGAGGGACTCACCGCCGTCGTGACCGTGCGCCTGGCCGAGCCGCAGTTCGAGGGCCAGACCAAGGAGGTCCTGGGCACCTCGGCGGCGCGCCGCATCGTGAACAACGTGGTGACCAAGGAACTGAAGGCGTTCCTGACCAGCACGAAGCGGGACGCCGCCGCTCAGGCCAGGGTCGTCATGGAAAAGGTGGTCGCCGCCGCCCGTACGCGCGTCGCGGCCCGCCAGCACAAGGACGCCCAGCGTCGCAAGACCGCCCTGGAGTCCTCGTCCCTGCCGGCCAAGCTCGCCGACTGCCGCAGCGACGACGTGGACCGCAGCGAGCTGTTCATCGTCGAGGGCGACTCCGCGCTCGGTACGGCCAAGCTGGCACGCAACTCCGAGTTCCAGGCCCTGCTGCCGATCCGCGGCAAGATCCTCAACGTGCAGCGGTCGTCGGTGACCGACATGCTCAAGAACGCCGAGTGCGGCGCGATCATCCAGGTCATAGGAGCGGGCTCGGGCCGCACGTTCGACATCGACCAGGCCCGCTACGGCAAGATCATCATGATGACCGACGCCGATGTGGACGGCTCCCACATCCGCTGCCTGCTGCTCACGCTGTTCCAGCGATATATGCGGCCGATGGTCGAGGCCGGCCGGGTCTTCGCGGCGGTGCCGCCGCTGCACCGCATCGAGGTCATCCAGCCCAAGAAGGGCCAGGACAAGTACGTCTACACGTACTCGGACCGCGAACTGCGCGACAAGCTCATGGAGTTCCAGAGCAAGGGCATCCGGTACAAGGACTCCATCCAGCGCTACAAGGGTCTCGGCGAGATGGACGCCGACCAGCTGGCCGAGACCACGATGGATCCGCGTCACCGCACCCTGCGCCGGATCAACCTGTCCGACCTCGAGGCCGCCGAGCAGGTCTTCGACCTGTTGATGGGCAACGACGTCGCGCCCCGCAAGGAGTTCATCTCCAGCTCGGCGGCGACGCTGGACCGGTCGCGCATCGACGCGTAGCCGCTGAGCCGGGCTTCGGCCGACGGCGATTGACCCGAGGCCGGGCCTGCGGCGTCGGCCGGGGCGCGGCCGGCGGGACGTGATGGGGGCGAAGGGGGACGGAGCCTGGTGGTCGGCCTGTGGAGGACGACGGCCGGTCGTCCTTCGCGGGCCTGTCACTCGATCCCCGCCGGCTCCCTGCCCGGGCCGGCCTCCACCTCCCCTTCCGCTGCCTGCCGCCAGCGGTCGCGCGGGCCACTCAGGTGTCCGCACCCGGGGGATCTACACCCGTGGGTGGAGACCAGCCGTTCCAGGTTTCCACCCGTGATCCACCCCGGCTCCGATCTCCCGACCTGCGCTTTTCCGTAGCTTCGTAGGTGTCGGCAGCGCCCGCTCCCGGCACCACGCTCTCGCTCACGGAGGCTCTGATGTCCGGGCTCGTCAACGCGCTGGTGATCGTGGCCGTCGCCGCCATAGTGATCGCGCGGCAGTTCCGCGCCCGTGCGATCAACACCGACCGGCGCTGGTGGCTGCTCCCCGTGATCCTCGCCGTGGTCGCGCTGCGCGAGCCCGGCATCCTCGACGCTCACCACCGTACGGAATCCGCCGCTCTGCTCGTGGTGGAGCTGCTCGTCGGTCTCGCCACCGGCGCCGGATGGGCCTGGACGACCCGCGTCTGGACGGAACCGGACGGCGTCGCGTGGACCAGGAGCACCAAGGCGAGCGTCGCCGTATGGGGCGTGGGCATCGGCCTGCGGATCGCTCTCTTCGCCGTCGGCCGCGCGTTCGGCGTGCACCAGGACAGTTCCGCCCTGATGCTCGGCCTCGCCGCCACCCTGCTGGTCCGCGGCGGGTTCCTGGTCTGGCGGGCGCAGTCCCTCGGCACCGCGAACGGCCCCGCCCCGGCGTACGGTGACGGCATGCGATCGGTCAGGAGGGAGCACGCGTGACGGAGAACGCCTGGACACGCTGGCCGTCGCGGGAGGCGCTCAGCCGCGCGGGAATCAGTCGGCCCCGGCGCATGCTCGCCTGGGCCGTGAGGCTGCTCGTGCTCGCCTTGCTCCTGTGGAGTGCGTTCAGCCATAAGCACGTCGGTATCGCGGGAGGGCTTGTGGCGGCGGCGGGGGTCCTGCTCGCCGGTGTCGTCGCCTGGGCCTTCTTCCGGACCACCTACCAGCACCGGCTGATGCCGTCCCTCGCACTCATCGCCGTGCTTCTCGCCCTCGCCGTCGTCGCCGAGGCGACGGGGTTCAGAGGACCGGCCCTCGTGCTCTGGTGCGGTTGCGGGATCAGCGCCCTGGAGCGGCTCCCGCTCGGCGCGGCCATACCCGTGACATCCGTGGCGCTGGCCTCGTTCTCCGCGTTCAACAAGGACGTCTGGCTGACCACGGCCGCGACGGTGGTGGGCATGGCCCTTGCCGGGTACGTCCTACGGCTGGACGCGGAGGCCCGCGGCAGCGCGCAGCGGCTGCTCGCCCAGGAGCGTGCTGCCCGGGCGGCCGAGGCAGAGTCCGCGGCGCTGGCCGAGCGGGCCCGCATCGCGCGGGAGATCCACGATGTGCTCGCCCACAGCCTCTCGGCGCAGCTGGTGCATCTGGAGGCGGCCCGGCTGCTGATCGAGAACGGCGCGGACCGCGAGCGGATCCTGGAGCGGGTGGTGGCCGCCCGGGGCATGGCCCGCGACGGACTGGCCGAGACCCGGCAGGCCCTGTCGGCACTGCGAGGCGAGCTGACCCCGCTGGAGGACTTCCTGAGCGAACTCGTCAGCGCGGCCGACGGAGCCGAGGTCACCGTCACCGGTGAGCGCAGACCTCTGTCGGCCGAGGCCTCGCAGGCAGTGCGCAGGGTCGCCCAGGAGGCCCTGACCAACGTCCGCAAGCACGCCAAGGGAGCCAAGGTGCACCTGCGACTCGACTACGGCGAGCAAGAAGTGACGCTGGACGTACGGGACTCGGGCGGACGGCCGGGCGAACTCACAGGTGCCGGAGGCGGGTACGGTCTGCTGGGGATGCGCGAGCGCGCCGAGCTGCTGGGCGGTTCACTGGACGCGGGGCCGGACGAGGAGGGGTTCGTGGTGAGGCTGAAGGTGCCTGTATGACCGAGACGGAAGGGGAGAAGAAGCCCGCACGGGTGGTGGTCGCCGACGACCAGACCGTGGTGCGGGAGGGCATCGTGATGCTGCTCGGCCTGCTGCCCGGGGTGGAGGTCGTGGGTGCCGCGGGAGACGGCGAGGAGGCGGTGCAGCTGGTCGGGGAACTGGCCCCCGACGTCGTCCTGATGGATCTCCGGATGCCCCGCTGCGACGGCGTGGAGGCCACCCGGCGGATCCGGGCGCAGTACCCGGCCACCCAGGTCGTGGTGCTCACCACGTACGCGGACGACGAGTCGCTGTTCCCCGCGCTGCGCGCCGGCGCCCGGGGTTATCTGACCAAGGACGCGGGCGGGGACGAGATCGTACGTGCTGTGGAGAGCGTGCTGTCGGGAGATGCGGGGCTGTCGCCGAGCGTCCAGCGCCGGTTGCTGGAGCGGCTGTCGCAGCCCGAGCCCAGCCCGCAGGCGACCGCCGACGCGCCACCCGACGGACTGACCGCGCGGGAGACCGAGGTCCTCCTGCTGATCGCCGACGGGCTCAGCAATCAGGAGATCGCCCGCAAGCTGCATGTGTCGACCGCGACCGTGAAGACACACATCAACAACCTCTTCTCCAAGACGGGTCTCAAGGACCGGGCGCAGGCGGTGCGTTACGCCTACAGCAAGGGGCTGGTGCGGCCGCCCACGCAGTGAATCACCTGATGGGGTGAAGAGCCGGAGGAAGAAGAGTCAGGGATCTTCCCGATCTGTCCATCCTTGGGCATGCAGTCAAGCAACGGTCGTGCCTGCGGCGCCGGGGACGGTTTTGAGGGTTCGGCCGAGAACCGGCAAGACCACGGCGCACCCTCCCGCGACATGACGTACGAGGACCCCTGGTACGACGCGCTGGCCTCCGGCTGGGGCGAGGTGGACGGCACCGGGGCATCGGTGCTTGCGGTGCCGCCCGCTCGCGGGGAGCGGAGCGGTGCGCAGGTCCGCGCCCGTGATGTGTACGTCGAGGTGCAGCGGAGTGTGGCCTTCCAGGAAGTGCGAAGCAGGTACCGGCGGTTCGTCGTGCCAGGTGTCGCCGTCTTCCTCGCCTGGTACGTGGGCTATCTGGTCACCGCCACGACCGCTCCCGGCCTCATGGCCCGGTCCGTGGCGGGAGCGGTGAACGTGGGCATGCTGGCCGGACTCGGACAGTTTCTCACCACGTTCCTGCTCACCTGGGCCTACGCCCGGCACGCACGGCTGCGCCGGGACCGGGCGGCGCTGGAGCTGCGCTGGGACACCCAGGAGCTGACCCGCGAAGTACGGGGGGATGCCTCGTGACCCGTCACCATCAGGCGCTGGCGTTGCTGCTGTTCAGCGGTTTCGTGGCCGTCACCCTCGGGATCACGACGTGGGTGAGCCGTCGCCGGCAGGGTTCGGCGGAGGAGTTCTACGCGGGAGGACGTCTGTTCTCTCCCATGGAGAATGGTTTTGCCATCGCGGGTGACTACATGTCGGCCGCCTCCTTCCTCGGGGTCACCGGGCTCATCGCGCTGTATGGGTACGACGGGATGCTGTACGTCGTGGGCTTCCTCGTGGCCTGGCTGGTCGTGTTGTTCCTGGCGGCCGAACTGGTCCGAAACTGCGGGCGGTTCACCTTGGCCGACGTGGTGGCGGCGCGGATGGACGAGCGGCCGGTGCGGATCGCCGCGGGAACTTCCTCGGTCACGGTGTCCGTTCTCTATCTGGTGGCGCAAATGGTCGGCGCGGGCAGTCTGGTGGCGCTGCTGCTGGGGCGGACGAGCGGGGCGGACCAGGCCTGGGCGGTCATCGGGGTCGGCGCGCTCATGGTGATCTATGTGTCGTTGGGAGGGATGCGGGCCACCACCTGGATCCAGATCGTGAAGGCGGTGCTGCTGCTGAGCGGCACGATCGCGCTGACCGTGCTGCTCCTGCTGCGCTTCTACGGAGACATCGACCGGCTGCTGGTCACTGCCGCCGACCGCAGCGGTCACGGAAGGGCGTACCTGGCGCCGGGCCTGAAGTACGGCGGGAGCTGGACCGCCCGCCTCGACTTCATCAGTCTGGGGCTCGCCCTGGTGCTGGGCACGGCGGGTCTGCCGCACATCCTCTCCCGCTTCTACACCGTGCCCACCGCGCGGGCCGCCCGCCGTTCCGCGGTGTGGTCCATCGGCCTGATCGGCGGTTTCTACCTGATGACGATCGTCCTAGGCTTCGGGGCGGCCGCGGTGGTGGGGACGGAGGCGGTGCGCGGTTCGAACGCGGCCGGGAACACGGCGGTGCCGCTGCTCGCCCTCGACCTGGGCGGCGGCGCCGGCTCCACCGGAGGCACGGTCCTGTTCGCGATCGTCGCCGCCGTCGCGTTCGCCACGATTCTCGCCGTGGTCGCCGGCATCACGCTCGCGTCGTCGGCCTCGGTGGCGCACGATCTCTACGCGTCGCTGCGGCGGTCGAGGCGCAAGGCGCACAGCGAGGTGGCCGTGGCGCGCTGGGCGGCGGTCGGCATCGGCGCCGCGGCGATCGCGCTCGGTCTGCTGGCCCGTGACCTCAACGTCGCCTTCCTCGTCGGCCTCGCCTTCGCCGTCGCCGCGTCGGCGAACCTCCCGGTGCTGCTGTATTCGCTGTTCTGGCGCGGCTTCACCACCCGCGGTGCGGTGTGGGCCGTGTACGGGGGACTGATTCCGGCGCTCGGACTGGTGCTGCTGTCCCCGGTGGTGTCCGGCAGCCCCACCTCGCTCTTCCCGGATGTCGACTTCCAGTACTTCCCGCTGCAGAATCCGGGCATCGTCTCCATCCCGCTCGGCTTCCTCGCCGGCTGGCTCGGCACGATCACCTCGGACGAGGTCGCCGACGAGGCCAAGTACGCCGAGACGGAGGTACGGTCGCTGACCGGCGCGGGAGCTGTGTAGCGCGCCGTACGATCGCTAGGGCGCCACCCATGCGTACCGGTGCTCCGGCCTGCCGGTGTCGCCGTACTTCAGCGAGAGCCGGAGGCGGCCGGCCTGTTCCAGGTGGCGGAGGTAGCGCTGGGCGGTGGAGCGGCTCAGGCCGGTCCTGGCGGCCACCTCGTGGGCCGACAGCGGCTGGTCGGCGCGGTGCAGGACACCGCAGATCAGATCGGTCGTGGGCGCCGATTGGCCGCTCGGTAGACCGGGCGCGGACGGTGCGGGAGCCGTTCGCAGCGCTCCGAAGATCCGGTCGACCTGCTCCTGCCCCGCCAGGCCCCGGCCGCCGACCCGGTCGACCGTGCGGCGCAGGGCGGCGTAGGCGTCGAGGCGGGCGCGCAGGGCGGCGAAGGTGAAGGGCTTGACCAGATAGTGCAGGGCGCCGAGGCGCATCGCCTGCTGGACGGTCGTCACGTCACTGGCCGCCGTGATCATGATGACGTCCGTGCCATGGCCCTGTTCCCGCATGCGGTGGACGAGGTCGAGCCCGGTCTCGTCCGGCAGATAGTGGTCGAGCAGGACCAGATCGATGGTGCCGCGTTCGACCACGGCCAAGGCCTGGGCGGCGCTGTGCGCACGGGCGGTCACCCGGAAGCCGGGAACCTTCCCCACGTACTTGGCGTTTATCTCAGCGACGCGGAAGTCGTCGTCCACGACCAGGACGTCAATCATCAGGCCTCTCCTTCAAGGCCGGCGAGCGTTAAGCCCGTGTTTCGGCTCCGCAGTTTTAGCGCGAGCAAAAAGAGCACAACAGGCTCCTGCGAGCAAAAGAACGGCTTGTGCTCACAAGACTCCTGCCATGACCGGGGCCGCACCTACCGTCCCGGCCCATGAGCGCACACACCAGCCCCGCCATCGAGCTGCGGGGCGCGAGCAAGACCTTCAGAACCCCGTCCGGGGGACTGCACACGGCCGTGCGCGGTCTGGACCTCACCGTCGAGCGCGGCGAGTTCGTGGCCGTCGTAGGCCCGACCGGCTGCGGCAAGTCCACCACGCTGACGCTGGTCAGCGGCCTGGAGGAGCCCACCGAGGGCGAGGCGCTGGTGGCCGGCGAGCCCGTCAGCGGCGTCGGTGACAAGGTCGGCTTCGTCTTCCAGCAGGACGCCACGTTCCCCTGGCGCACAGTCCTGTCCAACGTCATGGCCGGCCCGCGCTTCCGGGGCGTGCCGAAGGCCGAGGCCAAGCAGAAGGCCCGGGAGTGGCTGGCCCGCGTCGGACTCGCCGCCTTCGAGGACCGCTATCCGCACCAGCTCTCCGGCGGTCAGCGCAAGCGCGTCGCCCTCGCCGCCACCTTCGTCAACGACCCCGAGATCCTGCTCATGGACGAGCCGTTCTCGGCGCTGGACGTGCAGACCCGGGCACTGATGTCGGACGAGTTGCTGGAGCTGTGGGAGGGCACGGGCGCCTCCGTCGTCTTCGTCACCCACGACCTGGAGGAGTCCATCGCGCTCGCCGACAAGGTCGTCGTGATGACCGCCGGACCCGCGACCGTGAAGCAGGTCTTCGAGATCGACCTGCCGCGGCCGCGCAAGGTCGAGTCGGTGCGCCTGGAGCCGCGGTTCATCGAGATCTACCGCGAGATCTGGGAGTCCCTCGGCGAAGAGGTCCGCATCACCCGCGAGAGGGGTGCCGCCCATGTCGCCTGATGTCATGCCCGAGGCCCAGGTCGCGCTGACCATGACCGAGCCCGCGGACAAGACGAACCGCGCGCAGACCCGCGCCCGGGCCGCCCGCCGCCGCAAGGCCTTCGTCCTCGCCGCACGCATGCTGCTGCTCGTGGCCGTCCTCGGGCTGTGGGAGGGACTGTCCCGGGCGAAGATCATCGACCCGTTCAACTTCTCGATGCCGTCGAAGATCTGGGACCAGATCTGGACGTGGGTGATGCACGGCACCGCGCTCGGCTCACTGGGCGAACAGATCTGGTACACGCTCTACGAGGCACTGCTCGGCTGGGTCATCGGTGTGATCGGCGGTGTGCTCCTCGGTATCGCACTCGGGCGGATCAGATTGCTCGCCGAAGTCCTTGGTCCATACATCAAGGTGCTCAACTCGATCCCCAGGATCGTGCTCGCGCCGATCTTCCTGATCTGGTTCGGGCTCGGGCCGTCCTCCAAGGTCGCCTCCGCCGTCGTCCTGGTCTTCTTCCCGGTGTTCTTCAACGCCTTCCAGGGCGCCCGGGAGGTGGACCGCAACCTGGTGGCCAACGCCCGCATCCTGGGCGCCAGCGACCGCAGGGTGACCCTTCAGGTGGTCATCCCGTCGGCCACCTCCTGGATCTTCACCAGCCTCCACGTCAGCTTCGGTTTCGCGCTCATCGGCGCCATCGTCGGCGAGTACATCGGCGCGACCAAGGGCATCGGCCTGCTCGTCTCCCAGTCGCAGAACACCTTCAACGCGGCCGGCGTCTACGCCGCGATGGTGATCCTCGCGGTCGTCGCCCTCGCCGCCGAGGGGCTGCTGACCTTCGCCGAACGCCGCATCTTCCGCTGGAAGCCCGCCGGTTCCGACCACTGACCGGCCCCACCGCGGACCAGCCCCCCACGCCTTCCCCGCACCGCCCTCTCACAAGGACGTGAACCGCATGCGCAACACCCCCAGATACGCCGCCCTGGCCGCCGCCGGCCTCCTCGCGCTCTCCTCGCTCACCGCCTGCGCCAACGACGCGGCCGGCTCCACCGCCGACACCGGCAGCGGCGGAGGCAAGGGCGAGACCGTCAAGATCATGGTCGGCGGCCTGGACAAGGTCATCTACCTGCCCGCGATGCTCACCCAGCGCCTCGGCTACTTCCAGGCGGAGGGGCTGAACGTCCAACTCCTCAGCGAGCCCGCCGGAGTCCAGGCCGAGACGGCGCTCGTCGCCGGCCAGGTGCAGGGAACGGTCGGCTTCTACGACCACACCCTCGACCTCCAGGTGAAGGGCAAGTCGGTGGAGTCGGTCGTGCAGTTCTCGCACGCGCCCGGCGAGGTCGAGGTCGTCTCCGACAAGGCGGCGGGCAGCCTCACTTCGCCCAAGGACTTCAAGGGCCGCAAGCTGGGCGTGACCAACCTCGGTTCTTCCACCGACTTCCTCACCAAGTACCTGGCGGTCAAGAACGGCGTCGACGTCAGCGAGTTCACGCCGGTCTCGGTCGGCGCCGGGCCGACCTTCATCGCAGCCCTGCAGAAGGGCGCGATCGACGGCGGTATGACCACCGACCCGACCGTTGCCACCCTCCTGGACAAGAAGGCGGGCAAGGTCCTCCTCGACATGCGCACCCCCGAGGGTTCGCAGGCGGCGCTCGGTGGGCCGTACCCGTCGTCAAGTCTGTACATGAAGACGGACTGGGTGAACGAACACAAGGACACCGTCCAGAAGTTGGTCAACGCATTCGTCAAGACGCTCAAGTGGATGTCCACCCACAGCGCCGACGAGATCGCCGCCAAGATGCCCGCCGACTACTCGCAGGGCGACAAGGCGCTCTACGCGCAGGCCATCAAGAGCACCCTGCCGATGTTCACCGACGACGGCGTGATGCCCCAGGGCGGCCCGGAGACCGTCGAGAAGGTCCTCAAGTCGTTCAACCCCAACATCAAGAACGCCAAGGTCGACTTGAGCAAGACGTACACCACCGAGTTCGTCAAGGCGGTCAAGTGAAGCGTTGACGCGCTCAGCCGCGGGTCGTCCACACGTAACGGTGTTCCGGGCGGCCCGCGTCGCCGTACTTGAGGGTCAGCCGCGCCCGTCCGGTGCGCTCCAGGAGCTTCAGATACCGCTGGGCCGTCTGCCGGCTCACCCCCGTCCGCTCGGCGACCTCCTGGGCGGACAGCGGTCCTTCCGCGCTCAGCAGCGCCTGGCGCACCAGCTCGGCCGTCGTGGGGGAGTGCCCCTTGGGCAGCGCGGGCTCCGACGGTGCGGACAGGGCGCCGAAGATGCGGTCCACCTCCGCCTGTTCGGCCTCGCCGCCGCCGTCCAGGGTGCGCCGCAGCCTGGCGTACGCCTCCAGTTTGGCGCGCAGGCCGGCGAAGGCGAACGGTTTCACCAGGTACTGCAGCGCCCCCTGCCGCATCGCGGCCTGGACGGTCGACACGTCCCGTGCCGCCGTCACCATGATCACGTCGGCCTGGTGGCCGCGCCGGCGCATCTCCCGGACGACCGCGAGACCGGTGTCGTCGGGCAGATAGTGGTCCATGAGAACCAGGTCCAGCCGTGGCAGCGTCTCCACCTGGCGCAGCGCGTCCGCCGCGCTGTGCGCCTCGCCGGCCACATGGAATCCCGGCACCTTCTCCACGTACGCGGCGTTGACCCGGGCGACGCGCGTGTCGTCGTCCACGACCAGGACCTCGATCATCGCGCCTCCTCCTCGGCGACCGCAGCGGGCTCGGGGGACTTCTCCGGCACCGCGGGCTCCAGCTCCGGCTCGTTCAGCGCCTCCGGCAGGACAACGGTGAACTCCGCGCCGCCGCCGTCCGCCGCGTCCACCGTCGCGCTTCCGCCCTGCCGTTGGGCGAGCCGCCGCACCAGCGAGAGCCCGAGTCCCCGTTTGCCGTGCGCGGGCGGCTTCTTGGTGGACCAGCCCTCGGTGAAGATCAACTCCCGCTGGTCGGCCGGGATTCCGGAGCCCGTGTCGCGCACCCGGAGGACGACCGTGCGGCCCTCGGTGCGCAACTCGACCTCCACGCGCGCGTGCAACGTGCCGGCGACGGCGTCGAGGGCGTTGTCCACCAGGTTGCCGACGACCGTGACCAGACCGCGCGGATCGATCAGCCGGTCCGGCAGCCGGGTGTGTTCCGACACCCACAGCGCGACCCCGCGCTCGGCCGCGACGGTCGCCTTGCCGACCAGCAGCGCGGCCAGCAGCGGATCCTGGATCTTCTCGGTGACCTGCTCGGCGGTGACCCGGTGGTCGCCGACCACCTCGCCGACGAACTCCACGGCGTCGTCGTACATGTCCAGTTCCAGCAGTCCGAGCAGGGTGTGCATGCGGTTGGCGTGCTCGTGGTCCTGGGCGCGCAGGGCGTCGATCAGCCCGCGCGTGGAGTCGAGTTCACGCCCCAGTTGCTCCAGTTCGGTGCGGTCGCGCAGGGTGGCCACGGCGCCGCCGTCGTCGGTGGGCATCCGGTTGGCGACCAGTACCCGCTGGCCGCGCACGGTGAGCAGATCGGTGCCGGTCACCCGGCCGGCCAGGACGTCCGTCGTACGGCCCGCGCCCAGCGCCTCGCCGGGGGTGCGTCCGACGGCCTCGTCGCCGATGCCCAGCAGCCGTCGTGCCTCGTCGTTGAGCAGGCGGATACGGCCGCCCCGGTCGAGCGCGACCACGCCCTCCCGGATGCCGTGCAGCATCGCCTCGCGCTCCGAGAGCAGCGCCGAGATGTCGGAGAAGGCCAGGTCCCGGGTCTGCCGCTGGACCCGGCGGGAGATCAGCCAGGCCGCCAGCGCACCCACCGC
Source organism: Streptomyces sp. NPDC052101 (assembly GCF_040680235.1). Lineage (NCBI taxonomy): Bacteria > Bacillati > Actinomycetota > Actinomycetes > Kitasatosporales > Streptomycetaceae > Streptomyces > Streptomyces sp. NPDC052101. The sequence continues at coordinate 68,075 of NZ_JBFAWH010000024.1, forward strand.
GAGAGCGCCGCCGGCGTAGGCGAACAGGCCCGGGATCGCGCTGATCAGCCGCGCCCGCACGCTGTCGTAGGCGATACCGACCGAGACCGCCCCGATGATGCGGTGACGGGCGTCGTACAGCGGCACCTTTCCGCGCGCCGAGCGGCCCAGGGTGCCCTCGTCGATCTCCATCACCTCCTTGCCCTTCAGGGCGTCCTCGGGGTTGGTGGAGACCTTCTGACCGATGTTCGAGGTGGTGGGATGCGACCAGCGCAGCCAGTGCCGGTCCAGCACCACGATGTACTCGGCGTGCGTGGCCTTCCGGATCCGCTCGGCCTCCTTCTGCACCGGGCCGTCGCTGGTCGGCGGGGTGGTCAGCACGCCCTCGGCGATCTGCGGGTCCTGCGCCGTGGTCTGCGCGATGGCCAGTGCCCGCCGCATCGCCTCCTGGTCCAGCTGCTTGCTCAGCGGTGCGAGGAACAGCCCGGTCGCGAGCACCGCGACCCCCGCGGCGATCGCCACCTGCATCAGCAGCACCTGTGAGAACACCCGCCGTGGCAGACCGAGACGCGGACGGCGCGCGGGGGCAGTGGGGCTCATAGGCACGACGGTACGTGGGAAGCCCCGGAGCGCCCCAGGGGGTGTGGTGGGGATCTCTTGACCAGTTCTTGGAAGAGGCGGTCGTTCTCGAAAGACGCGGCCGCTCAGCTCGCCAGCGCCGTCGGCCGCAGCTCCCGTACGGCCACCACGTCCATCCGCGCGGGCGTGCCCAGTACCGCCGCGCCGCAGCTCTCCGGGCGCGGCGGCAGCGAAGCGCCCTGCGCCACGGTCACCCGCCAGCGACGGCCGTCGGCGTGTCCGACGGTGACCTCCCAGCGCGGGGCCGCGCCCTCGGTCCGTACGACGCTCAGCACTCCCGCCCGGTACTCACCCGCGGCCGAGCGGACGGCCAGCTCGGCCGCCTGGCCGGGCCGTTCCCAGGCCGAGCAGCCGCGGCATCCCTCGACCACCACACGGCCCTCCTGGACGCCGTGCAGGGCCTCCTTGACGGTGTGTGCCTCGGCGCGGCCGTAGGAGTAGCCGTACGGCAGGACGAGCACCGTCGGCGCGAAGCGATGTCCACCCAGATGGGTGACCTCCCAGACCCCGCGCACTCCGGAGGCGGCCAGTTCGGTGGCGAGGGGGCGGCCCAGGAGGGCGCAGCAGCGGTCGCGCTTGCCGTTGGTGCACACGAGCGCGAGCGGGTCGCCGCGGTACGGCCGTCCGCCGAGCGCGGTACCGAAGGAGCGGTGGTCGCCCGCTCCGAGAGCGGCGAAGTCGAGGCCGAGCAGCCGCCCGGGATCGCGGGTCGTGGCGCTGTGCAGCCACCCGCGGCCGGGCACGGTGTGGGCGGCGTACACCTGCCGGACGGCGGGCCTGCCGGGGTCGGCGTGGCGCCCGGGACGCCGGATGAGCGCGATGCGTACGCCGGTTCTCTCGGCGGCCGTCTCCAGCGCCCGGCCCAGCGCGTGGTCCAGATGGCTCGAAGTGAGCGCCTTCACACCCCAAGGGCCGGGTTGTTCCAGCAGCAGCCACGTCGTCGCCGTGGCCGCCGTACCGGAAACGGGCTCGTCGAGGCTCCGGGAGACGGTCGCACACCTACTCACAGAGGTGAGCCTAACCTGACTCTCCCCGGGGCGACTTCCGGCCGCCGTTATGTCTGCTCCGGACGGGTACGGGGCCCTGGAGCGGTCCTTCGCCGGACAGGGCCGCAGAGGTCGCCTTCCGGTCTCTCCGGAGCTGTTTCAGAGCCGCTTCGGATCTACTCCGGGAGTGGCTGCGGGGGCCGTGCGCCTACGTAGTGGCCGACGGGGCGCATGCGCAGGGGGCGTTCGCCGTACTCCTCCAGGGCGTGCGCGATCCAGCCCGCCGTCCGCGCGACGGCGAAGATCGTCTCGCCGGCTGTCGCGGGCATGCCGCTGGACGCGGTGAACACCGCCAGGGCCAGGTCGACATTGGCGTGCAGCGGGGTGTGTCGGGCGGTCGTGGAGACGATGTCCCGGGCGGCCAACAGCGCCGACTCCGCGCGCGGGACCCGCTCCAGCAGGTCGAACAGCACGCTCGCGCGGGGATCCTCGCCGGCGTACAGCCGGTGGCCGAGCCCGGGGACACGGCGGCCCGCGCGCAGCTCGTCGGCGATCACGGGAACCGCCGTGCCCTGGTCGAGCACGTCGAGCAGCATGCGGTGGGCCATCCCGCTCGCGGCACCGTGCAGCGGGCCCTCCAGGACGCCCAGGCCGGCCGAGACGGCCGCGTACGCGTGCGCACGGGCCGAGGCGGCGACCCGGACCGCGAGCGTGGAGGCGGCCAGGTCGTGGTCGGCGAGCAGGGCGAGCGCGGTGTCCAGGACGCGCAGGGACGCCTCGTCGGCGGGGCGGCCGGTCAGCCGGGTCCAGAGCCGGTGGGCGAGGGGCCCGTCGTCCTTGTGGGCGTGCCGCGCCGGCGGCAGCGCGGCGACAAGCGTGGGGATGAGGATCCGCGCGGTGTTCAGCACGGCCTCCTCCGACAGGTCGAAGCGCAGCGGGTCCTCGGCCGCCGCCGCGATCGCCGCCACGCGCAGCCGGTCGGTGGGGGAGGCGTGCTCGGAGAGGGAGTTCACCGCGCGCCGGGCGACTTCGACGGTGGCGCCGGGCGCGAAGAAGGTGATGCCCGGGGTCAGCCGGCCCGTCCACAGCCACTCCGCGACCTCCTCGTAGGAGTGCTGGAGCGCCAGTTCGACGGCGTCCACGCCCCGGAAGTAGTAGCGGTCCTGCTCGATCAGCGTGATGCGGGTCCGGACGGAGAGGTCCCCGCCGGAGCCGGGGCTGCCGGCCGCCTCGCGCCGGTGGCGCCGGGCGAGGGCCTCGACCTCCTTCGCCTCGAAGGTGCTGGCGCGGCCGCCGGGTTCGCGTCTGCTGCTGAGCAGGCCGCGGCTCACGTACGCGTACACCGTCTCCGGCTTGACGCCGAGCAGCTCGGCGGTCTCCTTGGTGGTCAGCCTTCGTCCGGGACGGCCGGGAGCGGGTTCGTGATCACGCATGGGGGTCACCGTAGCCGCCTCTGTACGTCTTGATCGCACTATGTTGATCAAATCAATATTGACAGGTAATTAGTCAAGCATGGACAGTCGGATCAAGTCCAGGGAGGAGAACCATGGCCATCAACAGGACCGCAACCCCACTCATCGACGCACCGCGCGGTCTCGCCGGAGTCGTCGTCACCGAAACGGAGCTCGGCGACGTCCGGGGGCGGGAGGGCTTCTACCACTACCGCGAGTACTCGGCCGTCGAACTCGCGCGGACCCGCGGCTTCGAGGACGTCTGGCATCTCCTGATCCACGGCACGCTCCCGGACGCTCAGCGCCGCGCCGCCTTCCTGGCCGAGACCGCGGCACTGCGGCGGCTGCCCGAGGAGGTCCGTGCGGCACTGCCCGCGATCGCCGCGGCCGGCCGCCTGTCGGGCCCGCTGTCCGGGCTGCGCACGGCGCTGTCGCTGCTGGGTTCGGCGCGCGAGCTGCGACCGGTGTACGACATCGACACGGACCGGCGCCGTGCCGACGCCGTGGCCGTCTGCGCGGCCGTACCCACGCTGCTCACCGCGCTGTACCGGCTCGGGCAGGGCCTCGACCCGGTCGAGCCGCGCAAGGATCTCCCGTACGCGGCCAACTACCTGTACATGCTGAACGGCGAGGAGCCCGAGCCGCGGCGGGCCCGTGCGGTCGAGCAATACCTGATCTCCACCATTGACCATGGATTCAATCCATCAACCTTCACCGCCCGCGTCATCGCCTCCACCGGCGCCGACGTCGCGGCCTGTCTCACCGGAGCCGTGGGCGCCCTGTCGGGGCCGCTGCACGGAGGCGCGCCCAGCCGGGCCCTGGACACGCTGGACGCCATAGGCACGCCGGACCGGATCGACCCCTGGATCCGGGAACGGGTGCTCGCCGGCGACCGGATCATGGGCTTCGGACACGCCATCTACCGCACGGAGGACCCCCGTTCGCGGATGCTGCGGGAGATCGCCCTCGGCTTCGGAGGTCCGCGTGTGGACTTCGCGGTCGAGGTCGAGCGCCGGGTCGAGGCGATCCTCGCCGAGCTGAAGCCCGGCCGTGAACTCCACATCAACGTCGAGTTCTACGCCGGCGTGGTCATGGAACTCTGCGGCCTGCCCCGCGAGATGTTCACTCCCACCTTCGCCGCCGCACGGGTGGTGGGCTGGAGTGCCAACATCCTGGAACAGGCGGCAGACTCGAAGATCATCCGACCGGTCGCACGGTATGTGGGACCGCAGCCGCCGGTCCCGGTACCGGCCGCGCTCTGACGGACCGAGCCGACGGCGACGCCCTCTTATCCTGGTTCGGCAGCCGGCCCACAAGGATCACTCGGTCCACAAGGGCCCCCGGGTCCACAAGGGCCACCCGGTCCACAGGAGAGAGGTCACCCGTTGGGGAACAGCAGCGGTCCGCAGATCCCGGTCGTCGTGCTCGCCGGATTCCTGGGCTCCGGGAAGACCACGCTCCTCAACCACCTCCTGCACCGCAGCGGAGGCAGCCGCATCGGGGCGATCGTCAACGACTTCGGCGCCATCGAGATCGACGCCATGGCCGTCGCGGGCGCCCTCGGCGACTCGACCGTCTCGCTCGGCAACGGCTGCCTGTGCTGTGCCGTCGACGCGAGCGAACTCGACCTCTACCTGGACCGGCTCGCCGATCCGGGCACCGGCATCGATGTGATCGTCATCGAGGCCAGCGGACTCGCCGAACCGCAGGAACTCGTGCGGATGGTGCTGGCCAGCGAGCACCCGAGGGTCGTCTACGGGGGTCTGGTCGAGGTCGTGGACGCCGCCGAGTTCGCCGACACCCGGGCCCGGCATCCCGAGATCGACCGGCATCTGGCCCTCGCCGACCTGGTGGTGGTCAACAAGCTCGACCGGGCCACGGACGGCGAGCGGGTGCTCGCTGTGGTGCGGTCCCTCGCGGACCGTGCCGCCGTCGTCCCCGCCACCTACGGGCGTGTCGACCCGGAGTTCCTCTTTGACTGCAGGCCGGGCGAGGAGCGGATCGGTCAGCTGTCCTTCGACGACCTCCACGAGCACACCGGGGACGACGAGCACGAGGACCACACCGGTCATCTGCACACCGGCTACGACAGCCTGTCCTTCACCTCCGGCGCGGCCATGGATCCCCGCGCGCTCATGGCGTTCCTGGACAGCCGGCCCGAGGGGCTGTACAGGATCAAGGGGTACGTCTACTTCGGGCCGTACGACCCCCTCAACCGGTACGCCGTGCATGCCGTCGGCCGGTTCCTGCGCTTCTACCCGGAGCCCTGGGGCCCTGCCGACGCCCGCCTCACCCAGCTCGTGCTGATCGGCTCCGGCATCGACGCGGGTGCCCTCGGCAAGGAACTGGAGGCGTGCAAGAACGACGCCCCGCACACCGACGAGCACGGCATGTGGGGCGTCCTGCGCTACGTACAGGGACCGGACGATGCGGACCTGGAAGATCCGCCCGCCCAGCGCCTGGAAGACCCGCCTGTCTAGAGCACCGGCGACCCGCCTGTCTAGAGCACCGGCCCGGCGACCACCGACACCGTCTTCGGCAGCGACGTGCCCGAGCCGTCCCGGCGCGGGTCCAGCTCCGGCAGGTCCGCCGGGGTGCCGTTCTTCTGTGCCGCGCGGGCCGGAACCGGGCCCGCCCAGGCCACCGACAGGCAGTCCTCGCCCTTCAGGAACCGCTGGCAGCGCACGCCGCCCGTGGCCCGGCCCTTGCGCGGGTACTGGTCGAACGGGGTCAGCTTGGCCGTGGTCTGTACCGAGTCGTCCAGCGTGCCGCGCGAGCCCGCCACCGTGAACACCACCGCCTCGGCCGCCGGGTCGACGGCCGTGAAGGCGATGACCTTCGCGCCCTCGGTGAGCTTGATGCCCGCCATACCGCCCGCCGGGCGGCCCTGCGGGCGCACGATGGACGCCTGGAACCGCAGCAGCTGTGCGTCGTCGGTGATGAAGACCAGATCCTCCTCGCCGGTGCGCAGCTCCACCGCGCCGACGATCCGGTCGCCGTCCTTGAGGGTGATGACCTCCAACTCGTCCTTGCTGGACGGATAGTCGGGCACCACGCGCTTGACGACACCCTGCTCGGTGCCGAGCGCGAGACCCGGGGACGACTCGTCCAGCGTGATCAGGCAGACCACCGTCTCGTCGTCCTCCAGGGAGACGAACTCCGCCAGCGGCGCGCCGCCCGAGAGGTTCGGGGACGAGGCGGACTCCGGCAGCTGGGGCAGGTCGACCACGTTGACCCGCAGCAGGCGGCCCGCCGAGGTCACCACGCCGATCTCGCCGCGCGCGGTCGCCGGCACGGCCGAGACGATCACGTCGTGCTTGACGCGCTTGGCGCCCGCCTGCTCCGGGAACGGCTCGTCGGTCGCCGTACGGGCCAGCAGGCCCGTCGAGGACAGCAGCACCCGGCACGGGTCGTCGGCGACCTGCAGCGGCACCGCGGCCACCGCGGCACCCGCGGACTCCAGCAGGACCGTACGCCGGTCGGTGCCGAACTTCTTGGCCACGGCGGCCAGTTCGGCCGAGACCAGCTTGCGCAGCTCCGCGTCGGACTCCAGGATCCGGGTCAGCTCCGCGATCTCCGCGGTGAGTCTGTCCTTCTCCGCCTCCAGCTCGATGCGGTCGTACTTGGTGAGCCGGCGCAGCGGGGTGTCGAGGATGTACTGCGTCTGCACGTCGCTCAGCGAGAAGCGCTCGATCAGGCGCTCCTTGGCCTGCGCGGAGTTCTCGCTGGACCGGATCAGCCGGATGACCTCGTCGATGTCGACCAGCGCGGTGAGCAGACCCTCGACCAGGTGCAGCCGGTCGCGGCGCTTGCCGCGCCGGAACTCGCTGCGCCGGCGGACGACGTCGAAGCGATGGTCGAGGTAGACCTCCAGCAGCTCCTTCAGGCCCAGCGTGAGCGGCTGGCCGTCCACCAGCGCCACGTTGTTGATGCCGAAGGACTCCTCCATCGGGGTCAGCTTGTACAGCTGCTCCAGGATCGCCTCCGGCACGAAGCCGTTCTTGACCTCGATGACCAGGCGCAGTCCGTGCTCGCGGTCGGTGAGGTCCTTGACGTCGGCGATGCCCTGGATCTTCTTCGCGTTGACCAGGTCCTTGATCTTCGCGATGACCTTCTCGGGGCCGACCGTGAAGGGCAGTTCGGTGACCACGAGGCCCTTGCGGCGCGCGGTGACCGTCTCCACCGAGACCGTCGCGCGCATCTTGAAGGTGCCGCGCCCGGTCGCGTACGCGTCCCGGACGCCGTCCAGGCCGACGACGCGGCCGCCGGTGGGCAGGTCCGGGCCCGGGACGTGCTTCATCAGCGCGTCCAGGTCCGCGTTCGGGTACTTGATCAGGTGGCGGGCGGCCGCGATGACCTCGCGCAGGTTGTGCGGCGGCATGTTCGTCGCCATGCCGACCGCGATGCCCGAGGAGCCGTTCACCAGCAGGTTCGGGAAGGCGGCGGGCAGCGCCACCGGCTCCCGCTCCTGGCCGTCGTAGTTCGGCGTGAAGTCGACCGTGTCCTCGTCGATCGACTCGGTCATCAGGCTGGTCGCCTCGGCCATCCGGCACTCGGTGTACCGCATGGCGGCCGGCGGGTCGTCGTTGCCCAGCGAGCCGAAGTTGCCGTGGCCGTCGACCAGCGGCACACGCATGGAGAAGGGCTGGGCCATGCGCACCAGGGCGTCGTAGATCGAGGCGTCGCCGTGCGGGTGCAGCTTGCCCATGACCTCGCCGACGACACGCGCGCACTTCACATAGCCGCGGTCGGGGCGCACGCCCATCTCGTTCATCTGGTAGACGATGCGGCGGTGCACCGGCTTGAGGCCGTCACGGGCGTCCGGCAGGGCGCGCGAGTAGATGACCGAGTACGCGTACTCGAGGTAGGAGCCACGCATCTCGTCCACGACGTCGATGTCGAGGATCTTCTCCTCGTACGAGTCGTCGGGCGGCGGGGTCTTCGTGCTGCGGCGGGCCATCGCTGCCGGCTCCTTGCTGAAGCGATTGACGGATCTGACGCCGACCATTGTGGACCGCGGCACTGACAACCCGTGCCACGACCCGGTCCCGGCGGGCTTCCCGGAACCTCCGGGGGTCCGGGGCAGGCTACGGGATCCGCTGTGGGCGTACGTCCCGCGGGAACTTCTCCGGGGTCCCCCGCACGTTGCATACAGTGGCAGGAACGGCAGGAAAACCGCGGTTCGCGCAACCGCCTCCGCTCGCGAAGGGACGTACATGCCCATGGGTCACACGACCACGGCCGAGGCAGGCTCTGGGGGCCTGACAGCGACCGAACACCGGCTGGCCAACGGTCTGCGCGTGGTGCTCTCCGAGGACCACCTGACCCCTGTGGCGGCCGTCTGCCTCTGGTACGACGTCGGCTCCCGCCACGAAGTCAAGGGACGTACCGGCCTGGCTCACCTTTTCGAGCACTTGATGTTCCAGGGCTCGGCGCAGGTCGAGGGCAACGGCCACTTCGAGCTGGTGCAGGGCGCCGGCGGCTCGCTCAACGGCACCACCAGCTTCGAGCGCACCAACTACTTCGAGACCATGCCCGCACACCAGCTGGAGCTGGCGCTCTGGCTGGAGGCCGACCGCATGGGCTCCCTGCTGGCCGCCCTGGACGACGAGTCCATGGAGAACCAGCGGGACGTCGTCAAGAACGAACGCCGCCAGCGCTACGACAACGTGCCCTACGGCACCGCCTTCGAGAAGCTGACCTCCTTGTCGTACCCGGAGGGCCACCCCTACCACCACACGCCGATCGGCTCGATGGCGGACCTGGACGCGGCCACCCTGGAGGACGCCCGCCAGTTCTTCCGCACCTACTACGCGCCGAACAACGCGGTGCTCTCGGTGGTCGGCGACATCGACCCCGAGCAGACGCTCGCCTGGGTCGAGAAGTACTTCGGGTCCATCGCCGCGCACGACGGCAAGCCCGAACCGCGCGACGGATCCCTGCCGGAGGTCATCGGCGAGCAGAAGCGCGAGGTCGTCGTCGAGGAGGTCCCTGCGCGCGCCCTGATGGCCGCCTACCGGCTCCCGGAGGACGGCACGCGCGCGTGCGACGCGGCCGACCTGGCGCTGACCGTCCTCGGCGGCGGCGAGTCCTCCCGCCTGTACAACCGGCTGGTGCGCCGCGATCGTACGGCCGTCGCGGCCGGCTTCGGCCTGCTGCGCCTCGCCGGCGCGCCCTCGATGGGCTGGCTGGACGTGAAGACCTCCGGTGACGTCGAGGTGCCGGTCATCGAGACCGCCATCGACGAGGAGCTGGCCCGGTTCGCCGAGGAGGGCCCCACGCCCGAGGAAATGGAGCGCGCCCAGGCCCAGTTGGAGCGCGAGTGGCTGGACCGGCTCGGCACGGTCGCCGGCCGCGCCGACGAACTGTGCCGGTTCGCCGTCCTGTTCGGCGACCCGCAGCTCGCCCTCACCGCCGTCAAGCGCGTCCTGGAGGTGACCCCCGAGGAGGTCCAGGAGGTCGCCAAGGCCCGCCTGCGCCCCGACAACCGCGCGGTCCTCGTCTACGAGCCGCTGTCAGCCGATTCCGCCGAGCACACCGAGGAGGCGGGGCGCGGTGAGGACCCGGAGCAGGAAGCGACCGTAGAGGCCGGAAACGAGAACGAGGAGACGGCCAAGTGACCCAGCTCGCCACCATGGACTTCCACCCCCAGCCGCAGCCCGGCGAGGCCAAGCCGTGGGCGTTCCCGGCCCCCGAGCGCGCCACGCTCGGCAACGGCCTGACGGTGCTGCGCTGCCACCGCCCCGGCCAGCAGGTCGTCGCCGTCGAGGTGCTGCTGGACGCGCCCCTGGACGCCGAGCCGGCCGGCCTGGACGGCGTCGGCACGATCATGGCGCGGGCCTTCTCCGAGGGCACCGACAAGCACTCCGCCGAGGAGTTCGCCGCCGAGCTGGAGCGCGCGGGCGCCACGCTGGACTCGCACGCCGACCACCCCGGCGTCCGGCTCAGCCTGGAGGTCCCGGCCTCCCGCCTGGCCAAGGGCCTCGGCCTGCTCGCCGACGCCCTGCGCGCGCCCGCGTTCGCCGAGAGCGAGGTCGAGCGGCTGGTCCGCAACCGCCTGGACGAGATCCCGCACGAGCTGGCCAACCCGTCCCGCCGGGCCGCCAAGGAACTGTCCAAGGAGCTGTTCCCGGCGACCTCGCGCATGTCCCGCCCGCGCCAGGGCACCGAGGACACGGTCGAGAAGATCGACGCCACCGCCGTACGCGCCTTCTACGACCGGTACGTCCGTCCCGCCACGGCCACCGCGGTCGTGGTCGGCGACCTCACCGGCATCGACCTGGACGCGCTGCTCGGTGACACCCTGGGCGCCTGGACCGGCACCCCGGGTGAGCCGCGGCCCGTGCCGTCGGTGAGCGCCGACGACACCGGGCGGGTCGTCATCGTGGACCGCCCCGGCGCCGTCCAGACGCAGCTGCTCATCGGCCGCGTCGGCTCCGACCGGCACGACCGCGTGTGGCCCGCCCAGGTGCTCGGCACCTACTGCCTCGGCGGCACCCTCACCTCCCGCCTGGACCGCGTCCTGCGCGAGGAGAAGGGCTACACCTACGGTGTGCGCGCGTTCGGGCAGGTCCTGCGCTCCGCCCCGGACGGCACCGGTGTCTCGATGCTCGCCATCAGCGGCTCCGTGGACACCCCCAACACCGGCCCCGCGCTGGACGACCTGTGGAAGGTGCTGCGCACCCTCGCCGCGGACGGCCTGACCGACCCCGAGCGGGACGTGGCCGTGCAGAACCTCGTCGGGGTGGCGCCGCTGAAGTACGAGACCGCGGCGGCCGTGGCGAGCACGCTGGCCGACCAGGTCGAGCAGCATCTGCCCGACGACTTCCAGGCGACGCTGTATCAGCAGCTGGCCGCGACGGGCACGGTGGAGGCCACGGCGGCCGTCGTGAACGCGTTCCCGGTGGACCGCCTGGTGACCGTCCTCGTCGGTGACGCCTCCGCGATCAAGGCGCCGGTGGAGGCGCTCGGCATCGGCGAAGTCACGGTCGTCTCCGCGGAGTAGTACGCGGCGGACGCCGCACGCGCGCGTGGGGCCCTGACGGTCTACAGGCCGTCAGGGCCCCTGCTGTTCCACTCCCTTCCCCAGATGCCCGATTTGCGGCGGAGGTTGCCTGTCTGCCCTGTGGGATGCGCTACAAAATCCCGGATCCGTTTGGGGTTGGAAAGCAGGCTTTCGTAGCGTCGTCCGGGCTGTTCGTCAGTAGGCAGTGCGCCGCACCCGCGGCACCGGACAGCCATCGCCGAGTCCCCGTACGGCGCGAGCCAGGGGAGCCGGGGACCCATCGCAGTCCCTGGGGTGAATCGGGCGCCCGCGCGTGTCGCGAGGGGGCCCGTAGGAGACCTTCCTGCTCCGAACCCGTCAGCTAACCCGGTAGGCGAGAGGGAAGGAAAGGACCAGCCACTTCATGGCGTTCATGTGCGCCACCGGGAAGCATCGCAAGCCCGGCCGGGTCAAGCGCACCACCGCTCAGGCGGCCGGTATCGCGGCCCTCACCACCACCGGCGTCATCGGCACCCTCGCGACCGCCCCGGCGTTCGCCGCCGAGAACACCGCCGAGCAGACCGGTCTCACCCCGGTGATCAGTGTCGGCGACGACATCGCCGAGCAGATCGACGCCCAGGCCGCCGCCCAGAAGCAGGCCGCCGAGCAGAAGGCGGCCGAGGAGGCCGCGGCCAAGGCGGCGGCGGAGAAGGCCAAGCAGGAGCGCGCGGCCCAGGCCCGCGCCGCCCGCGAGGCCGAGCGCGAGCGCCTGAACGCCTTCGTCGCCCCGATCGCCGACTCCTATGTCTCCACGGGCTACAAGGCCAGCAGCTCCCTGTGGTCCTCCGGCTCGCACACCGGAATCGACTTCCACGCGGCCAGCGGCACGACCGTCCACGCGGTCGGCTCCGGCACCGTCGTCTCCACCGGCTGGGGCGGGGCGTACGGCAACCAGATCGTGATCCGCATGGCCGACGGCATGTACACCCAGTACGGCCACCTGTCGTCCATAGGCGTCTCGGTCGGCCGGCAGGTCACCCCGGGCCAGCAGATCGGCCTGTCCGGCGCGACCGGCAACGTCACCGGCCCGCACCTCCACTTCGAGGCCCGTACGACTCCCGACTACGGCTCGGACGTCGACCCCGTCGCCTACCTCCGCGGGCACGGCGTGAACGTCTGACCCGACGCCCGTGCGGTATTGGGGCCCCGGCTCACCGAGCCGGGGCCTTCGCCGTTTTGCGCGGTGCGCAGCGGGATGAGGTGCACAGCGGGATACAGCGGTGGACACCGGACTTGCTGACCAAAAAATATCCATGGATTCCGACCCGCCGTCGGAAATTCCGGCCCATTGGAATAGAGTCACGGAACACGCGTCCATCGTCGACGTTTCACGGGGATTAAGGCGGAGGTCGGTCATGCGTATTCCGGCGCACTCGGTATGCACGGCGATCCGGGACGACATCGTCGCCGGTGTCCACGAGCGCGGCGGCCGCCTCACCGAGGAAGTCCTGGCCCGCCGCTACGGCGTCTCGCGCGTCCCCGTCCGCGAGGCGCTGCGCACCCTGGAGGCCGAGGGCTTCGTGGTCACCCGCCGGCACGCGGGCGCGTGCGTGGCCGAGCCGACCGAGCAGGAGGCCGCCGACCTGCTGGAGATGCGCACGCTCCTGGAGCCGCTCGGCGCCGCCCGGGCCGCACAGCGGCGCACGGAGGCCCATCTGAAGGTGCTGCGCGGCCTGGTCAGGCTGGGTCAGGAGCGGGCCAGAAGGGGGCACAGCGAGGATCTGCGCTCACTGGGCAGCTGGTTCCATGAGACGCTCGCCCAGGCCTCCTGCAGCCCCTCGCTGACCGCGATGCTCACCCAGCTGCGTCACAAGATCGCCTGGATGTACACGGTGGAGACGTCGCCGAGCCCGGTGGAGGCCTGGGTGGAACACGGCGCCATCGTGGACGCGGTGGCGCGCGGCGACGGCGAGCGCGCGCGGGCGGTCACGGCGCTGCACACCGAACGCGCGACGGCCGCGCACCGGCTGCGTTTTCCCGGGGCCGCCGAGCGTGTGAGGACTTCGCAACACGCCGTAAACATGTCGGGCCTCCGGCATTAACACGGACGCCGTATACAAAGAAGAGTAATTCGGTGGCGGTGTATTTCCGTTGCTCGAATTCCGGTGTGCGTGCAATGGGCCCGGAAAGGGCGGAGCCGCGCCGCCCGAAAAGGACGACGCGGCTCCCGTGCGTTGGTTGCGCCGGTACTCAGACCGTCTCGGGCAGTTCCTCGAGGCCTTCGGAGACCAGCCTCGCCAGACGGTCGAGGGCGATGTCCGCGCCGTCGGCCTCGGAGGCGAGAACGATCTCCTCGCCACCCTGGGCACCCAGGCCCAGTACGGCCAGCATGGAGGCCGCGTTGACGGGGTTGCCGTCAGCCTTGGCGATCGTCACCGGGACGCCTGCGGCCGTGGCGGCTCGGACGAAGATGGAAGCGGGGCGGGCGTGGAGGCCCTCGGCCCAGCCGACGTTGACGCGGCGCTCAGCCATGTGTTGCTGCCCTTCAGTCTTCAGGGTTGTCTAGACCAGTTTCCCATATCGTGAAGCATGCCCGGATCGGACCTTCGTCCTGTCCCGGTCGTGTCGTCGGACCGCGGCCTCGATCCGACTTTCGTCCTCCACAGACTGCCCCGCGCCGTTGTCGTACGCGAGCCGTACTCTGGGGCCCATGCAGACCTCGGCGGACCGGCAGGACCGGCACGAGTACCCCGCCCACTGGGAGGCGGACGTGGTGCTGCGCGACGGGGGTACCGCGCGCATCCGGCCCATCACCGTTGATGACGCCGACCGCCTGGTCAGCTTCTACGAGCAGGTCTCGGACGAGTCGAAGTACTACCGCTTCTTCGCGCCGTACCCCCGACTCTCCGCCAAGGACGTCCACCGCTTCACGCACCACGACTTTGTGGACCGGGTGGGACTCGCGGCCACCATCGGCGGCGAGTTCATCGCCACCGTACGCTATGACCGCATCGGCGCCGACGGCATGCCCGCCTCCGCGCCCGCGGACGAGGCCGAGGTCGCCTTCCTCGTGCAGGACGCGCACCAGGGCCGCGGAGTCGCCTCGGCCCTCCTGGAGCACATCGCGGCCGTCGCCCGCGAGCGCGGCATCCGCCGCTTCGCCGCCGAGGTGCTGCCCGCCAACAGCAAGATGATCAAGGTCTTCACGGACGCCGGGTACACCCAGAACCGCAGCTTCGAGGACGGCGTCGTCCGCCTGGAGTTCGACCTCGAACCCACCGACCGCTCCCTCGCCGTGCAGCGCGCGCGGGAGCAGCGGGCCGAGGCCCGCTCGGTACGCCGGCTGCTCGCGCCCGGCTCCGTGGCGGTCGTCGGTGTCGGCCGCGCCCCCGGCGGAGTCGGCCGCAGCGTCCTGGACAACATCCGGGACGCCGGCTACGGCGGCCGCCTGCACGCTGTGAACAAGGCCTTCCCCGAGGACCTCAAGGAGGTCGACGGGGTGCCGGCGTACCGATGCGTGCGGGACATCGAGGGCCCCGTCGACCTCGCCGTCGTCGCCGTACCCGCCGAGTACGTGCCCGCCGTGGTCGCCGAGTGCGGCGAGCACGGTGTCCAGGGGCTCGTCGTGCTCTCCGCCGGATACGCCGAGAGCGGGCCCGAGGGGCGCGAGCGGCAGCGCGCACTCGTGCGGCACGCGCGCGCGTACGGGATGCGGATCATCGGCCCGAACGCCTTCGGGGTCATCAACACCGCGGCGGACGTCCGGTTGAACGCCTCCCTCGCCCCGGAGATGCCGCGCCCCGGCCGCATCGGGATGTTCGCCCAGTCCGGCGCCATCGGCATCGCCCTGCTGTCCCGGCTGCACCGGCGCGGAGGAGGGGTCACCGGGGTCACGGGCGTGTCCACCTTCGTGTCCGCCGGCAACCGCGCGGACGTCTCCGGCAACGACGTCCTCCAGTACTGGTACGACGACCCCGAGACCGACGTCGCCCTCATGTACCTGGAGTCCATCGGCAACCCGCGCAAGTTCACGCGCCTCGCGCGGCGGACGGCGGCGGCCAAGCCGCTGGTCGTCGTGCAGGGCGTCGGCTCCGCGCCCCAGGGACACGCGGTACGGGCGACCCGGCTGCCGCACGCCACCGTCGCCGCGCTGCTGGGCCAGGCCGGGGTGCTCCGCGTCGACACGATCACCGAGCTGGTCGACGCGGGGCTGCTGCTGGCGCGCCAGCCGCTGCCGGCGGGGCCGCGGGTGGCGATCCTGGGGAACTCCGAGTCGCTGGGGGTGCTGACGTACGACCGCGCTCTCGCCGAGGGGCTGCGGCCGTCGCGTCCGGTGGATCTGACGACGGGGGCGACGGCGGAGGACTTCCATCGGGCGTTGACGCGGGCGCTGGCCGACACCACGAATGACGCCGTTGTCGTGACGGCGATCCCCGCCATCGGGGAGGCGTCGCCGGGAGACGCGGAGCTGGCGGAGGCGTTGAGGTCCGCGGCGGCTGCGGTGCCCGGCAAGCCGGTGCTGGTGGTGCATGTGGAGCTCGGGGGACTTGCGGAAGCGTTGTCCGCTGCGGCGAGTACCGCACCACAGGCCGTCGACAAGACGCCCGGCAGTGCGGCCGATGCCCACCTTCCCCCGCTCTCGGCTTCGCTGGAGCGCGGGGACCCCCATCCCCCTGGGGGACGACTGCCCACGGCGACAGCGGGTGCGAGTGCCGGCGCGCCCACGCCGACAGCCGCTCCTTCCGACGGCACCCGTCTCATCCCCGCCTACCCCGCCGCCGAGCGTGCCGTCCGGGCCCTCGCCGAGGCGGTCAAGTACGGGCAGTGGCGGCGGGAGGCCGTGGACCCGGGGAAGGTGCCCGAGTACGACGACATCGACGAGAAGGGTGCCGCGCGGCTGATCGGCGAGCTGCTCGCGCGCGGTGAAGGACTCACGATCTCCGACGCGGAGACCTGCGAGCTGCTCGGCCGGTACGGCATCCCGGTGCGGCGCGCGCTGCCCGCCCCCGCCCCGGACGCCGCCGCCGAAGCCGCCCGCACCCTCGGCTACCCCGTGGCCCTGAAGGCCACCGCCCCGCACCTCAGGCACCGCGCCGATCTCGGCGGCGTCCGTCTGGACCTCGCGGACGAGGAGCAACTACGCCGGGCGTACGCCGAGTTGACCGAGCTGTTCGGGAAACCGGAGGAGCTGCGGCCGGTGGTGCAGGGCATGGCGCCGCGCGGCGTCGACACCGTCGTACGGGCCGTGATCGACCCGGCGGCCGGGGCCGTGCTGTCCTTCGGGCTCGCCGGAGCCGCCTCGCAGCTGCTCGGGGACATGGCGCACCGGCTCGTCCCGGTCACCGACCGGGAGGCGACCTCACTGGTGCGCTCGATCCGTACGGCACCGCTGCTGTTCGGCTGGCGCGGCTCCACGCCCGTGGACACCCCGGCGCTGGAGGAGCTGCTGCTGCGGGTGTCCCGCCTGGTCGACGATCACCCGGAGGTGGTCGCCGTCACCCTGGAGCCGGTCGTCGTCGCCCCGCAGGGGGTGAGCGTCCTCGGCGCCACGGTACGGCTCGCGCCGCCGCCCGCCCGCGACGACCTCGGCCCGCGCACGATGCCGGCCTACTGACGAGGGGAGGGGGGACCGCATGGAGATCACCGGCCGGCGCCTGCCCGAGGGCAGCCGGGAGGCGGCACGGCCGCGGCGAGTGCTGGGCGAAACACCGCCCGTCGCCGTCGCGTTCGAGGCGGACGCCGGCGGACCCGAAACCGCCTCCTGCCTGATCGCGGCTCAGGGGCTGGACATCCTGCCGGGGCTCGTCCAGCGGCCCCCACGCGCGCGTGCGGGGGCCGGACCCGGTCCCCGTGACTGGCCCGGACCCCCCTTGCCCACGGATTAGGATGGACGCCATGGCCAAGACCAGTACGACGACCCAGGGGCTGCGCTCGGCGATCGAGCGCAGCGGCTACTACCCGGCCCTCGTGGCCGAGGCGGTGGAGGCCGCAGTGGGCGGCGAGCCCATCCGGTCGTACCTGGTCCACCAGGAGACGACGTTCGACCAGAACGAGGTCCGCCGGCATGTGACGGTGCTGGTCCTCACCGGCAACCGCTTCATCGTCAGCCACACCGACGAGCAGGCCGCCGACAGCACCTCCCCGACCCCGTACGCCACCACCTCCACCGAGTCCGTGAAGCTCGGCCGGATCTCCTCGGTGGTGGTCAGCCGCGTGGTCGCGAACCCGGAGCAGTACACGCCGGGCACCCTGCCCCGCGAGGTCGTGCTGACCATCGGCTGGGGCGCGGTCAGCCGCATCGACCTGGAGCCCGCCGCCTGCGGCGACCCCAACTGCGACGCCGACCACGGCTACACGGGCAGTTCCACGGCGGACGACCTCAGCCTGCGCGTCAGCGAGGCCGGGGACGGCCCGGAGACGGTGCGCCAGGCGCTCGCCTTCGCACAGGCCATCTCGGAGGCGACCGCGGACATCACGCGCTGATGTCCCAGCTCTCCGACTGGGACCACCCGGAACCGCTCGCCCTGGACACGGCGCCGCTGCCCGAGTACGGCACCGGCTCCCTCGCCGACCTGCTGCCCACCGTCGCCGCCAGCATGGGCGTCCCGGGCCCGACCGCCACGATCGGGGAACTGACCGCGGCCGACCGGGTCTGCGTCTTCCTGATCGACGGGCTCGGCTGGGAGCAGCTGCGCGCCCACCCCGACGAGGCCCCCTTCCTGAACTCGCTGCTCGGCAGCTCGCGCGGCGGCACCGGCCGCCCGCTCACCGCCGGCTACCCGGCGACCACCGCGACCTCCCTCGCCTCCGTCGGCACCGGCCTGCCGCCCGGCGCCCACGGCCTGCCCGGCTACACCGTGCGCAACCCGGCCACCGGCGAGCTGATGAACCAGCTCCGCTGGCAGCCGTACACCGATCCGCGCACCTGGCAGCCGTACCCCACGATCTTCCAGCTGGCCCACGAGGCCGGAGTGCACACCGCGCAGGTGACCTCGCCCACCTTCCAGCACACCCCGCTCACCAAGATCGCGCTCAGCGGCGGCGGCTTCCACGGCCGGCTGAGCGGCGAGGAGCGCATGGACCTCGCGGCCGGGCAACTGGCCGCCGGCGACCGCTCGCTGGTCTACACCTACTACTCCGAACTGGACGGCGCCGGACACCGCTACGGAGTCGCCTCCGACACCTGGCGCGGCCAGCTGATGTACGTCGACCGGCTCGCCCAGCGCCTCGCCGAGCAGCTGCCGCCGCGCAGCGCGCTCTACGTCACCGCCGACCACGGCATGGTCGACGTCCCGTTCGACGACGAGCACCGCATCGACTTCGACACGGACTGGGAGCTGCGCGCCGGGGTCGCCCTGCTCGGCGGCGAGGGCCGGGCGCGGCACGTGTACGCGGTGCCGGGCGCCGAGAACGACGTGCTGACCGTCTGGCGCGAGGTGCTCGGCGAGCAGTTCTGGGTGGCGTCGAGGGACGAGGCGATCGCGGCGGGCTGGTTCGGGCCGCACATCGACGAGCGGGTGTATCCCCGACTCGGGGACGTGGTCGCGGCCGCCTGCGACGACGTCCTGATCATCGCGACCGAGCGGGAGCCGAAGGAGTCGGCGCTGGTCGGCAACCACGGTTCGATGACGCCCGCCGAGCAGCTGGTCCCGCTGCTCGAAGTACGCTCCTGACGCTCCCCCCTGTGACTACTCGCCGAAAGGTGCTCAACTCCTCATGCCCGAGCTGGTGTTCTTCTCCGGAACGATGGACTGCGGGAAGTCGACGCTGGCTCTGCAGATAGAGCACAACCGTTCGGCGCGGGGCCTCGTCGGCATGATCTTCACCCGGAACGACCGCGCGGGCGAGGGCAAGCTGTCCTCCCGGCTGGGCCTGGTCACCGACGCGGTGGAGGTCGCGGACGACCAGGACCTGTACGCCTACCTCGTGGACCACCTGTCCCAGGGCCGCCGCGCCGACTACGTGATCGCGGACGAGGCGCAGTTCCTCGGGCCCGAGCAGATCGACCAGCTCGCGCGCGTGGTGGACGATCTCGGCCTGGACGTGTACGCCTTCGGGATCACCACCGACTTCCGCTCCAAGCTCTTCCCCGGCTCCCAGCGCCTCGTGGAGCTGGCCGACCGCATCGAGGTGCTCCAGGTGGAGGCGCTGTGCTGGTGCGGCGCCCGTGCCACGCACAACGCCCGCACGGTCGGCGGCCAGATGGTGGTCGAGGGCGCCCAGGTGGTCGTGGGCGATGTCGACCAGGCGGCGGGCGAGGTGGGCTACGAGGTGCTGTGCCGCCGGCACCACCGGCGCCGGATGACCGCCGCGTCGGCCCGCGCGGCGGCCCTGTCCCCGGACGTCCTGCCGGTCTCGGCCGGCTGAACCGGCACCGTGGCCCCGAGGGTTCAGTGCGGGTTCTGGATCACCGAGAACTCCGCGCCCTCCGGGTCCGCCACCGTCGCCACCAGGCCGTGCGGGCTGTCGTGCGGCTGCCGGACGACCCGACCGCCGAGGTCCGCCACCTGGCGCATCGTCGCATCGGCGTCGGCGACCTCGAAGTACGTCTGCCAGTGCGGCCCGCGGTCGCGGGGCAGGCCATGGCCCACGCCGTGCAGTCCGGCCACCGGACGGCCGTCGAGGTGCAGCGTCACATAGTCGAAGTCGGCGGACAGCACCGGCTCCCGTTCGTAGCCGAACACCGTCGAGTAGAACTTGGAGACGCTCTCCGTCTCGAAGGTCACCAGTTCGTTCCACGCCGGTGTCCCGGGCACCCCGGTGATCGCGGTGCCGAGGTGCGCGGCGCACTGCCAGATGCCGAACACCGCCCCGGAAGGGTCCGCGGCGATGGCGAGCCGGCCGGCCTCCGCGGCGTCCAGCGGGCCGACCGCCACCGTGCCGCCGCACAGCCGTACCGCGTCGGCCGTCTGGTCCACGTCGTCCGAGGCGAGGTAGGGCGTCCAGGCGATCGGCAGCCTGCGGTCCGGCGGCAGCTGGCCCATGCCCGCCACCTCGTGCCCGTCGAGCAGCGCCCGCACATACGGGCCGAGCTGCTGCGGGCCCGGCCGGAACTCCCAGCCGAACAGCTCGCCGTAGAACTCCTCGGTGGCGGCCAGCCCGTGCGCCATCAGGCTCACCCAGCAGGGCGTGCCGGGCGCGCGCCGCGCGTGCGGGCCGGCCGGCTCCCGTGCCTCGGTCATCGATCACTCTCTCCCCGGCCCCTCGCGGTGGCCGTGTCGCTTCCGCTCCCCGGAAGGGGTGTCCACGCCGGCGGCGGGTACGCCCGTGCCGGTGCCCGCATCCTCCTTGGCGCCGCCTGCGATTGAGCGCCGCCGCCCGGCTGTATCTCCGGGAGGATGCCCGATCTGCCGTCTTTCGCCGCTTCCTGACGATGGCCGGCGGGTGTCCGCCGGCTGTACAGCTCGTGCTCGATCCCCTACGCCTCGTGATCGAGCCTGTCCGGCCGAGCAGAGTATCCGGACCTGGACGCCGCGGCCACCCCTGGCGTATGGATGGACGCCATGAGAGCCATCATCACCGCAACCGAACTCGCCCACGAACTGACCGGGGACCGCCCTCCGGTGCTGCTGGACGTGCGCTGGCAGCTGAGCCTGGCCAAGGCGGCGGGCGCCCCGGCCTTCGACGGGCGGGCCGAGTACGAGGCCGGGCACATCCCCGGCGCGGTCTTCGTCGACCTGGACCGGGAACTGGCCGGCGCGCCCGGGGAACACGGCCGTCATCCGCTGCCGGACCTCGCGGAGTTCGGCGCCGCGATGCGCCGTGCGGGTGTGTCGGCGGGCCGCCCGGTGGTCGTGTACGACGGCGGCCAGGGCTGGGCGGCCGCGCGCGCCTGGTGGCTGCTGCGCTGGACGGGTCACCCGGATGTGCGGGTCCTGGACGGCGGTCTGCCGTCCTGGGAGGGCGAGCTGTCCACATGGGTGCCGGAGGCGGCCGAGGGCGACTTCCGGCCGGCGCCGGCGGCGGGGCTGCTGGACGCGGACGGGGCCGCGGCGCTGGCCCGTGCGGGTGTGCTGCTGGACGCGCGTGCGGGGGAGCGGTACCGCGGCGAGGTGGAGCCGATCGACCGGGTCGGCGGGCACATCCCGGGCGCGGTGTCGGCGCCGACGACGGAGAACGTGGGTCCCGACGGCCGCTTCCTGCCCGCGGCGGAGCTGAGGGACCGCTTCAAGGCCCTGGGCGTGTCCGCGGACGCGGAGGTGGGTGTGTACTGCGGCTCGGGCGTCTCCGGAGCCCATGAGGTCCTCGCGCTCGCGGTGGCCGGCATTCCGGCGGCCCTGTACGTGGGTTCCTGGTCCGAGTGGTCCTCGGACCCGTCCCGTCCGGTGGCGGTGGGCGCGGACCCGCAGTAACGGCAGCCGGACGGCGGGCCCGCAGTGACGGCAGGCCGAAGTGGGGGCACGCACGCGTGCCCCCACTTCTCCGTTTCCGCGGGGCCGGTTACTCCTGCTTCTTGCGGCGGGTGCCGAACACGATCTCGTCCCAGCTCGGCACGGCGGCTCGGCGGCCGGGACGGACGCCGTCGGCCTCGGCCTGGCGGTCGGTCGCGCCGATGAGCCGGTCGCGGTGGCTGCCCACGGAGCGCGGCATGAGGACGTCCGCGTAGGCCGAACCGGCCGAGGCGGCGGGGGCCGGCGGTTCCTCGGCGGCCGGTTCCTCGGTGGGTTCCTCCGGCGTCTCCGACGGGCGCTCCGGCACCACCAGGTCGCCCCGGAAGCTCGGTACGGCCTCCAGCAGGCTGGTCAGCGAGTCCCGTTCGCCCGTGCTCTCCTCGGCGGGCTCGGACGGCTGCGCGGGCAGGCTCGGCCGCTCCCGCTCGCTCCGGTCGAGCGCGCGGTCCATCGAACGCTCGCGCGGGAGGCGGGCGATGCGCGGCACGAACGGGAAGCTCGGCTCGGGCACGGCGAGGTCGTCGGACTCGCCGATGAGCGAGCGCGCCTCGTCGTCCACGGCCTGGACGAGCCGCCGGGGCGGGTCGTACGTCCAGCTCGCCGAGTGCGGTTCGCCCGCGACCCGGTAGACAAGGAGGACCTCCCAGGTGCCGTCGTCGCGGCGCCAGGAGTCCCACTGCACGGAGTCCTTCTCGACGCCGCGCACCAGCAGCCGCTCCTGGACGGCCTCGCCGAGCAGCGGCCCGGAGTTCTCGCCGGGGCGGCGGACCGGGGTCTTGCGGGCGCGCTCGGCCATGAAGGCGCGCTCGGCCAGCACCGGGCCCTCGAAGCGCCGTACCCGGTCGACCGGGATGCCGGCGAGCTGGGCGACCTCTTCCGCGGTGGCACCTGCGCGTATACGCGCCTGGATGTCACGCGGGCGCAGATGGCTCTCGACCTCGATCTCGATCTGGCCGAGGCGCGGCCGGTCGCCACGCACGGCGGCGCGCAGGCGCTCGTCGATCGGAAGCGTGTACTCCGTTGCGTCGGCAGCCTTCAGCACCAGCCGTGTGCCGTCATTCGAGACGGCCACGACACGCAGTTCGGGCATGGGGACCTCCCGGGTGGTGCCTGCCGACGTCACGTGCGTCGCTGCTTCCGCTAGTCGAGTGTGGCCTGCCCGGGTGCAGCCTGCCACAACCTTGCCGAGTTGCCCGGCGTGTCGGGCACGGGCCCTGGACCGCCGTTATGGCACGGTTACCTGTTCGCAACGCAAAGTGACCAACTCTGTCACCCTGTGCAACTAGCCCCCCTCCCGGCGGTCCTGCAAGGCCGCGGACACCCTGGTGGGAGACCGGACCCAGGGCTCGCAACAGTACTCCATTTGGACCATGTGCGTGGATGGGCGCGCCGCCCAACTTCTGGCAAGGGCTGCGACTTGGCCTCTGGCAACCGGTTTCGCAGATCACGAACGTGGCGTAGTTCACGCAATCCACAGAAACGGAACTAATGGTTTCGACTGTACGTCCCTATCTCGTGCAGTCGGTCGACCAATGTCGACCGTGTACGGGAAAGGCAGGCAAGTTCCGGGTATGCGTGAAACGCCCCATTCGGGTCGCAAGCGGATCGACCTGAGCGTCCCCCAGGTCGCGGGCGGCGCCCTGGCCGCGGTGGTGGCGGCCAAACTGGCGTCGTACTTCGGGGTGTACGGCACGATCCTCGGCGCGGGAGTCGTCAGCACCGTCGCCACCTGCGGGGGCACGCTGTTCCAGCACTTCTTCAGGCGGACCGGGGAGCAGCTGAGGGAGGCGACGGTCACCACCCGCCCCAGGGAACCCATGCCGCCGGTGCCGGGCGAGTTCAGCCAGGGCACCGTCTATCGCGCGCGTGTGAAGAGCTGGCGCCGGCCGGTGGTCGCGGCCGCCCTCGTGTTCGGGGTGACCATGGCCGGGATCACGACGTACGAGCTGGTGTCCGGCAGCAGCTTCAGCGGCGGCACGGGCACGACGGTCAGTGACGCGGTCACCGGCCGGGGCGCGGGCTCCTCCACATCCCGCTCGCCTTCCGAGTCCGATGAGGATCCGCCCCCTTCGGGCAGGCGGTCCCGGGAGCACCCGGCGCCCGACACCGGCGGCGGTAGGACCCATGACGCGACCCCGACGCCAGGCGGCTCCCCGAGCGCGGAGCCGGGCGACGGACCGAGCGGCGGCCCGAGCGGATCGCCGACCCCCGCGCCCAGCGGGTCCGCCACGACGCCTACGCCCCCAGAACCCTCCGCAAGTAGTCGTTCTGGAACAGCCGTTCCGGATCCAGGCGGTCCCTCAGCGCAGTGAACTCGCCGAAGCGCGGGTACACACGCGCGAAGTACTCGGCGTCCCAGGTGTGCACCTTGCCCCAGTGCGGCCGGCCCTCGTGCGCGGTGAAGATCCGCTCGGCGGCGGTGAAGTAGGCCTGGTACGGCGTGCCACGGAACATGTGGACGGCGATGTAGGCGCTGTCCCGGCCGGAGGCGGTCGACAGGGTGATGTCGTCGGCCGGGGCGGTGCGCACCTCGACGGGGAAGCTGACCCGCAGCCCCGAGCGCTCGACCATGGCCTTCAGCTCGCGCAGCGTCTGAGTCAGAGCCGCGCGGGGGACGGCGTACTCCATCTCCACGAAGCGCACCCGGCGCGGCGAGGTGAAGACCTTGTAGGGGATGTCCGTGTACGTCCGCGCGGACAGCGCCTTGCTGGAGATCCGCGCGATGGCGGGAACGGCGGCGGGGGCGGCGCGGCCGACCCACTGGGCCACCTGGAAGACGCCGTTGGAGAGGAACTCGTCCTCGAACCAGCCGGCCAGCTGCCCCACGGGCTGCTCGGGTCCGGCGCTGCGGTTGTTCCGCTTGGTGTTGGTGTTGCCGGTGTGCGGGAACCAGTAGAACTCGAAGTGCTCGTTCTCCGCCCACAGTTGATCGAATTCTGCGAGGACCCGGTCGAAGGGCATCGGTTCCTCGCGCGCGTTGAGCAGGAACAGCGGCTCCACGGCGAAGGTGATCGCGGTGACGATGCCGAGCGCGCCGAGCCCTATGCGGGCCGCCGCGAAGACCTCGGGGTTCTCCTTCTCGGAGCAGGTGAGGACCGAGCCGTCCGCCGTGACCAGCTCAAGTCCTTTGATCTGGGCGGCGATCGATCCGGACTCGCGGCCCGTGCCGTGCGTGCCGGTGCTGGTCGCCCCGGAGACGGTCTGCTCCATGATGTCGCCCATGTTGGCGAGCGACAGACCCTCGCGCGCGAGAGCCGCATTGAGTCTCTTGAGCGGGGTGCCGGCCTCCACCGTGACCGTCATGGATTCACGGTCGATCCTGCGTATGCCCGTCAACAGTTGAGGGCGGATCAACACTCCGTCGGTGGCCGCTATCGACGTGAAGGAGTGGCCGGTCCCGACCGCCTTCACCTTCAGGCCGTCCTCGGCGGCCCGCCGCACCGCCTCCGCCAGCTCCTCCACGGACGCCGGCGCCACCTGCCGGGCGGGCCGGGCGGAGACGTTCCCGCCCCAGTTACGCCAGGTGCCGTTCTTCCCGCTCGCTGTGCTGCTCAACGGTGCCTCCCCGACCCGCGGCCGGCCTGCGCAGCCGGCGGTACCCGAGGAAACCGACCGCGACCGCGGCGGCCCCGGACACGGCCGGAACCCCGTACCCGGCCCGCGCCCCGGCTGCGTCGATCACCGAGCCGGCCACGGACGAGCCGAGCGCGACACCGACCGCGAGGCCGGTGCTCACCCAGGTCATGCCCTCGGTGAGCCGCGCGCGAGGTACGTGCTCTTCGATCAGGGACATCGTCGTGATCATCGTCGGTGCGATGGACAGCCCCGCAACGAACAGCGCCACGGCCAGAAGCGGCAGGTTTCCGACCAGTAGGAGGGGGATCATACTCACGGCCATCGCCGCCACGCCCAGCAGCCAGCGGCGTTCCGGCGCCCCGGCCAGCCGCAGCAGCCCGAAGACCACTCCGGCCACACAGGAACCGGCCGCGTACAGCGCCAGGACCAAGCTGGCCGCGCCCTTGTGGCCGCGCTCGTCGGCGAAGGCCACGGTGACCACGTCCACCGACCCGAAGATCGCGCCGGTCGCCACGAAGGTGGCCACCAGCACTTGCAGCCCGGCCGAGCGCAGCGCCGTACCGCCGCCGTGCTGCTCGCGCGGGTGCGGCTCCGGCTCGGTGGCGCGCTGGGCGGTGAGCCAGAAGACGCCGGCCGCAAGGAAGCAGCCGGCGAGCAGCGGTCCGGCCTCCGGGAACCAGACCGTGCACAGCCCGATGGAGATGATCGGGCCGAAGATGAAGCAGATCTCGTCGACGACCGACTCGAACGAGTAGGCGGTGTGCAGCTTCTCGGTGCCCCGGTACAGCGCCGCCCAGCGGGCCCGGACCATCGCGCCCAGGCTCGGCACCGAGCCGATCCCCGCCGCGCACACGAACAGCACCCAGTCCGGACCCTTCAGGTGCGCGGTGAGCAGCAGCCCGGCCGCCGCCGCGAGGGCCACCAGGGTCGCCGGGCGCAGCACACGGCGCTGTCCGTGCCGATCGACCAGCCGGGATATCTGCGGGCCGATCGCCGCGGCGGACAGCGCCATGGTGGCCGACAGCGCGCCCGCGAGCCCGTACCGTCCGGTCAGCTGGGAGATCATCGTGACCACGCCGATGCCCATCATCGACAGCGGCATCCGGCCGAGGAGTCCCGCGGCGGAGAACGCCTTGGTGCCGGGCGCGTCGAACAGGGCTCTGTAAGGGCTGGGCACGTGGTCTCCGAAGCGGCTGGGTAAGGCGCGAATGCGGCTGATAGAGCTTACGAGTTAGGCGACCCTCAGCGCACCCCGAATGACCGTGGAAAAAACCGGTATAAACCAACTGGAACCCGACTCGTCACCCCGCTGTTCCCCGGCTGTCAGGGGCGGGTGGCAGGATCGAGACATGCCAGACGCGCTCGATGCCACCCCGTACGACGCCCTGCTCCTGCTCTCCTTCGGCGGCCCCGAAGGCCCGGACGACGTGGTCCCGTTCCTGGAGAACGTCACGCGGGGGCGCGGCATCCCCAAGGAACGCCTGAAGGAAGTCGGCCGTCACTACTTCCTGTTCGGCGGGGTCAGCCCCATCAACGACCAGAACCGCGCCCTGCTGGACGCCCTCCGCAAGGACTTCGCCGACCACGGCCTGGACCTGCCGGTCTACTGGGGCAACCGCAACTGGGCGCCGTATCTGACGGAGACCCTGCGCGAGATGGTCGCCGACGGCCGCCGCCGCATCCTGGTCCTCGCCACCAGCGCCTACGCCTCCTACTCGGGCTGCCGCCAGTACCGCGAGAACCTCGCCGACGCGCTGGCCACGCTGGAGGCCGAGGGCCTGGAGCTGCCGCGGATCGACAAGCTGAGGCACTACTTCAACCACCCCGGCTTCGTCGAGCCCATGATCGACGGTGTGCTGCGCTCCCTCTCCGACCTCCCCGAGGAGGTCCGCGCGGGCGCCCACATCGCCTTCACCACGCACTCCATCCCCACCTCCGCCGCCGACACCTCCGGCCCCGTCGAGACCCATGGGGAGGGCGGCGCCTACGTCGAGCAGCATCTGGACGTGGCCCAGCTGATCGCCGACGCCGTCCGCGAGCGCACCGGCGTCGACCATCCCTGGCGGCTCGTCTATCAGTCCCGCTCCGGCGCCCCGCACATCCCGTGGCTGGAGCCGGACATCTGCGACCACCTGGAGGAGCGGCACGCCGCAGGCGCCCCGGCCGTCGTCATGGCGCCCATCGGCTTCGTCTCCGACCACATGGAGGTCCTCTACGACCTCGACACCGAGGCCAAGGCCAAGGCCGAGGAGCTGGGCCTGCCGGTGCGCCGCTCGGCCACCGTGGGCGCCGACCCGCGGTTCGCCGCCGCCGTCCGCGAGCTGATCACCGAGCGCGCCGCCGTGGAGCGCGGCCAGGAGGTCACCCCGTGCGCCCTGGGTGCGCTGGGCGCGAGCCACAACCTCTGCCCGGTCGGCTGCTGCCCCGCCCGTGCGCCCCACCCGGCCGCCGCCGGTGCCGACAGCCCCTACGCGTGAGGAGACCCGTGACCGACCCCCTGCACCGGGAACTGCTGGAGCTGGCCCAGGAGGCCGCCCGCCGGGCCGCAGAGCTGCTGCGGGACGGCCGCCCGGCCGACCTGGCCGTGGCGAAGACCAAGTCCAGCCCGATCGACGTCGTCACCGAGATGGACATCGCGGCCGAGAAGCTGATCACCGACCTGATCTCCGGCCGGCGGCCCGACGACGGCTTCCTCGGCGAGGAGGGCGCCTCCAGCGAGGGAACCAGCGGCATCCGCTGGGTGATCGACCCGCTCGACGGCACCGTGAACTACCTCTACGGCCTGCCGACCTGGGCGGTGTCCATCGCGGCCGAGCAGGACGGTGAGACGGTCGCCGCAGTCGTCGCGGCTCCGATGCGAGGCGAGACCTATCAGGCCGTGCGCGGTGCCGGTGCGTGGGTGACGGGCGCATGGGAGGGCGAGCGGGCGCTCGCCTGCCGTCCCGCGCCCCCGCTGGACCAGGCGCTGGTCTCCACCGGCTTCAACTACGTCACAGAGGTCCGCGCCCACCAGGCCGAGGTGGCCGGCCGGCTGATCCCGCTGCTGCGGGACATCCGGCGCAGCGGGTCGGCGGCGGTCGACCTGTGCGACGTGGCCTGCGGCCGGCTCGACGGGTACTACGAGCGGGGGCTCAACGCGTGGGACTTCGCCGCCGGTGACCTGATCGCCCGGGAGGCGGGCGCGCTGGTCGGCGGGCGGCCCGGGGAGCGGCCGTCGCGGGAACTGACCGTCGCGGGGTCGCCGGGGGTCTTCGAGCCCCTCCAGCGGCTGCTGGAGGACTTCGGAGCCTGGCACGACTGAGCGGGGGCCGAGGCGGGCTCGGCACCACCACGCAAAGGGACCCCGGCGCTGGATTCGCCGGGGTCCCTTCTTGCGCTGCCGGGCCGATCAGACGCGTGACGCGCCGACCTCCACACCGTGTTCGGCGGCGAGGCGTCGCAGGTCGTCGAGTTCGGCCTGCTCCACTTCGACGAGGAAGTCGTCACCCTCGTCACGAGCCCGCGACAGGTCGGACTCGGTCGCCCTTATGCGCTGCAGAAGTCCTGCGGTGAAAGCGTCCATGCTGCGCCCCCTCGTCCTGGGTCGTGGGTCGGTGGCACGGGGGTGTGCCGTTTGGGAAGGGGCGATCACGTCTCTCGCAGGTGCCCAGCGCTGCCCTGCCGGGCGGCGACGGTGCCGGACACCCGCGCCCACTCTGCCGAAGCGGAGAGCAACGTACCGCATGGTGCTGCGGCACATGCAGAGCGTGATCGCGGGGTGTAAAGCCGTCCTCCCCCCGCTCCCCTGCCCGGAAACCTCAACCGGAGGAGAAAATCTCGTATTCCCCTCCGGAACGCTGATCCGTGCGGCCCGCAACCCGCCTTACAGCCGACTTACGGCCGAAAAGGGCAGGATGGAGGTCACACTCCACGAACACCCCTGCCCGCACGTGCTCACGGCGCGCTACGCGGGTGGACATGAGGAAGGACAAGCGACGTGCGCGTACTCGTCGTCGAGGACGAGCAGCTGCTCGCCGATGCGGTGGCCACCGGACTGCGCCGGGAGGCCATGGCCGTCGACGTCGTGTACGACGGTGCGGCCGCCCTGGAGCGCATCGGCGTCAACGACTACGACGTGGTCGTCCTCGACCGCGACCTCCCGCTCGTGCACGGCGACGACGTCTGCCGCAAGATCGTCGAGCTGGGCATGCCCACGCGCGTGCTCATGCTCACGGCCTCCGGCGACGTCAGCGACCGCGTCGAGGGCCTGGAGATCGGCGCTGACGACTATCTGCCCAAGCCCTTCGCGTTCAGCGAGCTGATCGCGCGAGTGCGCGCCCTCGGCCGCCGTACGAGCGTGCCCCTGCCGCCGGTCCTGGAGCGCGCCGGGATCAAGCTCGACCCCAACCGCCGCGAGGTCTTCCGCGAGGGCAGGGAGATCCAGCTCGCGCCCAAGGAGTTCGCGGTGCTGGAGGTGCTCATGCGCAGCGAGGGTGCCGTGGTCTCGGCCGAGCAGCTGCTGGAGAAGGCCTGGGACGAGAACACCGACCCGTTCACCAACGTGGTGCGTGTCACCGTGATGACCCTGCGGCGCAAGCTCGGCGAGCCGCCGGTGATCGTCACCGTCCCCGGCTCCGGCTACCGGATCTGATCCGCCATGGCCGCGACACCCGCGCCGCCCCAGGCGGCGCCACCGAAGCCCACCTGGGACCCCAGGAGGCCACAGCCCCCCTTCCCGTGGCTGCGCCCGACCATCCGCATACGGCTCACGCTGCTGTACGGCGGCATGTTCCTGATCGCCGGCATCCTGCTGCTGTCGATCATCTACCTGCTGGCCGCACACGCGCTGAACGTGGGCAGCGAGCTGCCCTTCAAGATCCTCTCCGGCTCGGTGGGCAGCAGCAGCTGCAACTTCCCGTCCCAGCCGTCGGCGTCCGAGCTGAACAGCGCGATGAACGAATGCGTCAACCAGCAGCGCCAGCACGCCCTGGACGACCTGCTCAGCCGCTCGCTGCTGGCCCTGCTGGGCCTCGCCGTGATCGCCTTCGCGTTCGGCTACGCGATGGCCGGCCGGGTGCTGTCCCCGCTCGGCCGGATCACCCGCACCGCCCGCGCGGTGGCCGGCTCGGACCTGTCCCGCCGGATCGAGCTGGACGGCCCGGACGACGAGCTGAAGGAGCTGGCGGACACCTTCGACGACATGCTGGAGCGGCTGCAGCGGGCCTTCACCGCCCAGCAGCGCTTCGTCGGCAACGCCTCCCACGAACTGCGCACCCCGCTCGCGATCAACCGCACGCTGCTGGAAGTGCACCTCTCCGACCCGAACGCGCCGGTGGAGCTGCAGCAGCTGGGCAAGACGCTGCTGGCCACCAACGAACGCAGCGAGCAGCTGGTCGAGGGCCTGCTGCTGCTCGCCCGCAGCGACAACCAGATCGTCGAGCGCAAGCCGGTCGACCTGGCCGAGGTCGCCACCCAGGCCATCGACCAGGTGCATGCCGAGGCCGAGGCCAAGGGCGTGAAGATCCGCGGCGAGCGCAAGCCCGCCGTGGTGCAGGGCAACGGCGTGCTGCTGGAACGGATCGCGCTGAACCTGGTGCAGAACGCGGTGCGGTACAACGTGGTCCATGAGGACGTGCAGCGCGAAGCGCTTTTCCAGAAGGGCGGCGGCGGGCGACGGGAGGGCGGCTGGGTCGAGGTGACCACCGACGTCGAGCACGGGCAGGCGGTGCTGACCGTCACGAACACCGGGCCACTGGTGCCGGCCTACGAGATCGACAACCTCTTCGAGCCCTTCAGGCGGCTCCGCACGGAGCGCACGGGCAGCGACAAGGGTGTGGGTCTCGGCCTGTCCATCGTCCGGTCCGTGGCCCGCGCGCACGGCGGCCACATCGCGGCGCGGCCCCATGAGGGAGGCGGTCTGGTGATCCGGGTCACCCTGCCGCTGTGATCAGTGACCAGGTCACGGTGATCGGGACCGACACACGCGGAGTATGTTCGCTTCGCGCGGAATTTTTCAGCCGCCGAATGGGCTTCCTGTTGTGTGATCGATCACATGGACGGATTTTCAGCCATGTACTCTCCGTGATCATGAAACAGGGCACAAAGCGTGGAAAGTCCTGGTTTTCAGGGCTCTTGATCACGGGAAGTACACGGTGAGGCGCCTTTGAGGTGCGGCATTCGAACCGTGTACGGTCCTCTCCGCCATCCAAGTCGATCACTCTTGAGGGGTCGGGTTGGGTGTCGATTGAGTAACAGACCTTGATGTGAGGCAAAATCTCCGCCTCAGGTCGGGCACAAGTCCGGCCTCTCACGCGTTACGTGCGCTGGAGACACCGCAGACACCCAGAGGGGGAGAGCGAATATGGCAACCGATTACGACACTCCACGCAAGACCGACGACGACGTCGACTCGGACAGTCTCGAAGAGCTGAAGGCCCGGCGGAACGACAAGTCCACCTCGTCGGTGGACGTCGACGAGTTCGAGGCCGCCGAAGGCCTCGAACTGCCCGGCGCCGATCTCTCGAACGAGGAGCTGGCCGTCCGAGTGCTGCCGAAGCAGCAGGACGAGTTCACCTGCATGAGCTGCTTCCTGGTGCATCACCGCAGCCAGCTGGCCCGTGAGAAGAACGGCCAGCCGATCTGCCGCGACTGCGACTGAGGTCGGGTCGGCCATGACTGGCTCGACCCCTCCCCGGAAGCACCGCTTCTCCCTCGGGGAAGCGGGCCAAGGGCCGTCCGACGGCCTGTACAGCGCGCGTGACGACGAGCGGGGCTCACCCGGAGTGGTGGCCCCGCTCGGACCGGCGACCGACCGGGCCGACCACCCGGAGCCGGTGCAGCAGCCCGCGCCCGTCGCTCGGCGACGGGCCGCGGTGATGCGTGACAGAGCCCGGGACATGGCCCGGGAAGGGGTCCGCAGGGGTGGCAGCCGCGCCCGCGCGGGCCTGTCCTACCTCGCGGACCGCATCATCGACATCGCCCCGCGTGTCCCGGTACGCGACCTCGCGACTCTGCGCAGGCACTTCCCGGGCCTCGGGCCCGAACAGCTCGCCGACAAGCTCGTGGCGGGCGCCGCGGCAGGGACCTCTACGGTCGGAGCCGGGATCGGTGCGGCGGCGATGCTGCCGGTGCCGCCGGCCATGCCGACCGAGCTGGCCGCGGAGATCACCGGGGTCGCCGCTATCGAGCTGAAGCTCGTCGCCGAACTCCACGAGGTCTACGGCGTCCGACCGCGGGGGAACCTGAAGGCCCGCAGCACCGCGTATCTGTCCTCCTGGGCGGGGGAGCGCGGCGTCGACGTGCTGAAGCCGTCGACGTACGACACGGCCCTCGGTGGCCACATGAAGCGCGAACTGCGTCAGCAGATCATGAAGCGCGTGGTGCGTGACCTGCCCAATCTCATGCCGTTCATGGTGGGCGCGGCGGTCGGTGCGGTCATGAACCGCCGGGACACCAAGAAGCTCGCCGCCCGCATCCGGACCGACCTGCGCAAGATCCAGGTCCCCTGGGACGAGCTGGAGGAGCTTCCGCCGCTGGAGATGCCGGCCGAGCCGCTCAAGGTCCGCGACTTCCCCGAAGAGGCCTAGGCGTCCGCCCAGAGACGCCGCAGAGGCCGTAGAGACCTAGGCGTTCGCCTTGCGGGCCGTCTCGATCGCCGCCGCCAGCCTCTCCGGCTCCCGCGTCGACAGATACAGGTACGGCGTCGGGTCCTCCGGGTCCGTGACCTCCACCTTCAGCGCCGTGGGGATGTAGGCGCGCAGCAGCAGGAAGGCGCGGGTGTCGGCCTTGTACGTCCGCCAGGCGCGGGCCTCCTCCGCGTCCAGCACCTCCGCCTCGCCCAGCGCCGACACCGGGATCTTCGCCTCGCCCGCGATCAGCGAGTCACCCACGACACGGATGCGCAGCGAGCCGTACGCGCTGGCCACCACCGCCGCCGCGGCCGTACCGCCGACCAGGCCGCCGAGCAGCGGCAGGGTGCCGAAGGGGAGCAGGATCAGGGCGCACGAGACGCCCACGAGGAAGCTGATCAGCCACCACGAGCGGGGGGCGGTGAGGCGTTCTTCGTAAGGGGTGGCGGCGAGCTGCATGAGGCCAAGCTTGGCACGGGATCCGTGGACGGCCGCTATCAGGGGGAGCCAGCGCGAAGCGCCGCCGGGCAGGGCGGTGGTGGGTGACGGGCGGTCAAGGGGTTCGGCGTATGGAGTGCTGTCGAGTAGGGCGGTGGTGGGTGACGGGCGGGCGGGTAAGGTCTGCGGCTGTGAGTGGTAGTTCCGCACGTCTTCAGCCCCCCGCCGACGCGGTGAAACCCGTACGGCACCCCGAGGCGCCCGCGCCCGGGGAACTTCTTGGCGCCCACTACGAACACTGTTTCGGATGTGGCCCCGGGCAGTCGCACGGGCTGCACCTGGAGGCCCGGGCCGGTGAAGGTGTCTCGCTGACCGCCGAGTTCACCGTCCAGGCCGCCCACCAGGGCGCCCCGGGCCTCGCACACGGCGGAGTGCTGGCCACGGCCCTCGACGAGACGCTCGGCTCGCTGAACTGGCTGCTGCGCACCATCGCCGTCACCGGCCGGCTGGAGACCGACTTCGTGCGGCCCGTCCCGGTGGGCACCACCCTGCACCTGGAGGCCGAGGTCACCGCGGTGGCCGGGCGGAAGATCTACTCCACCGCCACCGGGCGCATCGGCGGCCCCGGCGGACCCGTCGCCGTGCGCGCCGACGCCCTCTTCATCGAGGTCAAGGTCGACCACTTCATCGACCACGGCCGCGAGGAGGAGATCCAGGCCGCCATGAGCGACCCGGACCAGCTCCGCCGCGCCCGCGCCTTCGAGGTGAACCCGTGACGCGTGACCCCCTGAACGTGCTGCTCCGGCGCGTCGATCCGGACGTACCGCTTCCGGCGTACGAGCACCCCGGGGACGCCGGAGCCGATCTGCGCACCACCGAGGCGTGCGAGCTGAAGCCCGGTGAGCGGGCCGTCCTGCCCACGGGGGTGTCGATCGCCCTGCCCGAGGGGTACGCGGCCTTCGTGCATCCACGCTCCGGCCTCGCCGCCCGCTGCGGTGTCGCCCTGGTGAATGCCCCAGGGACGGTTGATGCCGGGTACCGTGGGGAGATCAAGGTGATCGTGGTGAATCTCGACCCGCGCGAGAGCGTGCGGTTCGAGCGCTTCGACCGGATTGCCCAACTGGTCGTCCAGCAGGTCGAGAGGGTCCGCTTCCAGGAGGTCGCGGAACTTCCCGGCTCCGCGCGGGCCGAAGGGGGCTTCGGGTCCACCGGTGGCCATGCCGCGGTGGGCGACGAGAGCGGCACAAGCGGTCGGGCCGCCGATGGCGGTCCGACGGGTGGGAATCGATACGCTTCGGTTGTATCCGACCGGGAAGGACAGTGACGTGTTCGGACGTCGCAACAAGAAGGGTGCCGCCGAGGACGCGGCCGGCGAGGCCGAGCAGGTCGTCGACAGCGTCGACACCGAGGCGGACGAGGGAGAAGAGGCCGAGCGCGAGCGCGTACGGCTGGAGCCCGAGCCCCGGCCCGATGGGCCGTGGGACAGCGATGAGGTGCGTGACGCGGCCGAGGGGCGCGTGGACCTCGGCGGGCTGTTCGTCCCCGGCGTGGACGGCATGGAACTGCGGGTCGAGGTGGCCGGTGACGCGATCGTCGCCGCGACCGTCGTGCTGCGTGACAGCGCCATCCAGCTCCAGGCGTTCGCCGCGCCCAAGCGCGAGGGCATCTGGGGCGAGGTCCGCGAGGAGATCGCGTCCGGCATCACCCAGCAGGGTGGCATCGTCGACGAGGTCGAGGGCTCGCTCGGCTGGGAGCTGCGCGCCCAGGTTCCGGTGCAGCTGCCGGACGGCACGGGCGGCTTCCAGGTCGTGCGGTTCGTCGGCGTGGACGGCCCGCGCTGGTTCCTGCGCGGTGTGATCTCCGGCCAGGGCGCCGTGCAGCCGCAGGCCGCCGGTCTGCTGGAGCAGATCTTCCGCGACACGGTTGTGGTGCGCGGCGAGGGCCCGATGGCGCCCCGCGACCCGATCGTCCTCAAGCTGCCCAACGACGCTCAGATGGTCCCCGAGGGCGTCCAGCAGGAGGAGGGCTCGCGCTTCTCCGGCGGCATGGGTCAGCTCCAGCGCGGCCCGGAGATCACCGAGGTCCGCTGACGGCTTCAGCAGCGATACACGGGCCGTGCCTTTGAGGGGCGCGGCCCGTTTTTTCGGTGTCGGGCCGTTGAGCGAGCCTGCCGTCGCCGTATGCGGGTCCGCGGGTGGTTGGTCGCTCCCCTTGGTATGCCTGACCGGGGGCGGGTCGAGGTGGACGGGCGGTTGCTGGGGGAGCTGGGCGAGCGCGAGCTGCTGGGGCTGCGCCGGGACCGGATCGGGTTCGGCTTCCAGTCCTTCGGGCTCATTCCCGTCCTCACGGCGGCCGAGAACGTCGGCGTACCACTGCGGCTGCGCCGAGCCTCCCCGCGAGACCGCGAGACCGCGAGACCGCGAGACCGCGAGACCGCGAGACCGCGAGACCGCGAGACCGCGAGGAACGCGTCGAGCTGCTCCTGTCCCTTCTCGGGCTGGCCCGGCCATGCGGCGCTGCGGCCCGGCGAGCTGTCCGGCGGTCGGCGGCTGGGGGTACCGCCAGGCCCTTGAGGCACTGGGGGAGGGTCGCCGTCGCCCGCGCCCTCGCCAACCGCGGAACCCCGCGACGGAGAACGCGTCCAGCACTGAACGGGCAGGTCCGGCACGGTGCCGCCCACCGTCGGCCGTCTCATCAGAGTTGCGTCAAAGTTGCCCGCCGACCGTCCCCCTGTCCCGTTTGCCGTGTTTGTTGGCCGTAAGGTCGACGCTGCGTACGCAAGCAGGACCGGAAGACAATGGAGCCATGGCACGCGGCAAGCTTCGGATCTACCTCGGTGCGGCCCCCGGCGTGGGCAAGACCTACGCCATGCTCTCCGAGGCGCATCGCCGCGTGGAGCGGGGCACCGACTGTGTCGTGGCCTTCGTCGAGCACTATGAACGGCCGCGCACCGAGGTGATGCTGCACGGCCTGGAGCAGGTGCCGCGCAGGCGGCTGGAGTACCGGGACACCACCTTCGGCGAGATGGACGTGGACGCCGTCCTGCGGCGTGCCCCGGCCGTCGCCCTGGTGGACGAACTCGCCCATACCAACGTCCCCGGCTCGCGCAACGCCAAGCGCTGGCAGGACGTCGAGGAACTCCTCGCCGCCGGCATCGACGTGATCTCCACCGTCAACATCCAGCACCTGGAATCACTCGGCGACGTCGTGGAGTCGATCACCGGGGTACGGCAGCGCGAGACCGTCCCGGACGAGGTGGTACGGCGTGCCGACCAGATCGAGCTGGTCGACATGTCACCCCAGGCGCTGCGGCGCCGGATGGCGCACGGCAACATCTACAAGCCGGACAAGGTCGACGCGGCCCTGTCCAACTACTTCCGCCCGGGAAACCTCACGGCACTGCGCGAGCTGGCCCTGCTCTGGGTGGCCGACCGCGTCGACGAGTACCTGAACGCCTACCGCAGCGAGCACCGGGTCTCCCGGATCTGGGGCTCGCGCGAGCGGATCGTGGTCGGGCTCACCGGCGGCCCCGAGGGCCGCACCCTGATCCGGCGTGCCTCCCGCCTGGCCGAGAAGGGCGCCGGCGGCGAGGTGCTCGCCGTCTACATAGCCCGCAGCGACGGCCTGACCTCGGCCTCGCCCAAGGAACTGGCCCTTCAGCGGACCCTCGTGGAAGACCTCGGCGGCACCTTCCACCAGGTGGTCGGCGACGACATACCGGCCGCCCTGCTGGACTTCGCGCGGGGCGTGAACGCCACCCAGATCGTGCTCGGCTCCTCGCGCCGCAAGGCCTGGCAGTACGTCTTCGGGCCCGGTGTCGGCGCCACGGTCGCCCGCGACTCCGGCTCCGACCTCGACGTCCACATCGTCACCCACGACGAGGTCGCCAAGGGCCGCGGACTGCCGGTGGCGCGCGGTGCACGGCTCGGGCGGGCCAGGATCCTCTGGGGCTGGGCGGTCGGCCTGGTGGGCCCCATGATCCTCGCGGTGCTGCTGAACAGCATCGACCTCGGCCTCGCCAATGACATGCTGCTGTTCCTGTCCGTCACCGTCGCAGCCGCGCTGCTCGGCGGCCTGCTGCCCGCGCTGGCCTCGGCGGCCTTCGGCTCGCTGCTGCTGAACTACTTCTACACCCCGCCCCTGCACCGGCTGACCATCGCCGACCCGAAGAACATGGTCGCCATCGCGATCTTCGTCGGGGTGGCCGTGTCCGTGGCCTCGGTGGTGGACCTCGCGGCCCGGCGCACCCATCAGGCCGCCCGGCTGCGCGCCGAGTCCGAGATACTGTCCTTCCTCGCCGGGAACGTGCTGCGCGGCGAGACCAGCCTGGAGGAGCTGCTGGAGCGGGTCCGGGAGACCTTCGCGATGGAGTCGGCCGCGCTGCTGGAGCGCGCGAGCGACGTCGAGCCGTGGACCTGCGCCGGGCGCGCCGGATTCGGGCGCCCGCTGGAGCGGCCCGAGGACGCCGACGTCGACATGCCCGTCGGCGACCACATGGCGCTCGCGCTCACCGGCCGGGTACTGCCCGCCGAGGACCGCCGGGTGCTCGCCGCCTTCGCCGCGCAGGCCGCCGTGGCCCTGGACCGCCGGCGCCTGCAGGAGGAGGCCGACCAGGCCCGTGCGCTCGCCGAGGGCAACCGCATCCGCACCGCCCTGCTGGCCGCCGTCAGCCACGATCTGCGCACCCCCCTGGCCGGCATCAAGGCCGCCGTCTCCTCGCTGCGCTCCGACGACGTGGCCTGGTCCGAGGAGGACCAGGCGGAGCTGCTGGAGGGCATCGAGGAGGGCGCCGACCGGCTCGATCACCTCGTGGGCAACCTCCTCGACATGTCCCGCCTGCAGACCGGTACGGTCACCCCGCTGATCCGCGAGATCGACGTGGACGAGGTCGTCCCGATGGCCCTGGGCGGCGTACCCGAGGACAGCGTCGAGCTGGAGGTGCCCGAGACGCTGCCGATGGTCCAGGTCGACCCGGGGCTGCTGGAGCGGTCCGTGGCCAACCTGGTGGAGAACGCCGTCAAGTACAGCCCGCGCGGGCGGCCCGTGCTGGTCTCCGCCAGCGCCATCGCCGACCGGGTCGAGGTGCGTGTGGTCGACCGTGGGCCGGGGGTGCCGGACGAGGCCAAGGACCGGATCTTCGCGCCCTTCCAGCGGTACGGGGACGCTCCGCGCGGTGCCGGGGTCGGGCTCGGTCTCGCCGTCGCCCGGGGCTTCGCGGAGGCCGTGGGCGGCACCCTCAACGCCGAGGACACGCCGGGCGGCGGACTCACCATGGTCCTCAGCCTCCGCGCGGCAGGATCGCGCCCCGAGCCGCTCGCGGCCGCGGAGAAGACCGCAGAGCCTCCTGCAGTAACGCCTCCGGCAGCGGAGAAGACCGTAGCGCCTCCGGCAGCGGAGAACGCCGTAGCGCCTCCCGCCGGGGAGGAGATCGCAGAGCCTTCCGTCGCGGAGGACACCGCAGAGTCTTCCGTCGGGGAGGACCTCGCAGAACCAGAAAGGCAGACCCTATGACCCGGGTGCTCGTGGTCGACGACGAGCCGCAGATCGTGCGCGCCCTCGTGATCAACCTCAAGGCGCGCAAGTACGAGGTCGACGCGGCCCCCGACGGCAGGACCGCCCTCGAACTCGCCGCCTCCCGCCACCCCGACGTGGTCGTGCTCGACCTGGGTCTGCCCGACATGGACGGCGTCGAGGTGATCAAGGGCCTGCGGGGCTGGACCCGCGTGCCCATCCTGGTGCTGTCCGCCCGGCACTCCTCCGACGAGAAGGTGGAGGCGCTCGACGCGGGCGCCGACGACTACGTCACCAAGCCCTTCGGCATGGACGAGCTGCTGGCCCGGCTGCGGGCCGCCGTGCGCCGGGCCGAGCCGGTCGGGCCCGGCGAGGACGACCTGACGACCGTGGAGACGGAGGGCTTCACCGTCGACCTGGCCGCGAAGAAGGTCAACCGCGCCGGCAAGGACGTCCGGCTCACCCCGACCGAGTGGCATCTGCTGGAGGTGCTGGTCCGCAACACCGGCCGGCTGGTCAGCCAGAAGCAGCTGCTACAGGAGGTGTGGGGGCCGTCGTACGGCACCGAGACCAACTACCTGCGCGTGTACATGGCCCAGCTGCGCCGCAAGCTGGAGACGGACCCGGCGCACCCGAAGCACTTCATCACGGAGCCGGGGATGGGTTACCGGTTCGAGAAGTGAGCCGGACTCCGCGGTGGTCCGGACTCCGCGGTGGTCCGGACTCCGCGGTGAGCTGGGCCACGGCGGTGTCGGCGGGCCCCGGTACGCTTCAGGTATGAGTGGTGTTCCTCGTTCCGAAAAGCCGGCCGGCCGGTTCCGGCGCATGCTCGACCGGCTCTCCTCGTCGCAGGACGACCTGGAGTCCGAGGAGCTGCGCGAGGACGCCGAGACGGCGGGCTGCACGAAGATCGGTGACTGCCACGACCGGCAGATCGTGACCGTAACTGGTACCTTGCGCACGGTCACCTTGCGTCCCCGCGCCGGAGTCCCGGCCCTGGAGGCCGAGCTGTTCGACGGCTCCGCGGCGCTGGACGTGGTGTGGCTCGGCAGGCGTTCCATCGTGGGCATAGAACCGGGGCGCAAGCTGATCGCATCGGGCCGGATCTCGATGAGCCGGGGCCGCCGGGTGCTGTTCAACCCGAAATACGAACTGCGACCCCTCGGACGGGAGTAGCCGGTGACGTCCCTCGACAAGCCGACCCAAGACGCCGCTCAGGCACAGCCGGACGACGCCCGGGCGGTGACCGAGGCAGCCCTGTTCGAGGCGTTCGGCG
The DNA here is from genome assembly GCF_040680235.1 of Streptomyces sp. NPDC052101. Lineage (NCBI taxonomy): Bacteria > Bacillati > Actinomycetota > Actinomycetes > Kitasatosporales > Streptomycetaceae > Streptomyces > Streptomyces sp. NPDC052101. Next base: position 107,913 of record NZ_JBFAWH010000024.1, read on the forward strand.
GTGTCCGCGGCATGGTCGAGACGGTCGTGCCGGGCCTGCTCTTCGTCGCGATCTTCACGGTCGACAAGGACCTGCACGTGTCGGCGATCGCCGCGCTGGCCGTCTCCCTGGTGCTGGTCGTGGTCCGGCTCCTCATGAAGGACACCGTCAAGCACGCCTTCAGCGGCGTCTTCGGCGTGGCCTTCGGTGTCGTCTTCGCGATGTTCACCGGCAACGCCAAGGACTTCTACCTCCCGGGCATGCTCTACACGCTGGGCCTGGCGCTGGCGTACATCGTCACGACCCTCGCCGGTGTGCCCCTGATCGGTCTCATCCTCGGCCCGGTCTTCAAGGAGAACCTCTCCTGGCGCACCCGCAACCCCGGCCGCAAGAAGGCCTACGCGAAGGCGAGTTGGGCCTGGGGCCTGATCCTGCTCGCCAAGTGCGCGATCCTCTTCCCGCTCTACTGGTGGTCCGACACCGCCAAGCTCGGCTGGGTCCTGGTCGCCCTGAAGATCCCGCCGTTCCTGCTGGCGGTCTGGCTCACCTGGGTCTTCCTCGCGAAGGCGCCCGCGCCGATCGACGTGTTCGCGGAGATGGAGGCGGAGGAGAAGGCGGCCGAGGAGAGGAAGGCGGCGGCCGCGGAGGCGGCTGGTCGGCACCGTCGGCAGGACTGACCGTCCCCGGGGGCTCCGCACCCGGACCCGGACCCCCGGGACCTTGCCCGCCCGTCACCCGACTCGGTAGGCCGAAAGCGAACGATTCGGTAGGCCGGAAAGCGAACGACTCGGCAGGCCGGAAAGCGAAAGGGCGCCCTCAGCATCAAGGGCGCCCTTTTCCCGTGCGGTCAGCCTTCTTCGCGCCGCACCGACAGCAACTCCTCCAGCTGCTCCTCCCGGGCCTGCGCCGCCACGAAGAGGAGTTCGTCGCCCGCCTCCAGGGAGTCCTCCTTGGACGGGGTCAGCACACGGGTCCCGCGGATGATCGTGACCAGGGAGGTGTCCTCGGGCCACTCCACGTCGCCGACCTGGGTGCCGGCCAGGGCCGACTCCTCGGGCAGGGTCAGCTCGACGAGGTTGGCGTCGCCGTGGCTGAAGCGCAGCAGCCGGACCAGGTCGCCGACGCTCACCGCCTCCTCGACCAGGGCGGACATCAGACGCGGGGTGGAGACGGCCACGTCCACGCCCCAGGCCTCGTTGAACAGCCACTCGTTCTTCGGGTTGTTGACGCGGGCGACGACGCGCGGGACGCCGTACTCCGTCTTGGCGAGCAGCGAGACGACGAGGTTCACCTTGTCGTCGCCGGTCGCGGCGATGGCGACGTTGCAGCGCTGCAGCGCCGCCTCGTCCAGGGACGTGATCTCGCAGGCGTCGGCCAGCAGCCACTCCGCCTGGGGCACCCGCTCCACCGAGATGGCGGTCGGGGCCTTGTCGATGAGCAGGACCTCGTGGCCGTTCTCCAGCAGCTCGCCCGCGATCGAGCGGCCGACTGCGCCGGCTCCGGCAATGGCGACCCTCATCAGTGACCGCCCTCCTCTTCCGGGCCCTGGGCGAACGCCGCTTCGACCTTGTCCACGTCGTCCGGCCGCATCATCACATGCACGAGGTCGCCCTCCTGCAGCACTGTCTGGGAGGTCGGCAGGATCGCCTCGCCCAGGCGGGTCAGGAAGGCCACGCGGACCCCCGTCTCCTCCTGCAGCTTGCTGATCTTGTGGCCGACCCACTTCGCGGAGGTGTGCACCTCGGCGAGCTGGACTCCGCCGGTGGGGTCGCGCCACAGGGGCTCGGCGCCCGACGGCAGCAGCCGGCGCAGCATCTGGTCGGCGGTCCAGCGCACCGTCGCCACGGTGGGGATGCCCAGGCGCTGGTAGACCTCGGCGCGGCGCGGGTCGTAGATGCGGGCGGCCACGTTCTCCACGCCGAACATCTCGCGGGCCACCCGGGCGGAGATGATGTTGGAGTTGTCACCGCTGGAGACGGCGGCGAAGGCGCCGGCCTCCTCGATGCCTGCCTCGCGCAGGGTGTCCTGGTCGAAGCCGACACCGGTGACCCGGCGACCGCCGAATCCCGGGCCCAGCCGGCGGAAGGCGGTGGGGTCCTGGTCGATCACGGCGACCGTGTGCCCCTGTTGCTCCAGGGTCTGGGCAAGAGCGGAACCCACTCTTCCGCAGCCCATGATGACGATGTGCACGACCGTCCTTCCGGTGTCCAAAAGTTACAGCTCAGCATCAGGGTCTCAGACCGACGCCCAAAGCTACACACGGGCGCCGGGGGGTGGGCACCCCCGTGCGCCGGTTGGCCGTGATCACGGTCCGCGATCATGCGCGTGACCAGCGTCGGCGATCCGTATGCGATCACCCGTGAGCAATGCCGGCGATCGGCAGGTGATCACGCGCGGCAGCGTCAGCGGTCAGTGTCGACGATCACGGGCGGCGGGCGCCGCCGCGTGATACTGCGCACGCTGCACAGGGTCAGGATTCCGAGGGCGAGAAGGGCGAGCATGGCCCCGATCAGCTCCGCGGTCGCGGGCATGGCACCTCCGAAGTGCGATGACAGGCGGGATCTGCCATCTAGGCACGGGGAGCGCGCGGACCACGGAAACCGCAGTTCAGTGCGCCCGTGATTTCACTCGTGAGGCAGATCTCAGACACCGGGTGGGCCAGTTCCTGTTCGAGCCTTTACGATCCTCTGTCGTGTCCAAACTGACCGACGTGCCCAAACGGATCCTGATCGGGCGCGCACTGCGCAGTGACCGGCTGGGCGAAACGCTCCTGCCGAAGCGCATCGCACTCCCCGTCTTCGCCTCCGACCCGCTGTCCTCCGTCGCCTACGCACCGGGTGAGGTCCTGCTGGTCCTGTCCATCGCGGGCGTGTCGGCGTACCACTTCAGCCCCTGGATCGCCGTAGCGGTCGTCGTGCTGATGTTCACCGTGGTCGCCTCCTACCGCCAGAACGTCCACGCGTACCCGAGCGGCGGCGGAGACTACGAGGTCGCCACCACCAACCTGGGCCCCAGGGCGGGCCTGACCGTGGCCAGCGCCCTGCTCGTCGACTACGTCCTCACCGTCGCCGTCTCCATCGCCTCCGGCATCGAGAACCTCGGCTCGGCGATACCGTTCGTGGTCGAGCACAAGGTGCTGTGCGCGGTCGCCGTGATCGTGCTGCTGACGCTGATGAACCTGCGCGGCGTGAAGGAGTCCGGCAAGCTCTTCGCGATCCCGACGTACGTGTTCGTCGGCGGCGTCTTCATCATGATCGCGTGGGGCGCGTTCCGGGGCATGGTCCTCGGCGACACCATGCACGCACCGACGGCGTCCTATGAGATCAAGGCCGAGCACCAGGGTCTGGCGGGCTTCGCCCTCGTCTTCCTCCTGCTGCGCGCCTTCTCCTCCGGCTGCGCCGCGCTCACCGGCGTCGAGGCCATCTCCAACGGCGTCCCGGCCTTCCGCAAGCCCAAGTCGAAGAACGCGGCGACCACGCTCGCGCTGATGGGCGGGCTCGCCGTCACCATGTTCTGCGGCATCATCGTCCTCGCCATGACGACCAAGGTCCGCATGGCCGAGAACCCGGCCACCGACCTGCTCCACAACGGCCACCCGCTCGGCTCCGGCTATGTCCAGAACCCGGTGATCTCCCAGGTCGCCGAGGCGGTCTTCGGCAAGGGCAGCTTCCTGTTCGTCGTCCTGGCCGCGGCCACGGCCCTGGTCCTGTTCCTGGCGGCGAACACGGCGTACAACGGCTTCCCGCTGCTCGGCTCGATCCTCGCCCAGGACCGCTACCTGCCGCGCCAGCTGCACACCCGCGGTGACCGCCTCGCCTTCTCCAACGGCATCGTGCTGCTCGCGGGCGCCGCGACCCTGCTGACGGTCATCTACGGCGCCGACTCGACCCGCCTCATCCAGCTGTACATCGTCGGCGTGTTCGTGTCCTTCACGCTCAGCCAGACCGGCATGGTCCGGCACTGGAACCGCCACCTGGCGGTCGAGAAGGACCCGGCCAAGCGCAGCCACATGATCCGCTCCCGCGCGATCAACGCGTTCGGCGCCTTCTTCACCGGCCTGGTGCTGGTCGTCGTCCTGGTCACCAAGTTCACGCACGGCGCCTGGGTGGCGCTGCTCGGCATGTGTCTCTTCTACGCGACCATGACCGCGATCCGTAAGCACTACGACGGCGTCGCCGAGGAACTCGCGGCCCCCGAGGAACCGGACGACGACCTGGTCCGCCCGTCGCGGGTGCACTCGGTGGTGCTGATCTCGAAGATCCACCGCCCCGCCCTGCGTGCCCTCGCCTACGCCAAGCTGATGCGCTCGGACGGCCTGGAGGCTCTCACGGTCAACGTCGACGCGACGGAGACCAAGGCGCTGCGTGAGGAGTGGGAGCGGCGCGGTATCGACGTACCGCTGAAGGTCCTGGACTCGCCGTACCGCGAGGTCACCCGCCCGGTGATCGAGTACGTCAAGGGCCTGCGCAAGGAGTCCCCGCGCGACGCGGTCTCGGTGATCATCCCCGAGTACGTGGTCGGGCACTGGTACGAGCACCTGCTGCACAACCAGAGCGCCCTGCGCCTGAAGGGCCGCCTGCTGTTCACGCCCGGCGTGATGGTCACCTCCGTGCCCTACCAGCTGGCCTCCTCGGAGGCGGCCAAGCTGCGCGCCCGCAAGCGGCAGGAGTGGAACGCACCGGGTGCCGTCCGGCGCGGCCCGGCCGCGGAACGGCCCAAACAGCCGTCGGCGACCAAGGACTGACGACCGAGTCGGGGCGGCGAGGCCGTAGACTGGTGGGCTGTTGTCCGGCCCACCGGTTTGCGGCCGTTTCCCTTCCTGGATCTGGAGTCACCCCGCCATGCAGGCAGAACCGACGAAGTCTCTGGTGGGCGAGGAGTACGAGGTCGAGATCGGCCCCGTCGCCCCCGGCGGCCATTGCATTGCCCGTACGACCGAGGGCCAGGTCCTGTTCGTCCGGCACGCGCTGCCGGGCGAGCGGGTGGTCGCCCGGGTCACCGAGGGCGAGCAGGGCGCCCGCTTCCTGCGCGCGGACGCCGTCGAGATCCTCGACCCCTCCAAGGACCGCGTCGAGGCCCCCTGCCCCTTCGCCGGCCCCGGCCGCTGCGGCGGCTGCGACTGGCAGCACGCCAAGCCGGGCGCCCAGCGCCGTCTCAAGGGCGAGGTGATCGCCGAGCAGCTCAAGCGGCTCGCGGGCCTCACGCCCGAGGAGGCCGGCTGGGACGGCACGGTCATGCCGGCCGAGGGCGACAAGCTGCCCGCCGGCCAGGTCCCGCAGTGGCGCACGCGCGTCCAGTACGCCGTGGACGCCGAGGGCCACGCGGGCCTGCGCCGCCACCGCTCGCACGAGGTGGAACGCATCGACCACTGCATGATCGCGGCGGAGGGCGTCAGCGAGCTGGGGATCGAGCGGCGGGACTGGACCGGCATGGAGTCGGTCGAGGCGATCGCGGCGACGGGCTCGCAGGACCGCCAGGTGATCCTGACCCCGCGCCCCGGCGGCCGCCTCCCCCTGGTCGAACTGGACAAGCCGGTCTCCGTCCTCCGCGTCGACGAGAAGTCCGGCGGCGTCCACCGCGTCCATGGCCGCCCCTTCGTCCGCGAGCGCGCCGACGGCCGTACCCACCGGGTCGCGGGCGGCGGCTTCTGGCAGGTCCACCCGAAGGCGGCGGACACCCTGGTGACGGCGGTCATGCAAGGCCTCCTCCCGCGCAAGGGCGAGATGGCCCTGGACCTCTACTGCGGAGTGGGCCTGTTCGCGGGGGCGCTGGCCGACCGCCTCGGCGAGAAGGGCGCGGTCCTCGGCATCGAGTCCGGCAAGCGGGCGGTGGAGGACGCGCGGCACAACCTCGCCGACTTCCCCCGGGTCCGCATCGAACAGGGCAAGGTCGAGTCGGTCCTGCCGCGCACGGGCATCACGGACGTCGACCTGATCGTCCTCGACCCGCCGAGGGCCGGCGCGGGCCGCAACACAGTCGCCCACCTCACCTCCCTCGGCGCCCGCCGCATCGCCTACGTAGCCTGCGACCCCGCCGCCCTGGCCCGGGACCTGGCGTATTTCCGTGAGGGCGGGTATCGGGTGCGGATGCTTCGGGCGTTCGATCTGTTTCCGATGACTCATCATGTGGAGTGCGTGGCGATTCTTGAGCCCGCTGTCAAGGGTTCCTGACCTGCGGTTTTGCGGCCCGGGTAGATGGTTCGACCTGTTCCCCTCCGTATAGCGGTTCGAGCGGACGGACCGATCTTTGGGAGCCTTCTGACCTGCAAATTCGTGAGCGAGGTGCTGCCATCGGCGACGCCTTCAGAGGCTCTTTCGGAGATTCTTGACGCTCGTATGACGCTCGAAGTGGAAGCCTCTGCTGCGCCTCCGCGGCGGCGGTGCGAACGACCATCCTGGCCTCACGCTCCTGGAGCCGAGAGCGACCCGACCGCGCCCTTTGATACCGGCCTGGTATCATCTCTGCATGGCGATGACACTCCGCCTCCCCGACGACCTTGACGCGAAGCTCACCGAGCGGGCTCGTCGGGAGGGCCGCAGCAAGCAGGAACTTGCCATTGAGGCCATCCGTGACGCCCAGAACCGGGCCGAGCTGAAGGTCGATGACGTCTTGGCTGAACTCATGGATAGCGATGCGGAGATTCTGGACTACCTGAAGTGACCGTAGTGCGCTATATCCAGATCGACGAGATCCTGGCCATCGCCCGCGCGGTCAACGGTACCGAGCACAGCGTGCGTGACATGGGCCTGCTGGTGTCGGCGATCGAGCGTGCCCGGACGAACGTGTTCGGGGCCGAGTTGTATCCCACGCTGCACGAGAAGGCTGCGGCACTGCTGCACTCCGTCGCCCGCAATCACGCGCTGATCGACGGCAACAAGCGCACCGCTTGGCTCGCCATGCGTGTCTTCCTGCGGTTCAACGGCGTCAGCGCCAGTACCGCCCCGCCACCCGTCTCCGTTGCCGGCCCGTTCGTCGAGGAAGTCGCGCAGGACAACATCGATGTACCGTTCATCGCCAAGCGCCTCTCGACCTGGTTCCCCATTTCCTGACGTTCGACGTCGTGCGGTGGGGGACGGAATGGGTTTCCGTAAGCGGTGCTGGCTCCATGCATTTCGCCGGGCAGACGGATCCCGTTTTCTTGGGATCTGTTCGTTCAGCGGATTGATGCGTATGCCTTCGCGAGACGGAGCAGCAGTCCGCTCGGCGCGGAAATGGCGTCCCGAGGGTGAGCTGACCGACACCCACCGCGCCCTGCCGACTCGGCTAGCTCCCGGCCTGAGATCCCCTGACAGGAAGAACGGGCCCTGGGTGCCGTGCGAACACTGAGCTCTTTCAGCGTTGCCGCTCCAGCGTGAGGACGGCAGCGGCGATTGACGTCATTCGATTCGGGCTGCACCGGGATCGGCGGAAGATGC
>NZ_JBFAWH010000025.1:0-114497 GCF_040680235.1 Streptomyces sp. NPDC052101
GCGAGGTCCGCATCAAACTCCAGGGCCCGCGCAAGACCACCGTGCTGCGCCTGGACCGGCACCGGGTCAAGCCCGACCCGGCGCTCTTCGGCGACCTGAAGGTACTGCTCGGCCCCTCCTGCCTGGTGGGCTGACGGCGTGTCGGGGGCGGTCCCACCGGGACCGCCCCCTTGAGTAGATGGGCAACAACTACCCCTGTATCAGGGTCAGCTGAAGACCACCGTTCGGTTGCCGTGGATCAGGACGCGGCCCTGGCAGTGCCAGTTGACGGCGCGGGCCAGCGCCAGGCGTTCGGCGTCTCGGCCGACGGTGACGAGTCGGTCGGGGCCGGATCGGTGATCGACGCGGATGATCTCCTGCTCGATGATCGGTCCTTCGTCCAGGTCGGCGGTGACGTAGTGGGCGGTCGCGCCGACGAGTTTCACTCCACGGCGGTGGGCCTGGTGGTACGGCTTGGCTCCGGCGAAGCTCGGCAGGAAGGAGTGGTGGATGTTGATGGCCCGGCCTTCAAGGCGCTTGCACAGGTCGTCCGAGAGCACCTGCATATAGCGGGCGAGGACGACGAGATCGATACGGTGTTCCTCCACCAGCGCCAGCAGCCGGGCCTCTGCCAGTGGCTTGGTGTCGGCCGTCACCGGTATGTGCTCGAACCGTACGCCTTCGGCCGCGGCCAGCGGGTGGAGATCGGGATGGTTCGAGACCACCAGGACGATCTCGGCGTCCAGGGCGTCGCTGCGCCAGCGGTAGAGCAGGTCGGCCAGGCAGTGGTCGAACCTCGACACCATGACCAGCACACGTGGCTTGTGCGCGGCGTCCCTGAGCTGCCATTCCATGCCGAACTCGGCGGCCACGGGTGCGAAGGCGCTCTGCAGACCGCCCAGGGTGACCCTGGTGTCGGAGGTGGCGAAGCCGGTGCGGAGGAACACGATGCCGTTGTCGGCGTCGTCGAACTGCTGGTGCTCGGTGATGTCGGATCCGTGCCCGAGGAGGAACGACGTCACGGCATGGAGGATGCCGGGACGCTCGGGGCAGCTGAGGGTGAGGACGAACTCGCTCTTGACGCTCATCCGGTGCTTCCCCGGTATTCCGTGCAGGCGTCGAGCAGCCAGGTGGCCAGGTAGGACGCGAACGAGGCGCGGACCAGCAGCCAGACACCGGATGCTCCTTCTCCTCGCACCACGAGCGTGACCGGGGCCTGCGCCAGCAGGGTGTTCAGGCAGGAGCCGACGGGGGTCACCCGGGGATCCAGATCGATGGCACAGCCCTGGGCGAGTACCTTGCGGACGAGGTGCCCGGACAGTGCCAGCGTGGTGCGCTGTGCCGAGACGTCGGTGACGGTGGCGAAGCCGTCGTCACCGATGGCCGACCGCAGTTGCGCGACAAGGTCCTGCTGCCGGCCGTCGGGAGCCACCAGGAGCCATTCGTCCGGGCCCATCCACAGCAGCTTGACGTCGCCCGACAGCTCGGCGCGCACGGGGCCCGGCAGCGTGATGCCGAGGCAGGCCTCGACGGCCTCGGCCGCGGGGCTGCCGGGCTCCACCCGCAGGGTGAGCTGGGCCAGGAAGGGCAGTTCCCGCACCTGTAGCCCGGTGGGCAGCCGCGCGAAGCTGTCCTGCCACGCGGCCAGGGGGCTGAAGCGAGCGGGCGTCTCAACCGTCACGGCGGGTTCCCTCCTTGTCGAAGAGCACAGGGTCGGTCACGGTCACGGCGACGGTGCGGCCGTCCAGCGGGACGTAGAGGGTTTCACCGATGCGCGCGCTGCCCGACCGCACCAGAGCCAGGGCGAACGTCCGCCTCAGGGCGTCGCTGCGGTAGCTGGAGGTGACGTGGCCGAGCATGGGGACCGGTGGCTGCGGAATGCTGCTGGTGGCGATGATCTGGGCGCCTTCGGGCAGAAGGGTCCGTTCGTCGGCGGGCAGCAGGCCGACGAGTTGCTTGCGGTCGTCGCGCTGGTTCTCCGCGCGGGCGAAGGACCGCTTGCCGACGAAGTCCGGCTTCTTCTTGGACACGACCCACGACATGCCCAGGTCCTGCGGGGTGACGGTGCCGTCGGTGTCCTGCCCGATGATCGGGTAGGCCTTCTCGGCACGCAGCACGTGCATCGTCTCGGTGCCGTACGGGGTGATGCCGAACGCGCCGCCGGCCGCGAGGAGGGCCTGCCACACCGTGATGCCGTACCAGGCGGGCACGTTGATCTCGTAGGCGAGTTCGCCGGAGAAGCTGATGCGGCACACGCGCGCCGACACGCCGGCGACTTCGGCGTCCTGCCAGGACATGAAGGGGAAGGCGTCGGTGCCGACGTCCAGTCCCGGGGCTGCCAGGGCCAGTACGTCGCGGGAGCGCGGGCCGACCAGGGGGATCGTCACCCAGTGCTCGGTGACGGAGGTGAGGCGCACGCGCAGGTCGGGCCACTCCGTCTGCAGCCATTCCTCCATCCATTCGAGGATCTTGGCCGCGTTGCCGGTGGTCGTGGTCAGCAGGTACTCGTGCTCGGCCACCCGGATCACGGTGCCGTCGTCGATGGCCATGCCGTCCACGCCGCACATCACGCCGTAGCGGATCCGGCCCACCTTGAGGGTGCTCATCATGTTCGTGTAGAGCCGGTCCAGCAGTACGCCGGCGTCCGGTCCCTGCACAGTGATCTTGCCGAGCGTGGAGCCGTCCATCAGCGCGACGCCGGTGCGGGCGGCCCGGCACTCGCGCAGGACCGCGTCCTCCATGGTCTCGCCGGCCCGGGGGTAGTACCAGGGACGCTTCCACTGGCCGACGTCCTCGAACAGGGCGCCGTGCTCGACATGCCAGGGATGCAGCGCGGTCACCCGGACCGGGTCGAACAGCTCCCCGCGGTTGCGGCCCGCGAGGGCGGCGAAGGCGACCGGCACGGCCGGCGGGCGGAAGCTTGTGGTGCCGAGGTCGGCGACGTCCACCCCGAGTGCCTCGGCGACGATGCCCGAGGTCATCACGCCCGACGTGCGGCCCTGGTCATGGGCGGTGCCGATCGTGGTGTAGCGCTTGACGTGCTCCACCGAGCGCAGGCCGGCCCGCGTCGCGCGAAGCACGTCGGACACGAGGGCGTCGCGCTGGAGGTCGACGAACTGGTGGGAGCCGTCCTGGGTGTCCCGCGGGCTAGGGACCCGCCAGAGCACCCGGGTGGGTGCCCCGGGCGGGAGCGGGGCGGGAGTCGGCAGGGCGATCGTCCGGCCGGTCCTGCCGATGGCCGTCAGCGCCCGCCGGGCGGCGTCGACCCCGTCGGAAAGACAGCCGGCGAGGGTGAAGGTGCCGCCGGCCGATCCCGCCGTACGGACGTTGCCCGGCCCGTGGTCGGGTACGAAGGCGCCGGTCGCGGCGTCGTAGCGCAGCGTGCCGCGGGCCTGGCTGAACAGGGCCACCGCGGGGTTCCAGCCGCCGGAGACCAGCAGCAGATCGCAGTCGATGCCCTGCCGGTCGCCGAGGCGTTCCTGGCTGAAGGCGGCTACGTGGGCACGGGAGACGTGTTCGGTGCCGCTGGTGCCGGTGACCACGTGGCCCGCGCGTACGGCGATACCGCGCCGGGCGCATGTGGTGTGCCAGTGCGCCGGCACCTCCTCGCGAGCGTCGATCACCGTGGCGATCTCCACGCCCGCGTCGGCCAGTTCGAGTGCCGCCGGATAGGCGCTGTCGTTCGTGGTGAACACGACGGCCCGCCGCCCGGGGAGCACGCCGAAGCGGTTGAGGTAGGTGCTTGCCGAGCCGGCCAGCATGATGCCGGGGCGGTCGTTGTCGTCGAAGGCGACCGGGCGCTCGTAGGCGCCGGTGGCGTACACGACCTGCTTGGCTCGGATGCGCCAGATCCGCTGCCGCGAGACATGGGCGGGAGCAGCGGCACCGAGGTGGTCCGTGCGCTTCTCCAGGGCCAGGACGAGTCCGTCGTCGTAGTGGCCGAAGGCGGTGGTGCGCTGCAGCACTTGCACGTCGGCGCAGCCATCGAGTTCGGCGACGACGTCATCGACCCAGGCGGTCGCCGGTGCGTCGTCGAGGAGTTCCCGGCTGCCGAGCAACGCCCCGCCGGGCCGCGGGAGTTCGTCGACGAGGATCACGCGGGCTCCGGCCCGGGCTGCGGCCAGGGTGGTGGCCAGCCCCGCCGGGCCGGCGCCGACGACCAGGACGTCGCAGTGGGCGTGCATGGTGTCGTAGCGGGCGCAGTCCGGCCGGCTGCTGAGCCGGCCCTGGCCGGACAGGCCCCGCGCGACGAGGCCGTCGTACAGCTCCACGGTGGTGGCGGTGAGCATGGGCTCGGGGAAGGGCGCTTCGATCTGCACGAGCGCGTTGGGCTCCTCGGTTCCGGCGGCCATGACACCGCGCGGCCGGCCGTACCTGATGCTGTCGGCCACGTGGTGCACGCCGTTGGCCAGCAGGGCCGAGGCGAGGGTGTCGCCGGGGTGGCCGGTGTAGGTGGTGCCGTCGAAGGTGAAGGAGAGCGTGGTGCCGCGGTCGATGTGACCGTGGCCGCGGGCACGGAACGGGTTGTTCATCAGCCGGCCTCCCTGCCCGTGCGCTGCGGAGCGGCGGGCGCGGTGCTCGTGGTGAGGGGGCGCGGGGCCCGGATGCCGTAGACCGCGAGGAACTCGTGGGTGACGGTGTCGCGCAGGGCGTTGAACCAGCGTCGGCAGCCGGCCGCATGCACCCACCGCTCGGCGAACGGACCCTTGGGGTTGTCGCGGAAGAAGACGTACTGGGCCCACTGCTCGTCGTCGAGCGCGTACGGGTCGTCGGGGTAGGCGACGTGTGCCTGCCCGCCGTAGTGGAATTCGATCTCCTCGCGCTCACCGCACCAGGGGCAGGCTATGAGCTGCATGTGGATCTCCTTGGCTGGGGCGGTGGTCAGTGGGCGACGGCGGCCGCGCCGTGCTCGTCGACCAGGGCGCCGGTGGTGAAGCGGGAGAGGGTGAAAGGCGCGTTGTAGGGGTGCGGTTCACCGGTGGCGATGGTGTGCGCGTAGCACCAGCCGACGCCCGGGGTGGCCTTGAAGCCGCCCGTACCCCAGCCGCAGTTGAGGTAGAGGTCCTCGATGGGGGTCAGGCCGACGATGGGCGAGGCGTCCGGAGTGACATCGACGATGCCGGCCCAGGTGCGCAGCATGTGGGCGCGCGCGAAGACGGGGAAGAGTTCCAGCGCGGCGGCCATCTGGCGCTCCAGGATGTGGAACGCGCCCCGCTGTCCGTAGCCGTTGTAGCTGTCGATCCCGGCGCCCATGACCAGCTCGCCCTTGTGGGCCTGGGAGACGTACACGTGCACGGCGTTCGACATCACCACGGTCGGGTGCACCGGTTCGAGCAGCTCCGAGACCAGCGCCTGCAACGGGTGGCTCTGCAGCGGCAGCCGCAGGCCGGCCAGGGAAGCCAGTACGGAGGAGTGGCCTGCGCCGGCGAGCGCGACCTTCCCCGCGGCGATGGGGCCGCGCGTGGTCCGCACGCCCCGCACGCGGCCGCCCTGGATGTCCAGGCCGGTGACTTCGCAGTCCTGGATCAGGTCGATGCCGTAGTCGCCCGCCCTGCGGGCGAAGCCCCAGGCCACGTAGTCGTGCTTGGCGATGCCCGCGCGCGGCTGGTAGGTGGCGCCGAGCACCGGATACCGGACGTCGGGCGAGATGTTGACGATGGGGCAGACCTTGGCGACCTCGTCCGGCTCCAGCCACTCCGCGTCGATGCCGTTGAGCTGGTTGGCATAGACACGGCGCTTGCTGTCGCGGATGTCCTGCAGGCTGTGGGCGAGGTTGAGCACGCCGCGCTGGCTGAAGAGGATGGGGTAGTCGAGGTCCTCTTCGAGGGTCTCCCACAGCTTCAGCGCGTGCTCGTAGATGCCGGAACTCTCGTCCCAGAGGTAGTTGGAGCGGATGATGGTGGTGTTGCGGGCCATGTTGCCGCCCGCGAGCCAGCCCTTCTCCAGGACGGCGACATTGGTGATGCCGTGGTTCTTGGCCAGGTAGTACGCGGTGGCCAGGCCGTGCCCGCCGCCGCCGACGATGACGACGTCGTAGGACGGCTCGGGGTCTGGGTTGCGCCACAGGAAGTCGGGGTGGTCGGGGAGGACGTCGCCGGGGGTGGGGGGAACGGTGTCGCGCGGATGCATCACTGAGCGGCCTCCCGGGCCGCGAGGTGCGGATCGACGGGGTAGAGCGGGAAGCGGTCGGTCAGGACCTGGACGCGTCGGCGCAGCGCGGCGGCGGTCCGGTCGTCGAAGCCGGGCAGGAAGGCCGTGGCGATGATGTCGGCGACCTCCGTGAACTCCTGCGCCCCGAAGCCGCGGGCGGCCAGGGCCGGGGTGCCGATGCGGACGCCGGAGCTGACCATCGGCGGGCGGGGGTCGAAGGGGACGGCGTTGCGGTTGACGGTGATGCCGATCCGGTGCAGCCGGTCCTCGGCCTGCTTGCCGTCGAGTTCGCAATGGCGCAGGTCCACCAGCACCAGGTGCACGTCGGTGCCGCCGGTCAGCACACTGACTCCGGCCGCCTTGGTGTCCTCGGCCAGCAGCCGCTCGGCCAGGATCGCCGCTCCTTCCAGGGTGCGGCGCTGACGGTCCGCGAACTCCGGCTGGGCGGCCATCTTGAAGGCCACGGCCTTTGCCGCGATGACGTGTTCGAGGGGGCCGCCCTGCTGGCCCGGGAAGACTGCGGAGTTGATCTTCTTGGCGAGTCCGGCGGTGCACAGGATCACACCGCCGCGGGGACCGCCGAGCGTCTTGTGGGTGGTGGTGGTCACCACATGCGCGTGAGGTACCGGCGAAGGGTGCAGTCCGGCGGCGACCAGCCCCGCGAAGTGGGCCATGTCGACCATCAGACAGGCGTCGACCTCGTCCGCGATACGGCGGAACTCCGCGAAGTCGAGGTGGCGGGGGTAGGCCGACCAGCCGGCCACGATGAGCTTCGGCCGGTGCTCGTGGGCAAGCTTGCGGACCTGCTCCATGTCGACGCGGTGGTCGTCCTCGCCGACCTGGTAGGCGACCGCCTTGTACAGGCGCCCGGAGAAGTTGATCCGCATCCCGTGGGTGAGGTGGCCGCCGTGTGCCAGGTCCAGCCCCAGGATCGTGTCGCCGGGCTGGAGGAGGGCGGCCATGACCGCCGCGTTGGCCTGCGCGCCGGAGTGGGGCTGCACGTTGGCGGACTCGGCGCCGAACAGCTGCTTGACGCGGTCGATCGCGATCTGCTCCACGGCGTCGACGTGCTCGCAGCCGCCGTAGTAGCGGCGTCCGGGGTAGCCCTCGGCGTACTTGTTGGTCAGCACCGATCCCTGGGCCTGCAGGACGGCGAGCGGCGCGAAGTTCTCGCTCGCGATCATCTCCAGGGTGCCGCGCTGCCGAGCCAGCTCCGCCGCGATCGCCGTGGCGATCTCCGGGTCGAAGTCGTCGAGCTGAGCGCTGAGATGCGCGGATCGGGCCGCTCGCTGGTCGGAGGTGTGGGAAGTCATGAGAACTCCCTGGGGAGCGACTGAAAGTCAACTGATATATCAACCTGCTGCTGCGATACGCTAAGAGGACGGATCGGGTCGCGTCAAGGGAGGATTCCGGGTGAGTGCGTCGACCGTCGCTGGTCAGGGCGATGGAACGCTGGCCGATCAGGCCTATCGCTCCATCTCGGACCGTCTGGTGACCCTCCAGATCCGCCCCGGTGAGCCCATCAACGACGAGCGGATCGCCGCCGAACTCGGCTTCGGGCGCACCCCGGTCCGGGAGGCCCTCAAGCGGCTGGAGCACGAGCGTCTCATCGTCGCCTACCCCCGGCGCGGAACGTTCGCCACCGAGGTGCAGATCGCCGATCTCGGACACATCTCAGAAGTCCGCAAGCAGCTCGAACCTCTCGCGGCCGGCCTGGCGGCCCGACGCGCCGGCGAGGACGACCGCGCCGCCCTCGACCGGCTGCTGGCGCACCTGGCGGACGCGTCCAACGGCGGCACGGACCTCATCCGGCTCGACATGACCGTGCACCGGGCCATCTACGCCGCGACCCGCAATCCGTACCTTGAGGACACCCTGATCAGGTACGACAACCTGGCCACGCGGATCTGGTGCCTGTTCCTCGACCGGCTGCCGGGCCTGGCGGGCCATGTGCACGAGCACGGGCCCCTGCTGCGCGCCATCATCGACGGCGACGCGGAGAAGGCCACCGCTCTCGCCGCGGGGCACGTGGAGGGGTTCGAGGCGGCGATCCGCAGCGTCATCTGACGCTTGTCCCGTACCTGGAAGTGTGCTTGGCCGTTCCTGCGTCACGGGTGTACGGGAACGCTTGGCCGTTCCTGCGTCACGGGCGTATGGGAAGAAGCTCTTGCATCGCCTGCGGCCGGGTGCCGGGCCTGGCTCGTCATGGCCCGGCGCGTCGCCGCGGCCATGCGGCGGACCGCTTCGGTGATCAGTTCGGGGGAGGTGGCCAGGTTCAGCCGGGCGTGTCCCGCGCCCCCCGTCCCGAAGGCAGGCCCGGAGTTGAGGGCGACTTTGCCGTGTTCCAGGAAGACGGCCGCAGGGTCGTCGCCCAGGCCGAGGTCGCGGCAGTCCAGCCAGGCGAGGCCTGCCTGCCAAGGTCGTCCACATGTGCGGAGCGACGTCGTCCTCCGGGAGCTGGGCAATCATGTACCGGACACAGCGCTCGATCTTCACCCGCCACAAACGGGCCGCCTCGTTCCCGTCGGCGTTGCGCAAAGCGTCGTGAACGGCGGTGTCCTCGTCGGTGATGGTGTCGCAGGCCTGGCTGTAGTCCATGTCCAGGACCGTGACGAACATGCGCAGACGGGCCGTGAGGCGTTCGAAGGTGGTCGCGGCCTGCGGCAGGTCCGCGATGCGGGCGAGGGCGTCCTGGTACCTCAAGTCGACTTCGCGGATGCGGAGATGGTCGTTGTCCCTGGCGGCGGCGCGGACCTCCGCCAGCGCCGCCGAGGCCGGGGCGAGGTTCTCGCGGCCGAGCATGGCGATGCGGCGCATGAGCAGCGCGCCGAGACTCGCGCGCAGGGCGTAGAGGTCGAGCACGTCCTTCGCCGTGACGGCGGGCACCGCGGTCGCCCCGCCGGGCAGCAGGTCGAGCATGCCCTCTTCGGCCAGGGCATGCAGGCCCGCGCGCACCCCTCGGCGTGACAGGCCGAGGCGGAGGGCGAGCCGGGCCTCCGGAATGCGGTCACCTGGCCGGTAGCCGCCGGTGAGGAGGGCTTCGCGCAGCAGACCGACGACAGGGTCGGCCGTGACGGGGGCACCGGGCGCGACGTCGGGGGACGTGATCTGTGCCGCCCTGGGCGGAGCGTGACGGTCGAGGGCGCGCACATCCTGCGCGTTCGAGTCATTGTCAGGCCCACAGATGGTCGGGCTGTCGTACGACGGGCGCGGAGCGGCGATCCGGGTGAAGGCGGCTGCGGAGGGGGTCCAGGTGCTCGACCAGGTCAGCAGCGCGTCGCGGAGGCGGGGCACGCCGGGTGTGACGTCACGGGGGAGCTGGGCATGGGCGGCGAGCAGACGCTGGGCCTCTTCGGTCCACGCCTCAGGGCTGGGCGCGTGGTGCCAGCGCAGCCGCGGGGACACGGCCGCATCCGGTCCGCCGAGGGCCGCGCAGGCGTGAGTGGGTACGCCGTACGCCGGCAAGTGCACCCGTGTCCCGCTCCCCACCGCCGCCGAGCGCACCTGCTCCAGGAACGCGCCCAGCGTGGCGTGGTCCGTGCCGGGCGTGTCCGCGCCGTGCTGCTTGCCCCGCAGGGCCGCGAAGGCGCAGGCCACGGCCAGCACGTGCGATGCCTCCTGGTCCTGGCCGAACAGCCGGTCCGCCGGGGCCGCCGCAGCGGTGCGTGCGGCTCTGCCCCGTCCCGTCCGGGCCGTCACCGCGAGCACGCACAGGGGCGGGGCGATGAACAGGCCGACCGCCTCCTCGGCATGGTCCGTCAGGGACCACGTCCGGCGCGGCCCCACCGTGGCGCGGTCCTCCCGCTGGACGCGGTAGGTGCGCCAGATGCGATTCACCGTGCTCTGGCTCAGGCCTGTCTCGGCGGCCATGGAACGGGTCGACCAGGACTGCCGGGCACCAGGCGGGGGCGGGGTCAGGGTGCGGACGAGGACGTGGGCGACGGTGTCGTCGTCGGCCGTGGGAGGCCGGCCGGGACGGGGCTGTTCATCCAGGCCGTCCAGCCGTTCGGCGAGGAAGCGGGCGCGCCACTACTCTGAAGTTCGCCGAACTCGTCGCCGATCTCCTGCCGCCGGGAGTGCTGAACGTGGTGAACGGATACGGCGCAGCCGCCGGTGCCCGGCTTGCCGAGCACCCGGACGTGAACATGATCGCCCTGACCGGTTCGGCCGCCAGCGGTCGCGCCGTCGCCCGCGCCGCTGCCGACAGCCTCAAGCGCGTGCACCTCGAACTCGGCGGCAAGGCCCCGGTGGTGATCTTCCCCGACGCCGATCTCGCTGCTGCTGCCTCGTCCCTGCGCGTCGCGGGCTTCTGGAACTCCGGGCAGGAGTGCGGGGGGCCGCCTGCCGCGTCCTCGTCCACGAGTCCGTCGCCGAGCGATTCGTCGACCACCTCGTGGGCGAGGTCCGCGCTCTGGTCGTCGGTGAGCCGCAGGCCGGCGAGGACGTCGAGGTCGGCCCCATGGTCTCGAAGGCCCACTTCGACCGTGTCACGGGGTACCTGGCGCGTGCGAAGAAGGAGGGCATCCGGGCCGCGACCGGGGGCGGGGCCATGGAAGGGCCCGGTTACTTCGTGGCCCCGACCGTGCTGGTCGACGTCCCCGAAGGAGCCGAGGCGGTCGAGACCTTCACCGACGAGGAGGAGGCGGTACGGCGCGCCAACGACGTCCCCTTCGGCCTGTCGGCATCGGTGTGGACCGAGAACGCCCGCCGCAGCCACGACATCGCCGCGCGCCTCGACTTCGGAACCGTCTGGGTCAACTCGCACCTCGTGCTGGCCGGCGAAGTCCCCTGGGGCGGCTTCAAGGGCTCCGGCTACGGCCGGGACCTGTCGGTCTACGCCCTGGAGGACTACTCGCGCACCAAGCACGTCATGCACAACCACGGACGCTGACAGCGCACCGGCGACTGCACCGACAACGCCTCCGGCGCGGCGCGCTCCGCCGACAAGGCGGGCGGAGGCGCGCGGACAACCGCTGCCGGCCTCGCTCGCCCCTCGCCGCCGCGACCTCCGCGGAATCATCGACTGGCGCACCGACGAACTCGCCCGCCCGGGCGTTCCGATCCCGCTGAACACCTACGTCACCGGCCCGACGCTTCTCGAACAGCCGTGGGACGTCGTGATCGTCGCGACCGGCGGCATGCCCCGGCACCCTCGCCCGAGGAGGCGCACCGTGGAGATCGCCACACCCGAGCGAACACCGTCACCCGGACATGCGAAACGTTGTAGCCTCCGGAGACCGCCCTTGACCTGCACCAGCAGGCAGGGAGCAGACGAATCGGGAGTCTCTTCGTGTTTCGTACCATGTTCAAGTCCAAGATCCACCGTGCCACCGTCACCCAGGCCGACCTGCACTACGTGGGATCCGTGACCATCGACGCCGACCTGCTCGACGCCGCCGATCTGCTGCCCGGCGAGCTGGTGCACATCGTCGACATCTCCAACGGCGCCCGCCTGGAGACGTACGTCATCGAGGGCGAGCGCGGCTCCGGGGTGATCGGGATCAACGGGGCGGCCGCCCACCTCGTGCATCCCGGAGACCTGGTGATCATCATCAGCTACGCCCAGGTCAGCGACGCCGAGGCGCGGGAGCTGAAGCCGCGCGTCGTGCATGTCGACGCGGACAACCGGATCGTGTCCCTCGGCGCCGACCCCTCGGAGCCGGTGCCGGGCTCGGACCAGCGGCGCAGCCCGCAGGCCGTCGGGGCCTGACCGGGAGGACGCGGCGGACCGGACCGGGAGCGCGCCGCGCCCGGGTGCGAGCGGGTGTGCGGGCGTGTCCCGGCCGGTGTCCGGGCCGTCCGCTCGCCCTGTCGGGTGAGTGGCGGCGCGGGCGTCGGGTAGGCGGGGGAGTAGTCCAGAGGCGACGCCCCGCGACAGCCCGGAGGTGACGCCCCGCGACTGCCCGGAGGACTGTCATGACGAATCCCTTCCCCGACCCTGTCCCGCCGGGCCCGGCGCCGGGCCCCGGCCCGACCCCGCCGGACCCCTACCCGAGCCCGGTCCCTCCTCCCGAGCCGGGTCCGCAGCCCACTCCGCCCCCACCGGGCCCCGAGCCGACGCCCCCGCCGGCACCCCCGGCCCCGGGCCCGCCGGAGCCCTCCCCGTCCCCCATTCCGCCGGGCCCGGAGCCCGTACCGAACCCCGAGCCGGGCCCACCCCTCACCTGAGGGACACCGGCCGCCGCGAAGGGGCGTGGGCGTGAGTTCTCCGCTGCCTCAGGCGGACACCTCCGACCGGTCACCGCCCCACAACGTGTGGAACGACCCCTCCCGGTCCACCCGCCGATACGTGTGCGCCCCGAAGAAGTCCCGCTGCCCCTGCGTCAAGGCCGCCGGCAGGCGAGAGGCCCGCAACGCGTCGTAGTACGCCAGCGCCGCCGCGAACCCCGGGGTCGGCACACCCTGCCGCACCGCCGCGACCGCCACTTCACGCCAGTCGTCCTGCGCGTCGGCGATCTCGCGGGCGAACGTCTCGTCCGACAGCAGGCTGGGCAGATCGGCGCGGGCGTCGTACGCGGCGCGGATGCGGTCCAGGAACGCGGCCCTGATGATGCAGCCGCCCCGCCAGATCGAGGACACCGCGCCGAGGTCGATGTCCCAGCCGTACTCCTCGCTGCCCGCGGCGATCTCGTGGAAGCCCTGGGTGTACGACACGATCTTGGACGCGTACAGCGCCTGCTCGACCCGGTCGGCGAAGGCCGCCGCCTCCGCCTTGCCCAGCGGGGCCGCCTTCGGGCCGGCCAGCCCCTGCGAGGCCTCGCGGAGCTTCGCGTGCCCGGACAGCGAGCGCGCGAAGACGGCCTCGGCGATGCCGGACACCGGAACGCCCAGGTCCAGGGCGATCTGGACCGTCCAGCGGCCCGTGCCCTTCTGCTCCGCCTGGTCCACGACCACGTCCACGAACGGCTTGCCCGTCGCCGCGTCCACATGGGACAGCACCTCGGCCGTGATCTCGATCAGGTACGAGTCGAGACGGCCCCTGTTCCAGGTGCGGAAGATCTCCGCGATCTCGGCGGGGGAGTATCCGGCGACATCGCGCAGCAGCTGGTAGGCCTCGCCGATCAGCTGCATGTCGGCGTACTCGATGCCGTTGTGGACCATCTTCACGAAGTGGCCGGCGCCGTCGGGGCCCACGTGTGTGACGCAGGGCGCGCCGTCCGCCGCCTTGGCGGAGATCTTCTCCAGCATCGGGCCCAGCGAGTCGTACGACTCCTTCGGGCCGCCCGGCATGATGCTCGGCCCGTGCAGCGCGCCCTCCTCGCCGCCGGAGACGCCCATGCCGACGAAGTGGATGCCCTGCTCGCGCAGCGCCCTCTCGCGGCGGCGGGTGTCCGCGAAGTGCGCGTTGCCACCGTCGATGATCATGTCGCCGGGCTCCAGCAGCGGCGCGAACTCCTCGATCACGGCGTCGGTCGGCTCACCGGCCTTGACCATGATCACCAGCCGGCGGGGGCGCTCCAGCGCCGCCACGAACTCCTCGGCGGTCTCGGCCTTGACGAAGTCGCCCTCGTCGCCGAACTCCTCCACCAGCGCCTTGGTCCGCGCCACCGTACGGTTGTGCACGGCGACGGTGTAGCCGTTGCGGGCGAAGTTCCGGGCGAGGTTGCGGCCCATGACCGCGAGGCCCGTGACGCCGATCTGCGCTGAAGTGCTCATGCCGCCTGCTCCCTGGTCTGCCTGGTGACTACGGCTCCGTCAGTACGGGTACTCGCCCATCCTTGCGTGCCGCTGTGGCGAGCGCACATCCGACCCGCCAGGCTCGAGTACGCGGTGGCGGCGCCGGAAGCCTCAGTGTTCCGCGAAGAAGAGCAAGCGAAGAAGAGCAAGCAAGGGCCGTTCCCGGCCACTTGGTTGGCGTGGGAGGCCGGTTTTCCGTCTTGTCATGGCCTGTTCGCCGCGCTTATTTTTGCCCCTCCTGACGCATGCCGAGGGGAATTCGGACATGGCCGTACGCGGCCGGCACCGCCGGTACCAGCCGAACAGGATCAACCGCGCCTCACTCACCGTCACGGCGGGCGGCGCCGGCCTCGCGATCCCGCTGGTCGCCGCCGGCACCGCCGACGCGGCCGACGCCTCCACCTGGAACAAGGTCGCCGCCTGCGAGTCCAGCGGCGACTGGAGCATCAACACGGGCAACGGCTTCTACGGCGGGCTGCAGTTCACCCAGTCCACCTGGGAGGAGTACGGCGGCACCCGGTACGCGCCGCGCGCCGACCAGGCGACCCGGAGCCAGCAGATCGCCGTCGCCGAGAAGGTCCTCGACGGGCAGGGGCCGGGCGCATGGCCGGTGTGCTCGCTGCGGGCCGGACTCACCCGCGGGGACGCCGACCCCGGCGGGCACACCGAGGGCACGCACACGGAGAGCGTGCATACGGACAGCGCCGCCACCCGGGCCGTTCCGGTCCGGAAGAAGAAGGCCGTACCGGACGTACGGCCGCAGACCACCCCGCAGTCCCGCGCGGGCCGGGCCGAGATGTACACCGTGGTGCACGGCGACACGCTCTCCGGGATCGCCGAGGAACACCACGTCCGCGGCGGCTGGCACGGGCTCTACGCGGGCAACCGCGAGACCGTGGGCGCCGATCCCGACCTGATCCTGCCCGGTCAGCGGCTCACCCTGCACGGCAAGGCCACGCCCGGCGGCGCGTCCACCAAGTCACCGAAGAAGAAAGCCTCTTCGGGGCACAAGACCGCAACGCACCGGACCACGAGCACCGGCCGTACGCTCGTCGCGCCCGTCGACGCGCCCATCGGCACCGGTTACCGCGCCGCGGGCGCGCACTGGTCGAAGGGCTACCACACCGGCATCGACTTCCTCGTGCCGACCGGCACCTCCGTGAAGGCCGCCGAGGCCGGGCACGTGGTGGACGCGGGCTGGGGCGGCGCGTACGGCTACCAGGTGGTGATCCGGCACGCCGACGGCCACTACACCCAGTACGGCCATCTGTCCGCCATCTCGGTGCGGATCGGGCAGAGCGTCGGCGCGGGCCAGCGCATCGGCCGCTCCGGAGCCACCGGAAACGTCACCGGCCCGCACCTGCACTTCGAGGTGCGGACCGGACCCGACTTCGGTACGGACATCGACCCGCTCGCCTATCTGCGGGCCGGCGGCGTCAGGATCTGACCCGCGTACGGACCCGCACAGGGCGGCGGGCCGGGACCGGCAGCGGCACCTGGATGCCCGCGGGCAGTGTGGTGTACATGGGGAGCACACGGCTGGGCGGCGGCGGTTCGCCGTCGGCGCCCTCCCCGGCGCCGTCCGGTTCCGGAGCCAGCAAGCCCCACGGCACGTGCGCGTCGAGCGCGCCGGCTGCCTCGGGCAGCCCGGCCCGCTCGGCCGGCTCCGCCTCGGTCTCCTTCGCCGCCCGCTGCCGCGGCAGGCCCCGCAGGGCTTCCCTCCCGGCGGGGGCTGCCGCGGCAGCCGGTGCGGCGCCGGGCGTGGCGGCGTCCGGCAGGGAAGGTGCCTCGGTGTGCTCGATCCGCTCGGTCGTCAGCATGATCAGGCCGCCCGCCGCCAGGACGCCGCAGCACACGGCGAGCGCGCTGCCCATAGCGCCGTAGCGGAACGTCTCTCCGAACATCAGGATGCCGACCGCCGCCGCCAGCACCGGGTTGGCCACGGTCAGCGTGGCCAGCGGGGCGGCGAGGCCACCGCCCCGGTAGGAGGCCTGGGACAGCACGACGCCGGCCACGGCGAACAGGCCGATCACGGCGAGCGAGGGCAGATCGTCGAGGTCGATGCCGTGGGTCCAGTCCTCGGCGACGGTCTTGGTGAACACCGACGACATGCCGAACGCCACGCCGGAGGCGGTGGCGAGCAGCACGCTGCGCACCGCGGGGTGCCGGTGCGCGGCCAGGCCGGCGCACATCAGCGCCGCTACGGCGCCGCCGGTGACCAGCGCGAGAGCGACCCGCTGGGCCGTGTCGAGGGAATGGGTGTCGGAGGAGCCGACCAGGGACAGCAGACCGGCGAGGCCCACCGTGGCCATGACGGCGCCGCGCCAGGCGGTCGCCCCGGCCCTGCGGCCGACGAACAGCGCGGCCATGGGCAGCGCGAAGACGATGGTCAGCGCGCCGAGCGGCTGGACCAGGCTCAACGGGCCGTAGGCCAGGGCCACTACGTGGAGCACACCGCCGAGACCGTTGAGCGCCAGCGCCCCCCACCAACTCGGGCGGCGCAGCGGCATGTACGCGCTGTCCGGGGAGGACACCGCCACCTGCTCCTGCACGATCGCGCCGCCCGCGTAGGCGAGGGCGGACACGAACGACAGGAGCACGGACAACGCGAGGGCGCTCATCCGCGTCTCCCCTGCGTGAGGCCGGGGCCCTGAGCCCGGCGCGGCGTACGGTCGGCATCCATGGGCAACACTCTGCCCGCCCGCGCTCTTCCCGTCGTCGTACCTGAGCACGCAATGCCTCCTACTGCCGATGGAGTACACCAGCCGTGCGATCATCCTCGGGACGGGTGCCGCGAGGCCCGGCACCCTGTGCGGCGGACCGGCAACGGGCCTGGTACCAGTACATGTCGTGGACCTCGACCCCGCTCTCGACGCCCTCCGCCCGCTGGGCGGCTTCTTCCGTCTGCGTACGCACCCGGGTCCGGCCGAAGCCGCCGGCGCACCGGATCCCGGCCGGCTGCCGACACTCGCGCAGGCCTACGAAAGGGTGACGGCGGATGCCTCCCATGACGCTCTGACGGGGCGGGTGGCCCTGGTCGCCGGCCGGCTCCGCACCGCCGAGCCGCGCGTCGCCGCCTCCATCGCCCAGCAGTCACTGGCCGCCCGGCTGTGGTCCGCCGCTCTCGGCTGTGCCGTCCTGTACGGCCGCCTGCCCGACCTCGACCCGCGCCTGCTGCGCTGGGACCCCTCCGCCGCCGCCCCCGACGACCTGTACCTGACCGAGGTGCGCCCGCTGCCCGGTGACGCCGCCACCCTCGCCGCGACCGTACTCGACGGTCATCTGCAGCCCCTGGGGGAGGCGTTGAGAGCCCGCTTCGGCTGTGCACCCGGGCTGCTGTGGGGCAACGCGGGCTCGGCGCTCGCCGGGGCGGCCGGGGCACTGGACCGCTGGGCCCGCGCGCACGGCCGTACCGACGAAGCCCGCCGGGCCGGCGCCCTGACGGACGAACTCCTCGCCCACCCACTGCTGCGCACGACCGGCACCCGCACCGGCACCGCCTTCCGCCGCCGCAGCTGCTGCCTGTACTACCGGGTGCCCGGCGGCGGAGTCTGCGGCGACTGCTGCTTCCTGCGCCCGCCGCGCTCTTCCCCGGACGCCGCATCTGGGTGACCATGAGAGGAACCTGCCGCCGGGACAAGGGGGTTGTCGGGTGCGAGTGGGACTGCTGACCCGGGAGTACCCCCCGGATGTCTACGGCGGCGCCGGCGTCCATGTGGAGTTCCTCGCCCGGGAGCTGACCTCCCTGGTGGACCTGGAGGTGCACTGCTGGGGCGAGGGCCGCGGCGTCGGCGTCGTGCGCCACCGCCCCTGGTCCGCGCTCGACGGCGCCAACGACGCGCTGCGCACGTTCTCCGTGGACCTGGCCGTCGCCGCCGCCCTCGAAGGCCGCGAACTCGTCCACTCCCACACCTGGTACGCGAACCTCGCCGGCCACTTCGCCAAGCTGCTGTACGGCGTCCCGCACGTGGTCACCGCCCACTCGCTGGAGCCGCTGCGCCCCTGGAAGGCCGAGCAACTGGGCGGCGGATACGCGCTGTCGAGCTGGGCCGAACGCACCGCAGTCGAGGCCGCCGACGCGGTGATCGCCGTGTCCGGCGCCATGCGCGAGGACGTCCTCGCCTGCTACCCGGCGCTCGACCCGGCCGCCGTGCGCGTCGTGCACAACGGCATCGACACCCGCCTCTACCGGCCCGACCACGGCACCGACGCCCTCACCCGGCACGGTATCGACCCCGACCGCCCGTACGTCCTGTTCGTGGGCCGGATCACCCGCCAGAAGGGCGTGCCCCATCTGCTGCGCGCGGTACGGGACATCGACCCCGGCGCCCAGGTCGTGCTGTGCGCGGGCGCGCCCGACACCCCGGAGATCGACCGGGAGTTCCGGGAGCTGTTCCAGGAGCTGAGCCGGATCCGCGCGGGCGTGTTCTGGATCCCGCAGATGCTGCCGCGCCCGGAGGTGATCCAACTCCTCACCCGTGCCGCCGTGTTCGTCTGCCCCTCGGTGTACGAGCCGCTCGGCATCGTCAACCTGGAGGCAATGGCCTGCGGCACGCCGGTCGTGGCCTCGCGGGTGGGCGGCATCCCCGAGGTCGTGGAGGACGGCAGGACGGGCCTCCTCGTCGACGTGGACGACGCCTTCGAGGAGGGCCTCGCCCGGGCCCTGGACACCGTGCTCGGCGACCGGGAGACCGCTCGGGGGATGGGGGAGGCCGGACGGCGGCGGGCGGTCCTGGAGTTCGGCTGGGACACGGTGGCCCGGCGCACGGCCGCGCTGTACGAGGAGATCCTCAAGCAGGCTTAGTCCCGTCTGCTCGGGGCAGCCATGGTTCAACCAGGGTGAGGGGAGCGGCCATGCGTCGTGGAGGGCCTTCCGTACTCGGGATCGTACTGGCGGGCGGCGAGGGAAAACGTCTGATGCCGCTGACCGCCGACCGCGCGAAACCAGCCGTCACCTTCGGCGGCACCTACCGGCTCGTCGACTTCGTCCTGTCCAACCTCGTCAACGCCGACGTCCTGCGCATCTGCGTCCTGACCCAGTACAAGTCGCACTCACTGGACCGGCACATCACCACCACCTGGCGGATGTCCAGCCTGCTCGGCAACTACGTCACCCCGGTCCCGGCGCAGCAGCGCCTCGGCCCCCGCTGGTACCTCGGCAGCGCCGACGCGCTCCTTCAGTCCCTCAACCTGGTCCACGACGAACAGCCCGAGTACGTGGCCGTGTTCGGCGCCGACCACGTCTACCGCATGGACCCGCGGCAGATGCTCCGGCAGCACATCGAGGGCGGCGCGGGCGTGACCGTGGCCGGTATCCGGGCGCCGCGCACGGAGTCCTCCTCCTTCGGGGTGATCACACCGGGCTCGGACGGGCGCGCCGTCGAGCGCTTCCTGGAGAAGCCCGCGGACCCGCCCGGACTGGCCGACGACCCCGAGTGCGTCTTCGCCTCGATGGGCAACTACATCTTCACCACCAAGGCCCTGGTCGAGGCGCTGCACCGGGACGCCGAGGACGAGCAGTCGGTGCACGACATGGGCGGCTCGATCCTGCCCCAGCTCACCGCGCGCGGCGAGGCCCAGCTGTACGACTTCGGCGACAACCACGTGCCCGGTGAGACCACCCGTGACCAGGGCTACTGGCGGGACGTGGGCACCCTCGACGCCTACTACGAGGCACACATGGACCTCATCGCCGAGCGCCCGGCGTTCAACCTCTACAACCGCCAGTGGCCCATCTACACCCACTCGGGCCAGCTCTCACCGGCCCGCTTCAACGCGGGCGGCATCGCGAGCGAGTCCATCATCAGCGCGGGCTGCCTGATCCGCGGTCAGGTCACCCGGTCGGTCCTCTCTCCCGGCGTACGGGTCGACCCGGGCGCGGTGGTCCAGGGTTCCGTGCTGCACGACAACGTGCGCGTCGGGCGGGGCGCGGTGGTGCGCGGCGCGGTCCTGGACAAGAACGTGGAGGTCCCGCCCGGCGCGACGATCGGCGTCAACCCGGACCGGGACGCGGAGCTGTACACCGTCTCCCAGGGCGGCGTGATCGCCCTGGGCAAGGGGCAGCGGGTGTCCTAGGCCCCGCGGGATAGGGTCCCCGGCATGCGATGTGGGATATGCGGCTCCGCCCGGCTGAGCCCGGTCGGTGAGCTGACCTCGGGGGAGCGGTCGTTCGAGCGGCTGCGGCTGCGCTTTCGCCGGCCGGGGTTCTTCAAGCCCCAGCCCACCTTCGAGGCCTCGCGCGCGCGTGCCTGCCGCGACTGCGGGGCCCTGTTCCCCTTCCTCACGGAGTACGACCGGCGGCAACTGGACGAGGCGGCCGACGAGCTGATCGAGACCGAGGACGCCGCACCCCATCACTACGGCCCCTCGGACAGCCCGGGTTAGCGCCTGAGCCATGTCGGTGGTGCGCCCGGCCGGACCCTGATGGAGCACGCCGCCTCCCGGGCCCGCGCCACCAGGAGTGCAGGCCTACTCTCTGACGGTCCGTCACCAGCCGGACCCGCCGTACGCGACGCGTTCTGCGCGCTGGCCGTACCTTGCCCGGATTTGGGTCGTTCGACCTTCAGGATGCAGACAACGATGTCGAACCTGCGGAGGTCATCCGACATGAGAGGGACCCGGCGCACGCGGCTGTGCCTTGCCGGCGTGATGGCAGCGTCCGCGCTGATCGCCACCCCCGCCGCACCGGCCGCCGAGCGGACCGACGGCCACCTCACCGATCTGGTCAACCCGTTCATCGGGAGCCAGGACGAGGGCAACACCTTCCCCGGCGCGGCCGTGCCCTTCGGCATGGTGCAGCTCTCCCCGGACACCGGTCACATGACCGGCTACGACTACACGCAGAACCGGATCCGCGGCTTCTCCCTGGTCCATCTCTCCGGCGTCGGCTGCCGCCTCGGCGGCGACCTGCCCGTGCTGCCCACCACGGGCGACGTCACGCAGACGGACTACGCCAAGTACGCGGCCGGCTTCTCGCACCAGGACGAGACGGCGAGCCCCGGCTACTACCGGGTCGGTCTCGCCTCCGGCATCCGTGCCGAGCTGACCGCGACCGCGCGCACCGGCGTGCAGCGCTACACCTTCCCCGCCACCGACAAGGCCAACGTCCTGCTGAACGCGGCCCAGTCGCTGCACAAGACGGTCTCCACCTCCGTGGAGATCCTGGACGACCACACCGTGCGCACCTCGATCACCGGGCACGGCTTCTGCCGGGACACCGGCCCCTACACCGTCCACACGATCACCCGCTTCAGCAGACCCTTCACCGCGTACGGCACCTGGAACGGACAGACCGTCACCCCGGGCTCCCGCACCGGACCCGGCGGCGCCTATGTCCGCTTCGACACCACCAAGGACCGTACGGTCGAGGCGACCACCGCCCTGTCGTACGTCGACGCGGCCGGCGCGGCCGGAAACCTGCGCGCCGAGGGCGGCCGGTCCTTCGACGCCGTACGCGAGCGGGCCCGCGAGGAGTGGGAGAAGCGGCTGGCCGGCGTCCAGGTGCACGGCGGCGCGAGCACGCTGCGCCGGACCTTCTACTCCTCGCTGTACCGCTCGTTCCTCGCGCCGAACATCGGCGGTGACACCGACGGCCGCTACTTGGGCTGGGACCGCCGGGTCCATCACGCCGACGGGTTCACGTACTACCAGAACTGGTCGCTGTGGGACACCTACCGCACCCAGGCCCAGCTGCTCGCGCTGCTCGCGCCGACCGAGGCACGGGACATGGCCCGGTCGGTGGTGGCGATCGACGAGGACGGCGGCTGGCTGCCCAAGTGGGGCTACGGCCCGGTCGAGACGAACATCATGAGCGGCGACCCGGTCACCCCCTTCCTCACCACGGCCTACCAGATGGGCCTGCTCAAGGGCTTCGAGGAGCGGGCCTACCGCGCGCTGAAGAAGAACGCCGACGGTATCCCGCCCGCCGGCCTGCCGGGCATCGGCCGGGAGGCCAACGCCGAGTACCTCGCCCGCGGCTTCGCCCCCTTCGTCCAGGACCGGCCGTACGCCAAGATGGGCGACTCCGACTACCACCACGGTGCCTCCGTCACCCTGGAGTACGCGCTCGCCGACGCCATGCTGGCGCAGATGGCCCGCGGCCTCGGCCACGGGGCCGACGCCGCCCGCTACGCCGCCCGGGCGCAGAACTACCGGAACATCTTCGACCCGGCCACCGGCTTCTTCCGCGCCCGCGACGCCTCCGGGGCCTTCACCGGCTCGGCCGACCCGACCCGCGGCACCGGCTTCCACGAGGGAACGGCCTGGCAGTACCAGTGGCTCGTGCCGCAGGACGTGCCCGGCATGGTCCGGCTGATCGGCGGCGAACGCGCGGCCAACGAGCGGCTGGACTCCTTCTTCGCCTACGACAAGCTGGTGGCCGACCCCGCGAAGACCGCCCGCGAGGTGTGGGTGCACGGCGACGCGTACGCGTACTACAACGCCGACAAGTACAACCCGATGAACGAGCCCGACCTCATCGCCCCGTACACCTACCTCGCCACCGGGCAGCCGTGGAAGACCACCGACGTGGTGCACGCCGCGCTGACCCTCTTCACCGACGGACCCGCCGGCATCACCGGCAACGACGACCTCGGCACGATGTCCGCCTGGAACGTCCTGTCGTCCATCGGTCTCTTCCCGATCCAGCCGGGCTACGACACCTGGGGCCTGTCCACGCCCGTCTTCGACCGCGTCGACATCGCCCTGGACCGCCGGTACTGGCCGGGCGGCCATCTGACGATCACCGCGCCCGGCACCTCCGCCACCCACCGCTACATCCAGAGCGTCCACACCGACGGAACACCGCAGGGGCGGACCTATCTGACGACGCGTGCGCTGCGCACGCTGGGCTCGCTCACCTTCACGGTCGGCCCGCGCCCGTCTGAGTGGGGTACGTCACCCGAGGCGGCGCAACCGGTCCTGAAGTGACCTCACGTATCACTGGGTCCCGCCCCTGTTGCAGGGGCGGGACTTAATCTGCTGTTAACTGAGCGTAGCCTGATCGTACTTGACCGTAATCAGGTCGCGGCGATTGACTGCGAGTGACTGCAGATCCACCCGTCGTCGACGCGTGAGGCAAGCCCTTGACTTCCGACCTGCTCGCTCCCCTCGACCTGGCGTTCTGGAACATCGAGTCCGACCGGCACCCCATGCACCTCGGCGCGCTCGGCGTCTTCGGCGCCCACTCGCCCACCGCCGGCGCCCATGCCGCCGACCTCCTCGCCGCCCGGGCCGCCGCCGTGCCCGGGCTGCGCCTGCGCATCCGCGACGTGTGGCAGCCGCTCGCCTTCGGCGGCGCCGCCCGGGAGACCGACCCGGACTTCGATCCGCTGAACCATGTCCGGCTGCACGCCCCGACCGCCGACTTCCATGCGGTCGCCGGCCGGCTCATGGAACGCCCGCTGGAGCGCGGCCGGCCGCCGTGGGAGGCGCATGTGATGCCCGGCGAGGACGGGGTGTCCTTCGCCGTGCTCTTCAAGTTCCACCACGCACTGGCCGACGGGCTGCGCGCGCTGAAACTCGCCGCAGGCGT
Organism: Streptomyces sp. NPDC052101; assembly: GCF_040680235.1. Taxonomy (NCBI): domain Bacteria; kingdom Bacillati; phylum Actinomycetota; class Actinomycetes; order Kitasatosporales; family Streptomycetaceae; genus Streptomyces; species Streptomyces sp. NPDC052101. Next base: position 23,339 of record NZ_JBFAWH010000025.1, read on the forward strand.
CCTCGACCCGGTGGACCTGCCCGAGCGGGCGCCCCGCGCCATCGAGCCGCCCCGCGGCCTGCTGCCCGATGTGCGCAAGCTGCCGGGGCTCGTCCCCGGCCTGGTCAGGGGCGCGCTGTCGGACATGGGCCGGGCCCTGGACATCGGTGCCTCCCTCGCCCGGTCCACCCTCGGCATGCGGCCCGTCTCCGCGCTGGCCGCGGCCCCGAGCGGCACCCGCCGTACCGCCGGCGTCGTCGTCGACATCGACGATGTGCACCGGGTCCGCAAGTCCGCCGGCGGCACCGTGAACGACGTGCTCATCGCCGTCGTCGCCGGCGCGCTGCGCCGCTGGCTGGAGGAGCGTGGCGACGGCAGCAAGGGGGTGGCGCCCCGGGCCCTCATCCCCGTCTCCCGGCGCCGCCCGCGCACCGCCCATCCGCAGGGCAACCGGCTCTCCGGCTATCTCATACGGCTCCCGGTGGACGAGCCCGATCCGCTCGGCCGCCTCGACGCCGTGCGCACGGCCATGGTCCGCAACAAGGACGCGGGGCCCGACCGGGGCGCCGGCGCCGTCGCGCTGCTCGCCGACCACGTCCCGGCTCTCGGCCACCGGCTCGGCGGGCCGCTCGTCGGCCAGGCGGCCCGGCTGTGGTTCGACATCCTCGTCACCAGCGTGCCGCTGCCGGGGCTGGGGCTGCGGCTCGGCGGACACGAGCTGAACGAGGTCTACCCGCTGGCCCCGCTCGCGCCGGGCCAGGCACTGGCGGTCGCGATCTCGACGTATCGCGGCCGCGTGCACTACGGCCTCGTCGCCGACGCCCAGGCCGTACCGGACCTCGACCGGCTCGCCCACGCGGTGTCGACAGAGGTGGAGACCCTCCTGTCGACCTGCGACCTCTAACCGGCGACCTGCAAGGACCCCTAACCCCGTACCCCTTCTTTCACGATCGGACACGAGTGCCCCTCGCACCACACCGTCACCACTGACGACGGCTGGAGCCCGCTGGACAGGGCGGGCGCGGGGTGGCCTTGCTGGGACGGGCTCGGCGGAGCGACCGAACGGATCCGGCCCGCGGCCTGCACGAGTGCTCGCGTGCCGCTTGGGAGGGTCGTGTGCGGCTCGGGTGGCTGGTGCACCGCTCGGGTGGGTGGTGCTGTGCGGCTCGGACGATCGTGCGTGGCCTGGGTGAGTGGCCGAGCGGATTTGGCGCGGGCCCGGGAGGGTGGTGGTGCGTGGTCCGGGTGAGGGGCTAGGGGGATGGGGGCGTGCCGGCCTGTCGGGGCGGGCGGTTCCCGGGACGGCCGGGGTGGGTGGCTGGGCGGATGAGGTGTGCTGGCCCGGGCGAGTGGCGGCTTGAGGCCTGGGCGGCCGGGTGAGTCCGGCGTGGGCCCGGCCGAATGTCGCGTGTGGTCCGGGGTAGTGGCCGGGCGGATTGATGGTGCTGGCCTGGGCGAGTCGCTCCCGGACCCGTCGGTTGCCGGGCGGGCCGGGCTGGCCCGGGTGGATTGGGTGTGACGGGCCGGGTGAGTGGTGGCGTGTGGCCCCGGCGGTGCGGCCGGGTGAGTCCGGCGTGGGCCCGGCCGACCGGCCTGGGCGAGTCGCTCCGGGCCCGTCGGTTGCCGGGGCGGTCCGGGTGGATCGGGTGCGGCGGCCGGGGTGAGTGGTGGCGTGTGGCTCGGCTGGGGCGTCGAGCCGATTCGGGGGGTCGGTCCGGGCCAGGGGCTGGACGGGTTTGGCGGGTGGCCGGTGTGCTCCGTAAAATTCGCTGTTCGAAAGCGGGCGCGAGTCGGAGCGCCGCGCGGGTGATCAGGGAAGCGGCAGCGCGATGACGGTGACAGAGGACGGCTCCATGGCCGCAGAAGAGGTCGTCCACGGCCCGGGTATCGACCCCGAGCGGCTGGCCGTCTGCCTGAGCGTGCTGGAGGAGCTGGACGACCTCGACGTCGACCACCCGGACGCGATCACGGTGCGCCGAGCCACCTCGCACATCTACCGGACGGTCAAGCAGCGCCGCCGCCAGGAGCGCCGGGCCGCCAAGACCGCCCACGACAAGGCGGTCACCGAGGCCACCGCGACCGGCTCCGCCGAGCGCATCGACGACGAGACCGAGGGCATCCTGCCCTCCTCCAAGATCGAGGAAGGCAAGATCGCGGGCATACTCCAGCGCCCGCGCTCCTGCTACACCTGCAAGACCCGCTACGTCGAGGTCGACTACTTCTACCACCAGCTCTGTCCGGACTGCGCCCGCACGAACCGGGCCAAGCGCGACGCCCGTGCCGACCTCACCGGCAAGCGCGCCCTCCTCACCGGCGGCCGCGCCAAGATCGGCATGTACATCGCGCTGCGGCTGCTGCGTGACGGCGCGCACACCACCGTCACCACACGCTTCCCCAAGGACGCCATCCGCCGGTTCAAGGCGATGGAGGACTCGGCGGACTGGATCCACCGGCTGGAGGTCGTCGGCATCGATCTGCGCGACCCCGCGCAGGCCGTCGCCCTCGCCGAGCAGGTCGCCGAGGCGGGTCCGCTCGACATCCTGATCAACAACGCGACGCAGACCGTACGCCGGCTGCCCACCGCGTACGCGGCCCTGGTCGAGGGCGAGACCGCCCCGCTGCCCGCCGGTGAACTCCCCGCCCACCATGTCATCGGCGCCTTCAACTCCGGCGCCGTCGACGGCATCGCCGCGCTGCCCCTCGGCACCAGCGGCCTCGACGCACAGAAGGTCGCCGACCTCGCGCTCGTCGCGGGCAACGCCAGCGTCGCCCGGCACCTGGACGGCACCGCCATCGACGCCGGCGGCCTCGTCCCCGACGTCGTCGACAGCAACACCTGGGTGCAGACCATCGAGCAGATCTCCCCGGTGGAGCTGCTGGAGACCCAGCTGTGCAACTACACGGCGCCGTTCATCCTCATCAGCAAGCTGCGCCCGGCCATGGCCGACGCCGCGAAGAAGGCGGACAGCGGGCGCGCATACGTCGTCAACGTCTCGGCGATGGAAGGTGTCTTCGGCCGCGGCTACAAGGGCGCCGGGCATCCGAACACCAACGCCGCGAAGGCCGCCATGAACATGGTCACGCGGACCAGCGCCCAGGAGATGTTCGACTCCGACGGCATCCTCATGACCTCCGTCGACACCGGCTGGATCACCGACGAGCGCCCGCACTACGACAAGCTGCGCCTCGCCGAGGAAGGCTTCCACGCGCCCCTCGACCTGGTCGACGGCGCCGCCCGTGTCTACGACCCGATCGTCCGCGGCGAGACGGGCGACGACCTCTACGGCGTCTTCCTGAAGGACTACGCGCCCAGCAGGTGGTGACCCCGCCGATCCGGTGACCGGCGCGGCCGTCCCCCGTCCCGGGGTGAAGCGGTCGTGCCGGAGCGCGTCGCCGTCCGGACCCCGGGCGGACGGCGCGTCATGTGCCGTACCTTGGGCGCCGCTCGGACGTCAGTCCACGGCGCCGAGTCGGGAATGGCGGGCCGCCACCAGCTCCAGCACCGTCCGCCAGTCCTCCAGGACACCCGCGTCGAAGCCCGTCGTACGGCTCTCCTCGTCGGCCTGGCGCAGCCGCAGCACATCGTCGTCGGCGGCGCCCGCTTCCCCGCGCACCAGCCGGAACACCCGCTCCCCGAGCAGCGAGCGCACCGCCTCGGCCGCGCTGGGCGCCCGGCCCGTCTCGCCGCTGCCTGGGCGCAGCGCCGGCCCTATGCCGTGCACCAGCCCCGCGACCTGCAGCTCCTTGTCGGCGGGGCGGCTGCGGCGCAGCAGCGCGGCGGTGCGCAGCGCGTGCTGGTGCCGGCCGGCGTACAGCAGATCCATCAGCTCCTCGACGCTGCGCAGCTCCATGCGTCAGTCCTTCCGCGAGACAGCCGTTGCCGCTCATCAGCAGATCATGGCGACCTTGCGGTCCGGCCAACGGCACCTGAACTGAGCCACATGTAGTCCGAATGGGTGATTCGCTCCGGCGGTTGAGTGAGCGGCGCATGGTAAATAGCTGCATATTGAGAGGTATTGGGGGCCAAACGACTTCTCATAGTTACACCTTGTTTGCACTCCCGATCGAGCGGACGTCCGCTCATTTGGGTAATCTGGAGAGACGGGCAGCAGTACCGGGTCCCACCCAGACCCAACGTTCGTACCGGCGCCACCGCGTCCGAACTGGCCTTTCGAACCAGACCCGAGCGGGCGTCGAGTGCCGAAGCGCAGGCTGTCCGGCAGGCCCTCGAGGGTGACCGACACATAAGGAGTGCGCGGTGACACCGGAGAAGACGAATCGCGAAGAACGCCCCAAGGAACGCACGGAGCGCCTGGGCCGGCGGCCGGGAGAACTCGGCAGCCTCGATGTGTGGGCCCGGTCCGCTCCGATCCGCCTCGCGGGCTACGAGGACGACCTCGCCGAGCCGCACATCCTGCCCAGCGTGGACTGACCCCGAGTCGGACCCTTCGCGATCGCCGCACGCATGGGCGTGACCTGACAGACTCACGCCCATGCTGATCAGAGAAGCCGCGGCCGAGGACTGGCCGCGGATCTGGCCTTTCTGGCACCGTATCGTCGCCGCTGCCGAAACCTACGCATGGGACCCGGACACCTCCGAGGAGGACGCCCGCGCCCTCTGGATGAGTCCCGCCAAGTGCGTCTACGTCGCCGAGGACGGGGCCGGACGCGTGGTCGGCTCGGCGTACCTGACTCCCAACTACGCCGGCCCCGCCGCGCACGTGGCCAACGCCGGCTTCATGGTCGACCCGGAATGCGCAGGTCAGGGCATCGGCCGCGCCCTCGCCGAACACGTCCTGGCCGAGGCCGGCGCTCACGGCTACCGCGCGATGGTCTTCAACGCCGTCGTCGAGACGAACCCCGCCGTCGCCCTGTGGACCTCCCTCGGCTTCACCGTGCTCGGCACCATCCCCGAGGCCTACGACCATCCCCTGCACGGCAGGGTGGGACTGCACATCATGTACCGGGCACTCGACTAGGCGGGGCTCAGAGGCCGGCCACCGGTGCCGTCCGCCGCCAGGGGCGCAGCTTCTCCAGCTCCTCCGCCAGCTCCAGCAGTACCGCCTCCGTACCCGGGCGGCCGGCCAGCTGCACGGCACAGGGGGCGCCCGAGGGAAGGGCGCCGAACGGGACGGACATCGCGGGCCAGCCGGTCAGGTTCCAGGGCGGGGTGAACGGGGAGTACGCGGTGTTGGCCAGGACGTTGCGCAGCCAGCCGCGTTCGTGCCACGGCCCGGCGGCGGGGGAGCGCCGGGCCAGAGCCGGGGTGAGCAGGACGTCGTGCTCGGTGAAGAACGGCGTCAGCCGGGCGCGCAGCCGCTCGCGGCTGTCTGAGGTGCGCACCGAGCGGACGAACCGCCGGCCCAGGTCCGCGTGCACCCGGGTCCGCCGGGCCAGCCGCGCCCGGTCCAGGCCCGCGGCGTCCACCGCCGTCCCGGCGGTCCAGTGCCGCAAAGCGGTCACGCCCAGCGACAGCGGATACGGCGGCTCGGCCCGCCGCACCTGGTGCCCGGCCCGCGCGAGCGCCCCGGCCGCCTCCCGTACCGCGGTCGTATACGGCCTGCTCACGCCGACGCCGACCAGCGGGCTGCGCAGGGCCACGGCGATCCGCCGGGGCGAGGCCTCCTGTGCGGGCGGTCCATCGGCACCGCCCGCGAGGACGCCGAGCACGAGCCGCAGATCCTCGACCGTCGTGGCCAGCGGGCCGTTCTCGGCCATGCCGAACCAGTCGCCGTTGCCGATCCCCGCCGGCACCACGCCGAGCCCCGGCTTGAGCGTGACCAGGCCGCAGTTCGCGGCCGGTATGCGCAGCGAGCCCATTCCGTCGTTGCCGAGCGCGACCGGCACCAGGCCCGCGGCCACCGCGGCCGCGCTGCCGCCGGAGGAGCCGCCCGCCGTGCGGGAGGTGTCCCAAGGATTGCGGGTGGTGCCGAACACGCCTTCCGTGGTGCCGAAGACACACAGTTCGGGCACGTTCGTCAGGCCGACGACCACCGCGCCGGCCGCCCGCAGCCGGGCCACCGTGGGGTGATCCTCGGCGGCCGGGGTGTCGGGGGTGGCGGCGGAGCCGTCACGGTGGGACTCGCCGCGCACCGCCAGATTGTCCTTGACGGCCACGGGCACGCCCGCGAGCGGCAGTTGGGCCAGATCGGTGCGGGCGGCCACCGCGTCGGCCTCGGCGAGCACCGCCTCGGCGCGTACCTTCCGGAACGCCCCGATCCGTCCGTCGAGCCGCTCGATCCGCGCGAGGCACTCGGCCACCACCTCTCGCGGCGTGACCTCCTTGGCGCGTACGGCGGCAGCTGTCTCGGCGGCGGTCCGCCCGGCCCAGTCACCCACGGGCACTCCTCGCTCGGTCGTAGGCTACTCGCCGGTATCCATCACGGCGCACGGAGAACTGTGCCCGGTCCGGCGCGGTACGTCGAGAGGCCCTTCCCGGCAACCCGCTGATCGTCCGATCAATGCATCAAGTTCCGTCCTCTGCAGCCCCGTTGACAGTCCTGCAACCGCCCCACAATCATCAGACGTCCGATGAATCGGAGTTTATGGGAGCCGCTCATGAGCACGTGCCCCAGACGTCTGATCCTGGGCGCGGCCGCCGGCGCGACCGCCGCGGCCGCCCTGCCGCTCACCACCCCGACCCCCGCGCGGGCCGCCGACCAGCAGGGACCAGGGGCTGCCGACGGGGAGGGGCCATGGGCCGCCGTCCCCGATCCGGTGCCCGTCCCGCTCGACGCCCTCTACGACAACGACGGCATCGACACCACCTCCGCCCGCGGCGGCGACTTCGACGGCTCCGGCTACACCTTCCCCGGTGAGGAACTCGCCGCCGGCCGGGTCGAGGTGGACGGGGTGCCGTTCCAGTTCCCCGCCTCGACCGCGGGGACCCGCAACAACGTCGTCGCCCTCGGCCAGCGGCTGGACCTGCCGAAGGGCCGCTATCTGTCCGCCTTCTTCCTCGCCGCGGCCAGCTACGGCAACGCCTCGGGCACCGCCACCGTGCACTACGCCGACGGCACGACCACCACCGCCGGCCTCGGCGGCACGGACTGGTACGCGTCGGGCGGCCCGCTGTCGGCGCCGTACCGCTACCGCCCCGACGGCGGCAAGGACGAGCACGGCGTCGGCATCGGCGTCTCGGAGATCTGGATCGACCCGCGCCGGGAGGCGGTCGCCCTCACCCTCCCCGTCACCAACCCGGCCGAGGCGAACAAGGCGTCCCTGCACCTCTTCGCCCTCACCCTGCAACCCGTGGCCGAGGGCCGGGCGTTGACCCTGCGGGCCCCGCACTCCACGCCCTCCCTGCTGGAACCGTCCGGCGCGCAGAGCGTGGAGGCCACGGTCGTCAACGCGGGCACCATGGCCGTACTGGCCGCGGACGGCGTGGCGGTGAGCGTGGACGCCCCGGGCGCCCGCACGGTCCAGCCGGCCCGGATCCGCCGTCTCGACCCCGGCGAACAGGCCCGTGTCCGCATCGGCATCCGCAACAGCCCGGGCACCGCACCCGGCACCCGCCGGGACGGCACGGTCACGGTCACCGGCCGAGGGGCACAGGCGGCCGCGGGCCAGGCGACGCTGACCCTCGGCACCGCCGACTACCAGCCCACCGAGACCTCCCTCGCCGCCCACCAGGCGCCGTACTGGTTCCAGGGAGCCAAGTTCGGCATCTTCATCCACTGGGGTGTCTACTCGGTGCCCGCCTGGTCGCCGGTGGGCAAGCAGTACGCCGAGTGGTACTGGGACCACATGCAGGATCCGGCGGGCGCCGTGTACGCCCACCACCGGGACACCTACGGCGAGGACTTCGCCTACGACGACTTCATCCCCCGCTTCACCGCCGAGCGGTTCGACCCGCGGGCCTGGGTGGAGCTGTTCCGTGACGCGGGCGCGCAGTACCACGTCCTGACCTCCAAGCACCATGAGGGCTTCGCCCTGTGGGACACCAAGGTCTCCGACCGCAACGCCGTCAGGATGGGCCCCAAACGGGACCTGGTGAGGGAACTCTTCGAAGCGAGCCGCCGCTACACCCCCGAACTCCACCGCGGCCTGTACTTCTCCATGCCCGAGTGGTTCAACCCGGACAACCCGTGGATGGGCCACGCCCCGCGCAACCCGTACACCCTCCAGCCGGTGCCGTACACCGGCTACACGGCTGGGAAGGACTACGTCCACGACTACCAGGCCGCCCAGATGCTCGAACTGGTCCACGGCTACGACCCCGAGATCATCTGGTGCGACATCGGCGGAGTGAACGACAGCGCCCGTGTCCTCGCCGAGTACTTCAACCACGCCAAGAACCGGGCCCGCCCCGTCGACGTCACCGTCGACGACCGCTCGGGCCTCGCCTTCCACGACTTCACGACCCCCGAGTACACGACGTACGCCAACACGGTGGTCGCCAAGTGGGAGGCCAGCAGGGGCCTGGACCCGTTCTCGTACGGCTACAACCAGGCGACGCCCGACTCCGCCTACATGACCGCGGAGGAGGTCGTCCACAGCGTCGTCGACATCGTCTCCAAGAACGGCAACTTCCTCCTCGACATCGGCCCGCGCGCCGACGGCACGATCCCCGAGATCATGCAGACCCGCCTGCGCGAGACGGGCGCGTGGCTGAAGACCAACGGGGAGGCGATCTACGACACCACCTACTGGTCACGGATGGCCCAGCTCGGCGACGACCTGCGGTTCACCGTCCGCCCCGACGAGGCCTTCTACATCCACTCCCTCGCCGCACCCGGCCCGAAGCTCACCGTCGAGGCCCCGGTGCCGGTGCGCCCCGGCGACAAGGTGACGATGCTCGGCCACGACCGGCCCCTGACCTGGACGGTCACCGGCGGCGCACTCGTGATCGACGTACCGGAGGCGGCCCGCAAGGCGGGCAGGTACGCCTGGGTGTTCAAGGTGGAGTGGCATGGCTGAGACCCGAGGAGCCCCGAGCATGGTTCTCTCCCGACGCGTCTTCGTCGCCTCGGCCACCGCGCTGGCGGTGACGGGAGCGGTCCCCGCACCCCAGGCCCTGGCCACGCCGCAGGACACCGACCGCTCCCGCATCCCGGTCGGCCCCGGCGACACCGAGGCGGACCTGGTCCGCAAGGCCTCCCGACTCCGGCCCACCGCACGGCAGATCGCCTGGCAGCAACGGGAACGCACCGCCTTCCTGCACTTCGGCGTGAACACGTTCACGGGCCTGGAGTGGGGCACCGGCGACGAGGACCCCGATGTCTTCCAGCCGGCCGGCCTCGACACCGACCAGTGGGCGCGCGCCCTGCGCGACAGCGGCTTCAGGCTCGCCGTCCTCACCGTCAAACACCACGACGGCTTCGTCCTCTACCCGTCCCGCTACACCAAGCACACGGTGGCGAGCAGCAGTTGGCGGGGCGGCCGGGGCGATGTGCTGCGCTCGTTCGCCGACTCGATGCGACGCCACGGCCTCAAGGCCGGCGTCTACATCTCGCCGGCCGACGAGAACCAGTACCTGCACGGCGTCTACGCCAACGGCAGCACCCGCACCACCCGGACCATCCCCACGCCGGTCCAGAGCGACGACCGCTCCCCGGACCACGTCTTCACCCTCGACGCCACCGACTACGGCGCGCACATGCTCAACACGCTCTACGAGGTGCTCACCGAGTACGGTCCGATCGACGAGGTGTGGTTCGACGGCGCCCAGGGCCGCATCCCTCCGGACAAGGTGGAGCCCTACGACTGGGACAGCTGGTACACCCTGGTCCGCACGCTCGCCCCGGACGCCGCGATCGCCGTCTCCGGCCCGGACGTGCGCTGGGTGGGCAACGAGGGCGGGCTCGCCCGGCAGGACGAGTGGAGCGTGGTGCCGGTGACGGAGAGGGCGGGCGGCCGCACCGACTACGCGCTGGCGTACGACGCCCCCGACGAGGGCAGCCGGGCCGCGCTGCTCGCGGCCCGCGACGTCGCCGACTTCCTGCAGTGGTGGCCCGCCGAGTGCGATGTGTCCATCCGGGACGGCTGGTTCTACCACCCCGACCAACAGCCCAAGAGCGTCGAGCAGTTGACGGACATCTACTTCCGGTCCGTGGGCCGCAACTCGGTGCTGCTGCTCAACATCCCGCCGGACACCCACGGTCTGCTGCCCGCGGCGGACGTGGCACGGTTGCGGGAGTTCCGCGGGCGCATCGACCGGGAACTGCCCGAGGACCTGGCCCGCGGCGCCCGGACCACCGCCGCGCCGGGGCGGCTGACCGTCGACCTCGGCACGGAGCGGGAGGTGGACCGGATCCGGCTGGCGGAGGACCTCCGGCACGGGCAGCAGATCGAGGGCTTCGTCGTCGAGGCCCGGGCGGACGGCGGTGCGTGGCCGCAGGTGGCCGCCGCCGGGACGGTGGGCGCGAGCCGGATCCTGGTGCTGCCGGCGCCGGTACGGGCCCGCAGCTGGCGGGTGCGGGTCACGGCGGCCCGGTCGGCCGTGCACATCGCCGAGTTCGGCCTGTACCGGTCGTGCAACTGACCGCGAGAGGAGCCTCCTTCAGGCAGACGGCTCGTCGGGGCGCACCGCCGCCGTGCTGCCCCGCACCGTCAGGCGTGGCACCGGAACGCGTACGGCCCGTGCCGAACCGCCGTCCAGCAGCGCCGTCAGCTCCCGGGCCGCCGTACGTCCGAACTCCGCGCTGTCGCGGGAGAGCGCGGAGAGCCAGGGCTTGACCATGCGGCACAGGGCCGAGTCCTCCCAGGAGACGACCGAGACGTCCTCCGGTACGGAACAGCCGAGTTCGGCCGCCGCCGAGACCCCGGCCACCGCCATCACGTCGTTGTCGTAGATCAGGGCCGTCGGGGGAGCGGCGGCCCGCAGCACACGGCGGGTCACGGCCGCGCCCTCGGCGTCGGAGTAGTCGGTGGTGACCGAGCGGACCTCGGTCAGGCCGCGCCGGTCGGCCTCGGCGCGCAGGGTGCGGATACGGCGCTGGGTGTGGGCGAGGCCCGGCAGGCCGGCGATGTGCACGATCCTGCGATGGCCGAGCGCGGTCAACTCGTCGACCACCGAGGCCATCGCGCCCGCGTCGTCCGCCCAGACCGCCGACACCTCGGGATGGCGTTCGTCGGGCGCGCCGCCGATCACCACGGCGGGCAGGCCGAGTTCGTCGAGGAGGTCGGGGCGGGGGTCGTCGGCGCGCGGGTCGACCACCAGCACGCCGTCGACCCGGTGCTCCGCCCACCAGCGGCGATAGACCGCACACTCGTCGGCCACGTCCTCCACGACCTGGAACAGCAGACCCAGGTGCCGTTCGGCGAGCACCTCCTGGATCCCGGACACGAGCTGGAGGAAGAAGGAGTCGACGCCCAGGGTGTGCGCGGGGCGGGCGAGCACGAAGCCGACCGTCGCCGCGCCCTCGCCGGACAACGCGCGGGCGGCCGTGCTGGGCTGCCAGCCGAGCTGCTCGGCGACCCGGCGGACCCGTGCGCGGGTGGTCTCGGAGACGCCGGGGCGGCCGTTGAGCGCGAAGGAGACGGCGCTCTCGGAGACTCCGGCGCGCCGGGCGATGTCCTTCATCGTGGGCCGGCGTGCGGGGGACCGTCTGGTCGGCACGTTTCTCCTCCCTTCCTGACAGTGCTCGCTAATGCGCTTGAGTGTCAAGACCCTAAAGCGCATTAGTGATCGAGACAAGTTCCTTTGCGGACCTCTCTGACCTGCACTAATGAACTGCCTTTTTCTTTAGTCCGGATGACCGCATTGACTTTCTCCGAACGGCACGGGCAAGGTCTCTGGCACCCCGACAGCCCGACACAGCAAGGGAGCCGTGTCACCGTGCCCATGCCCCGCAGAGCCCTCGCCGCCGCCGTTGCCGCCCTCGTCCTGCCGCTGAGCGCCTGCGGTTCGGGCGGGGACGACGGCGGCTCGACCGACGCCTCCGGAAAGGTCGAAGGTGACATCACCTTCCAGACCTGGAACCTGCGCGCGAACTTCAAGTCGTACTTCGAGGGCCTCATCGCCGATTTCGAGAAGAAGTACCCCGGCACGCATGTGAAATGGGTCGACCAGCCCGCCGAGGGCTACCCCGACAAGCTCAGCGCCGACGCCGCCGGCGGCACCCTGCCCGACGTCGTGAACGTCTCCCCGGACCTGGTCGCCCCCCTCGCCAGGGCCGGACTCGCCATGGACCTCGACAAGGCCGCCGCGAAGTACAGGTCCGAGTACCTGCCCGGCGCCTGGGCCGGCCACCAGGTGCCGGGCATGAGCGGCACCTACGCCTTCCCCTGGTACCTGAACACCGGGCCGCTCTTCTACAACAAGGCCCTCTTCCAGAAGGCGGGACTCGACCCGGACAAGCCGCCGAGGACCTACGACGAACTCTTCGCCGACGCCCTGCAGACGGCGAGCAGGAGCGGCGGCAAGGTCGCCACCCTCGCCAACGTCCCCACCATCGAGGACTTCGGGCGCTACGGCGTCACCCTGATGAACAAGCAGGGCACCGCGTTCGCCTTCAACGACACCAAGGGCGTCGAACTCCTCACCAAGTACAAGGAGTTGTACGACGCCAAGGCCCTTGACCCACAGGCGCTGACCGCGACCCCGGAGTCCTCCGGCAAGAAGTTCCTCACCGGCGCCGTCGCCATGAACCCCGGCAGCGCCCTCGACCTCGACAACTTCAAGAAGAACGCGCCCAGCCTGTACAGGAACATCGGCATCACCGACCAGATCACCAGCACCGGGCACGTCAACATGTACGTGATGGGTGTGATGGTCAACTCGCACACCAGGCACACCCCGGCCGCGGTCGCCTTCGCGCACTTCGTCACCGACGCCCAGAACCAGATGTCGTTCGCGAAGAAGGTCGCCATCTTCCCGAGCACCGCCGGCTCCCTGGACGACCCGTACTTCACCAAGGAGGACGGCACCGACGAGACCCGGGTGCGCATCGCCGCCGCCAAGTCCCTGAAGAGCGCGGTCAATTACACGCCCGTGCTGTTCAGCGACCAGATGAAGACCGCGCTGCGCAACGAGGTGGCCAAGGCGCTCCAGGGCAAGGAGAGTCCCGAGCAGGCCCTCGACAACGCTGTCAACGCCGTCAACCGGCTGCTCCGGCAGGGCTGAGGGGACATGGCCGCGCCCCTCCGCATCAGGCGCCAACTCCCCTTCAGTCCCTGGCTGTTCGCCGCACCCGGACTGCTCGTGACCGGTGCCTTCGTGCTCTACCCGTTCCTCTCCACCCTGGCGAACTCCTTCACCGACCGCCGCACCCTGCTGCCGGGCCACTTCGTGGGCCTCGCCAACTTCCGCGAGCTGCTCCACGACGACATGTTCTGGACCGGGCTGCGCAACAGCACCCTGTACATCGTCGGCGTCGTACCCGCCCTCGTCGTCCTGCCGTTGCTGCTCGCGCTGCTGGTGCAGAAGAACATCCCCGGCATCACCTTCTTCCGCTCCGCCTTCTACACCCCGGTCGTCGCCTCGATCGTGGTCGTCGGGCTGATCTGGGTGTGGCTGCTGGACGAACGGGGACTGGTCAACTCCCTGCTGGAGAGCGTGGGGATCGGCCGGGTCGGGTTCCTCAGCGACCAGTGGCTGCTCCTGCTGAGCGCGATGGCCGTCACGGTGTGGAAGGGCCTCGGCTACTACATGATCATTTACCTGGCGGCGCTGGCGAACGTGCCCCGTGAACTGCACGAGGCCGCCTCCGTGGACGGCGCGGGCCCCGTGCGCCGCTTCTTCTCGGTCACCGTGCCCGCCGTACGCTCCACGATGGTGCTCGTCGCCGCGCTCTCCTCGGTCGCCGCGTTCAAGGTGTTCTCCGAGGTGTACCTGATGGCCGGCCCGGCCGGCGGACCGGCCGGCGAGGACACCACCCTCGTCATGCTCGTCCAGCGCACCGGCACCGGCCTGACCGGCCGCGTCGGCTATGCCTCCGCGCTGTCCGTCGTCGTCTTCGCCGTCACCGTCGCGCTGATGCTGCTCGTGCTGCGCGCCGACCGCGGGGAGGAGTCGTGAGCGTCCTGGAGAAGGTGCGGCCCGAGGCGCCCGTGACGACGCGCCGGGAGCCCCGCGTCACCGACGAGCAGGGCCGCCGCATCCGCGTCGCCGAGCTGGTCTGGCGCTATCTGCTGCTGCTCGCCGTCCTCGCCCTCACCGTCGGCCCGTTCCTCTGGCAGCTGTCCACCTCCCTCAAGGGTCCCACCGAGGACATCTACAGCTCGCCGCCGAGCCTCCTGCCCGCCCATCCCACGCTGCACAACTACACGCGGGTCGCCGACACCATCCCCGTCTGGGACTACGCCCTGAACTCCCTGAAGGTCGCCACCGCCAACGTCGTGACGAACTGCGTCGGCTCGGCGCTCGCCGGATACGCCCTGGCCCGGCTGCGCTTCCGCGGCCGGCGCGTGACCACGCTGGTCTTCGTGCTCGCGATGCTGGTGCCCGTCGAGGGCATCGTCATCGCCCAGTTCACCACCATGCGCGAACTCGGCCTGAACAACACCCTCATCGGTGTCGTGCTGCCCGGCGCGATCGGCGCGATGAACGTGCTGCTGATGCGGGGCGCCTTCCGCAACCTGCCGTACGAGATCGAGGAGGCGGCGTACGTCGACGGGGCCAACGTCTGGCAGCGGTTCCTGCGTGTCGCGCTGCCCTCGGTGAAGGGCACGGTGGCCGTCGTCGCGATCTTCGCCTTCATGGGGGCCTGGGACGACTTCCTGTGGCCGCTGATCGTGCTCAGCGACCCGTCCAGGTTCACCCTCACCATCGGCCTGAACTATCTGCACGGCACCTTCGCCGACGACGAACGCATCGTCGCCGCCGGCACCGTGATCGCCGTGGCCCCGCTCATCGCCCTCTTCGCCTGCCTGCAGCGGTACTTCTTCCGCGGGGTCGGCGAGGGCGCCGTCAAGGGCTGAACACCCGTACGCCACAAGGACACTTCATGCCTCCAGCCGTGCGCTTCGGCATCAACTACACCCCGAGCGAAGGGTGGTTCCACCACTGGCTCGACTTCGACCTCGACTCGGTGCGGGCCGACCTCGACGCGATCGCCGCACTCGGCCTCGACCACATCCGCGTCTTCCCGCTGTGGCCCTACTTCCAGCCCAACCGCACCCTGATCCGCCCACGCGCCGTCGAACAGCTCATGGCCCTCGCCGACGCGGCCGCCGAACGCGGCCTGGACGTCAACGTGGACGGTCTGCAGGGCCACTTGAGCAGCTTCGACTTCCTGCCCGCGTGGACCCGCACCTGGCACCGGCGTAACCTCTTCACCGACCCGGACGTCCTGAGCGGCCAGGCCGCCTATCTGCGCACCCTCGCCGCCGCCCTCGCCGACCGGCCGAACTTCATCGGCATGACCGTCGGCAACGAGGTCAACCAGTTCGCCGCCGGTCCCCACCCCGACCCCGACCGGATCACGGAAGGGGACGCCGAGCGGTGGCTCACCGAGATGCTCGCCGCCTGCGCCGAGGGCGCCCCGGACCGGCTCCGGCTGCACGCCTCCTACGACGCCGCCTGGTACCAGGACGACCAGCCCTTCACCCCCGCCCTCTCCGCCCGTCTCGGCGACGTCACCGCCGTGCACTCCTGGGTGTTCAACGGCACCGCCCAGCGCTATGGCCGTACCTCCGTGTCGGCCGAGCACCACGCCGCCTATCTCGTCGAGCTGAGCAAGGCCTGGGCGGACGCACCCCACCGTCCGGTGTGGCTGCAGGAGGTCGGGGCGCCCGCGCCGCTCGTGCCCGCCGAGCACGCCGCCGCCTTCGCCGAGGCGACCGTCGCCCATGCCCTCGACTGCCCCGACCTGTGGGGCATCACCTGGTGGTGCTCCCACGACGTGGCGCGTGACCTCGCCGACTTCCCAGAACTGGAGTACGGGCTCGGGGTGTTCACCAACGACCGCGAGCCCAAGGACATCGCCCGCGTGCTGGCCGAGGCGGCACACCGGCCCCATGAAGCCCCCGCCGCACGCGGCACCGCCCTCGTCGTACCCGGCGATCCGGCCCTGCGCTCCCGCTGCGCCCCCGGCGGAGACGTCTTCGAGGCCTTCTTCCGGCTCGTCGCCGACGGCGCCCGCCCCACCACCGTCCTCGACACCCGCGCCCAGGACGAGGACCACCTCGCCGCGCGCGGCATCACCGACGTCGTCACTCCCGACCAGGTACTCCCCACCCCACACGGAGGCACCCGCTCGTGAACCCCAGCAGACGCACCGTACTCGTGGCCGGCGCGGCCGCCGGCCTGTCGCCGCTGCCCGCCTTCGCCGCCGCCCGCCCCAAGGCCGCGGCGACCCCGCCGTACGCCTCCTACTGGTACCCGGACTCGCTCCCCTCCGGCAGCCCGGGCACCGGCATCACCTGGCGCAGCCTGAAGAGCTGGCGCGCGGCCGACGACCCCGACCTCGCGTTCAACGCCGCGTCCGTGCCGCTCGCCGCCCGCTTCACCCCGACCCCCGCGAACACCACCGCCCGCTCCGGCCAGGCCCGCGTCCAGGCTCTCGTCTCCTTCGGGCCCACCTCCGGCAACCCTTCCCAGGGCTCGGCCACCGCCGACTACTACGCCCTGACCCACTGGGCCTACCTCGACGAGCTGGTCTTCTGGGGCGGCTCGGCCGGCGAGGGCCTGATCCTCGCGCCGAACGCGCCGATCGTGGACGCGGCCCACCGGAACGGCGTCCCGGTGCTCGGCAACATCTTCCTGCCGCCGACGGCGTACGGCGGTCAGCTCCAGTGGACCCGGGACCTGGTGCAGAAGGACGCCTCCGGGCACTGTCCGCTCGCCGCCCAACTGGTGGCGGTGGCGGCGGCGTACGGCTTCGACGGCTGGTTCGTCAACGCCGAGACCGGCGGCGGCACCACGGCCCTCGGCCAGGCCGTGCTCGGCTTCGTCAAGGAGCTGAAGGCGCTCGCGGCGGCCCGGGGACAGCGGGTGACCTGGTACGACGCGATGACCGTGAACGGCACGGTCAGCTGGCAGGGTGCGCTCGACAGCCAGAACCAGGCGTTCTTCCAGGCCGCCGACGACATGTTCGTGGACTTCCGCTGGAGCGCGGCCACACTTGCCTCCTCGGGTACGAAGGCGGACCGACTGGGCCGCAGCCGCTATCAGCTGTGGGCGGGCGTCGACGTCGAGTCGAACGGGTCCGACACGTCCGTGAACTGGGACGCGATCGTGCCGGCCGGCCGGCCGCACGTCACCTCGATCGGCTTCTACCGGCCGGAGTGGACCCGCAACCACCTGCCCGCCGACCAGCGCGCCCCCGAGGACTTCCACGCCGCCGACGACCGGTTCTGGACCGGGCGCTCGCTCGACCCCTCCCGGCCCGACACGAACGATCCCTGGCGGGCGCCGGCGGTGTCCGTCGCGGACCGCTCGACGGTGACCTCGCTGCCGTTCGCGACCGTGTTCAACACGGGGCACGGACAGCGCTGGTACGAGGACGGGGCCGTCACCTCGGACACGCCCTGGAACCACCTCGGGCTCCAGGACCGGCTGCCGGCGCGCCGCTGGGTCGTGCGCACGGCGGGGGAGCGGCCGACGGTGACCTTCGACTTCGCCGATGCCTGGCGGGGCGGGAGCAGTGTGCTGGTGGACGGTGAACCGGATCAACCCGTGGTGCTGGATCTGTACGCGACCCGGCTGCCGATCGGTGTGAACACGGTTGTCGAGCTGACGTACCGGACCGAAGCCGGTGCTGTGAACATCGAGGCGGCCGTGGCGACGGCCGAGCCGAACGGGGCCGGGGCGCCCCCGCCGTACAGCTATCTGGCTGTGAACTCGGTCAACAGGCACGCGTGCGTGAACTCGGTCAACGGCTGGCAGACCGTGACACTGCCGCTCACCGGACTCACCGGCACCGTCCACGCCCTCGGCGTCCGGCTCACGGCCACGGAAGGCCCAGTGCGCTGGCGCCTCGGCGGCCTCGCCGTCCGGGACACCGCCGGCACGCCCGCGGCGCCCACGGGCGCTCGCGTCACCGCCGCGACCGGCGGTGACCTCCGCCTCGCCTGGAACGCCGCTCCCGGCGCCGTGCGCCACTACGAGCTGCACCGCCTCCTGCCCGACGGCACCCGCCGCTTCCTCGGCGGCACCTGCCAGCGCGCCTGCTACCTCGCCGGCCTGCGGCCCGAGCAGGGCGAGAGCGCCGCACGGTTCGAACTGCGCGCCGTGGGGGAGCTGTACAACGCCTCGACCCCCGTGACCGTCACCCACCCCTGGTAAGCACCCGGAACCCATAACTCCGCAGGGAGCACCCCGTATGCATGACGACCGCACTCTGGTGGAAGCCCGCCTCCGGCGTGTCCTCGACGAACGCATCCGCCCCGCCGTCCATCCCGAGTCCGTGCCGCTGCGGGTCGCGGTCTGGCACGCGCCCGGCGAGCCCGTACCGGTCGCGGAGGGACTCGCCGCCCAGCCGGAGCCCATCGAGGTCGGCGCACGGTGGGGGGCTCCCTGGGGCACCAGCTGGTTCCGGGTGACCGGGACCGTGCCGAAGGCGTGGGCCGGGAGGACCGTCGAGGCCCTGCTCGACCTGGGCTTCGACGAGAACATGCCCGGCTTCCAGTGCGAGGGCCTGGTCCACCGGCCCGACGGCACCCCGGTGAAGGGGCTGAACCCGCGCAACCAGTGGGTGCGCATCGGCGCCCCGGTGGCGGGCGGGGAGGAGGTGGTCCTGCACATCGAGGCCGCCTCCAACCCCGTCATCCTCGACTACCACCCCTTCCGGCCCACCCCGCTCGGCGACAAGGACACCGCGGGGCACGAGCCGCAGTACACGCTCACCCGCATGGATCTCGCCGTCTTCGACGAGTCGGTGTGGCAGCTGGTCATGGACCTGGAGGTGCTCGACGAGCTGATGGCCGAGCTGCCCGTGGACTCCGCGCGCCGGTACGACATCCTGCGCGCCGTCGAACAGGCGCTGGACGCCGTCGACCTCCAGGACGTGAACGGCACGGCCGGCCGGGCGAGGCAGCGGCTCACCGGCGTGCTGTCGGCCCCCGCCGTGCCCTCGGCACACCGGATCAGTGCCGTCGGGCACGCGCACATCGACTCGGCCTGGCTGTGGCCGCTGCGGGAGACGGTGCGCAAGGTGGCCCGTACGGCGTCCAACATGACCGCGCTGATCGAGGACGAACCGGAGTTCGTCTTCGCCATGTCCCAGGCGCAGCAGTGGGCGTGGGTGAAGGAGCACCGGCCCGAGGTGTGGGCGCGGGTGAAGAAGGCCGTCGCCGAGGGGCGGTTCGTGCCGGCCGGCGGGATGTGGGTGGAGTCGGACACCAACATGCCGGGCTCGGAGGCGATGGCCCGTCAGTTCGTGCACGGCAAGCGGTTCTTCCTCGACGAGTTCGGCGTCGACAACGAGGAGGCCTGGCTGCCCGACACCTTCGGCTTCGCCGCCGGACTCCCGCAGATCATCAAGGCGGCCGGCTCCAAGTGGCTGCTGACCCAGAAGATCTCCTGGTCGCAGACGAACAAGTTCCCGCACCACACCTTCTGGTGGGAGGGCATCGACGGGACCCGGATCTTCACCCACTTCCCGCCCGTCGACACCTACAACTGCTCCATGAAGGGCAGCGAACTCGCCCACGCCGAACGCAACTTCAAGGACAAGGGCCGGGCCCGGCACTCCCTCGCGCCCACCGGCTGGGGCGACGGAGGCGGTGGCACGACCCGCGAGATGGTCGCCAAGGCGGCCAGGCTGCGCGATCTGGAGGGCTCGCCGGCCGTCGCCTGGGAGACACCCCGCGCCTTCTTCGAGAAGGCCGAGGCCGAGTACCCCGAGCCGCCCGTCTGGGTCGGTGAGCTGTACCTCGAACTGCACCGCGCCACCCTGACCAGCCAGGCGAGGACCAAGCAGGGCAACCGGCGCAGCGAGCACCTGCTGCGGGAGGCGGAGCTGTGGGCGGCCACGGCCACCGTACGCACGGAATTCCCTTATCCCTACGAGGAGTTGGACCGCATCTGGAAGACGGTCCTGCTGCACCAGTTCCACGACATCCTGCCGGGCTCGTCCATCGCCTGGGTGCACCGGGAGGCCCGGGCGACGTACGAGCGTCTCGCCGCGGAACTGGAGGGGATCATCGACGCGGCGCAGCGGGCCCTGGCCGGAGCGGGGGACCGGGAGCTGGTCTTCAACGCGGCGCCGCACAGCCGCGCCGGGGTCCTTGCCGGCGGTGCCGGAGCGCGGCGGTTTCCGCACGGGACGAGCGTGGCTCCGCGTGCCGTCGGCGGATTCGTCCTGGGCAACGGTCTGCTGCGGGTCGAGATCGACGCCCGGGGCCTGATCGTCTCCGCCCGCGACATCCAGGCCGACCGCGAGACCGTCGCCCCCGGCAGGGCCGCGGGCCTCCTCCAGCTCCACCAGGACTTCCCGAACATGTGGGACGCCTGGGACGTGGACGCGTTCTACCGGAACACCGTCACCGATCTCACGGACGCCGACTCGGTCCAGGCCGGCGAGGACGGCCTGTCGGTGCGGGTCACCCGCTCCTTCGGCGACTCGCGCGTCACCCAGGTGCTGTCCCTGCCGCCCGGCGAGCGGCGGCTGGTGATCGACACTGAGGTCGACTGGCACGAGACGGAGAAGTTCCTGAAGCTGGCCTTCCCGCTCGACCTGCACGCCGAACGGTACGCGTCCGAGACCCAGTTCGGGCATGTGTTCCGCCCCACCCACACCAACACCTCCTGGGAGGCCGCCAAGTTCGAGGCGTGCAACCACCGGTTCGTGCACTTTGAGGAGCCCGGCTGGGGCGTGGCGGTCGTCAACGACTCGACGTACGGCCACGATGTGACCCGCACCGTGCGCACCGACGGCGATCGCGGTACGACGACCACGGTTCGCGTGTCCCTGCTGCGTGCCCCGCGCTTCCCCGATCCCGAGACCGACCAGGGCCTCCACCGCTTCCGGCACGCCCTGATCCCGGGCGCCTCCCTCGCCGACGCGGTCCGCGAGGGCTGGCGGATCAACCTGCCGGAACGCCGCCTGACCGGCGCCCACGAGGTCGCCCCGCTGGTCACCGTCGACCACGACGCCGTCGTGATCACGGCGGTGAAATTCGCCGACGACGGCAGCGGAGACGTGGTGGTCCGCTTCCACGAGGCCCATGGCGGCCGGGCCCGCGCCACCCTCACGGCCGGCTTCGAGGTCGCCGAGGTCACCGCGACGGACCTGCTGGAGCGGCCGTCCGGCGACAAGGAGCCGCCGACGCGGGACGGCGACCGGATCACCGTACGCCTGCGGCCGTTCGAACTGGTGACGCTCCGGCTGCGGCCTGCCTGACCGGCGCGCACCGGGACCGGGGAATGCCCGCCCGTCTCGGTGCGCACTACCTCCCGGGTTTCCCGGCGGGCGACTGCCTGGGTGCCTCGCCACCCTGCTCCGCCAGCTGTGCCCGCAGCCACTCCTCGACCTCGCCCACATGGGCAGCCGCCGCCGCCCGTGCCGCCTCCGGATCGCGGGCGGTGAGGGCGCGGTGGATGGCGGCGTGTTCGCGACGGGTGCGGGCGAAGGCGCCCTCCTCCTGGTAGCCGCGCCAGACGCGGGCGCGGAAGGTGCGGGAGGACAGTCCCTCCAGGATGGCGGCCATGGTCTCGTTGCCCGCGGCGGCGACGATCTCGCGGTGGAAGGCGAGGTCGTGGGCGAGGATCTCCTCGGGGTCGTCGGTGGCGTTCATCGCCGCCAAGTGCTGTCCGACGGCGGCCAGCTGGTCCTCGGTGATCCGTGCGGCGGCCAGCGCGGTCGCCGTCGACTCCAGGATCCGGCGCACCTGAAGCAGCTCCACCAGCCGTGGGCCCCGGGACAGGTCCGCGACCACCCCGAAGGTCTCCAGCAGATCGCCGGCCTCCAGCGCGGTGACGTAGATCCCGGAGCCGTGCCGGGCCTCCAGGACGCCCATCACCGTCAGCGCGCGGATCGCCTCCCGCATCGAGCTGCGGGAGATGCCCAGCCGGGCCGCCAGATCGCGCTCGGTGGGCAGCCGCTGGCCGGGCTCCAGACGGCCCTCGGCGATCATCGCCTTGATCTCCTCGATGGCCCGCTGGGTCACCGTGCCCTTCTGCGGGGCTTCCTCGTCCACGCCGTTCCTTCCTCCCCGGGTGCGCCGCAGTCTAGCCAGCGAAGTGGTCCGACCACTATGGGTGCTACGCGGGAATTTCCGCTGCACGAGGGTGTTGTTTCGGCTCAGTGGTCTGATAAGTATGCGGCGTCTGCTCGAACACCCTCGACACCACCCTCAACGAGGAGCCGCGAGATGCCCGCCAGCACGGTCAGGAAGCGCAGCAGGTCCCGGATCATCGGCGTGGCGGCCCTGGCCGCCGGCGCCTCGCTCATGCTCGCCGCCTGCGGCAGCACCAAGGACACCGCGAGCACGGGCAGCGGCGGCACCGGCAGGGTCGGTGTGATCCTGCCGCTGCTGACCTCGCCGTTCTGGCAGTCGTACAACGACTACGTGCCCAGGATGGCCACGTCCGAGGGCGTCGAGGTGCTGAAGACGGTCAACTCCAACAGCGACCCGTCGCAGCAGATCACCGACATCGACAACGAACTCAACCAGGGAGTGAAGGGTCTGGTCGTCGCCCCGCTGGACAGCGCCGCCGTCCAGGCCGGACTCGACCAGGCCGAACGCAAGGGCGTCCCCGTGGTCGCCGTGGACGTCGCACCCGACAAGGGCAAGGTCGCCATGGTGGTGCGCGCCGACAACGTGGCCTACGGCGAGAAGGCCTGCGACTACCTCGGACAGCAGGTGGGCAGCGGCAAGGTCGTGCAGATCATGGGCGACCTCGCCTCGGTCAACGGCCGCGACCGCTCCGAGGCCTTCCGGTCCTGCGTCAAGAAGAAATACCCGAAGCTCAAGGTGCTGGAGATCCCCGCCAAATGGGAGTCCGACACCGCCGCCGCCAAACTCGACACACTCCTCAACGCCCACCCCGACATCAAGGGCATCTACCTGCAGGCGGGCGGTGTCTATCTCGCGCCGACCCTGCAGACCCTGAAGTCCAAGAACATGCTGAAGCCGGCCGGGCAGCAGGGCCACATCACCATCGTCTCCAACGACGGCATCCCGCAGGAGTTCGACGCCATCCGCAAGGGCCAGATCGACGCCACGGTCTCCCAGCCCGCCGACGCCTACGCCAAGTACGGCCTGTACTACATCAAGGCGGCGATGGCCGGGAAGACGTTCGAACCCGGGCCCACCGACCACGGCTCCACGATCGTGCGGCTGCC
The DNA here is from genome assembly GCF_040680235.1 of Streptomyces sp. NPDC052101. Lineage (NCBI taxonomy): Bacteria > Bacillati > Actinomycetota > Actinomycetes > Kitasatosporales > Streptomycetaceae > Streptomyces > Streptomyces sp. NPDC052101. The sequence goes on from NZ_JBFAWH010000025.1 coordinate 46,489, forward strand.
CAGCGGCATCCTGGAGGACCAGTTGCCCGCGCCGCTGGTCACCAAGGCCAATGTGGACGACCCCAAGCTGTGGGGCAACACGGTCAAATGAGTACACCGCTCGTGCAAGCCGAGGGCATCGTCAAACGGTACGGCCCCACCCTCGCCCTCGCCGACGGCCGGCTCACCGTCCGGCCGGGCGAGTCCCACGCCCTGGTCGGCCGCAACGGCGCCGGCAAGTCCACCCTCGTCGGCGTCCTCACCGGCCTGCAGGCCCCGGACTCGGGCACCGTCCGCTTCGACGGGGAGCCCGCGCCCCCGCTCGCCGACCGGGACGCCTGGCGCCGCAAGGTCGCCTGCGTCTACCAGAAGCCGACGGTGGTACCGGAGCTGACGGTCGCCGAGAACCTGTTCCTGAACCGGCAGCCGACCGGCCGCGGCATCATCAGCTGGCGCCGGCTGCGCCGCGCGGCCGCCGAACTCCTCGACACCTGGGACGTGCACGTCGACCCCGAGGCGCGCACCGCCGACCTGAGGGTCGAGGACCGTCAAATGGTGGAGATCGCACGGGCGTTGAGCTTCGGTGCCCGGTTCATCGTGCTGGACGAACCCACCGCCCAGCTCGACAACCGCGAGATCGAGCGGCTCTTCACCCGTATGCGCTCCCTGCAGGACTCCGGCGTCACCTTCCTGTTCATCTCGCACCACCTCCAGGAGGTGTACGAGGTCTGCCAGACGGTCACCGTGCTGCGCGACGCCCGCTGGATCACCACCGCACCCGTCGCCGAGCTGCCCAGGACCGCGCTGGTGGAGGCCATGGCGGGGGAGTCCATCGCCGAACAGGCCGTCCGGGCGAGGGAAGTCGACGACGCCGCTCCCGTCCTGCTGGCGGCACACGGGCTCAGCTCACCGGCGTACGAGAGCGTCGACCTGACCGTGCGCCGCGGCGAGGTCGTCGGACTCGCCGGCTCCAGCGGCAGCGGAAAGACCGAGCTGGCCGAGTCCTTCGCCGGACTGCACACCCCGACCGGCGGCACCGCCGAACTGGACGGCAGAAGGCTGCCGTTCGGCGACGTACGGGCAGTGCTGCGGGCCGGTGTCGGCTGTGTCCCGCGCGACCGGCACGAGCAGGGGCTGGTGTCCGCGATGAGCATCGGCGACAACGCCACGCTGAGCGTGCTGGACCGGCTCGGCCGGGCCGGTTTCGTCGCCACCGACGCGCGACGCCGCTTCGCCGCCGAGCTGATCGAACGCCTCGACATCCACGCCGAAGGCCCCGACCAGCCCGTGTCCGACCTGTCCGGCGGCAACGCGCAGAAGGTCGTCATGGCCCGCGCCCTCGCCTCGGACCCGCGTCTGCTGGTCCTCATCAACCCCACCGCCGGTGTCGACGTGAAGTCCAAGGAGTCGCTGCTCGCCCGTGTGGACGGCGCCCGCGACGACGGCACCGCCGTCCTCGTCGTCTCCGACGAACTCGACGACCTGCGCCGCTGCGACCGCGTCCTCGTCCTCTTCCACGGCCGTGTCGTCGCCGAGCACCCGGCCGGCTGGCGCGACCACGAGCTGATCGCCTCCATCGAAGGAGTTGACCATGGCTGACACCCGGGCCGCCCCGCCGCTCGCGCACCCGAAGACCCAGGACGCCCGCTCGGCCCGGACCGTCCTGCTCCGCCGGGCCCGCGAACTGGCCCTGGTCCCCGCCCTGTTGCTGCTCATGGTGCTCGGCGCGATGGTCAACGACTCCTTTCTCACCGAGCGGAACCTGATCTCGATCCTCGGTGCCTCCGCCGCGCTGGCGATGGTCGTCCTCGCCGAGTCCCTCGTGCTGATCACCGGCAAGTTCGACCTGTCCCTGGAATCGGTGGTCGGCATCGCTCCGGCCGTCGGTGCCCTGCTGGTGCTGCCCGCGAGCCAGTCCGGCTGGGGCACCGGCTTCCCGGCCGGGCTCGCCCTGCTCGCGATCCCCGTGGTCGGCGCGGTCATCGGCGCCTTCAACGGCGTCCTCGTCGTGAAGTTCCGGCTCAACGCCTTCATCGTCACGCTCGCCATGCTCATCGTGCTGCGCGGCCTGCTGGTCGGCGCCACCAAGGGCAAGACCCTGTTCGGCATGCCCGACAGCTTCTACTCGCTGGCCACCACCACCTTCCTCGATGTGCCCCTGTCGGTGTGGCTCGCCGCGGCCGCCTTCGCGGTCACCGGGTTCGTCCTGAAGTACCACCGCACCGGCCGCGCCCTGTACGCGATCGGCGGCAACGCGGACGCCGCCCGCGCGGCCGGAGTCCGGGTGGACCGCGTCATGCTCGGCGTGTACGTCGTCGCCGGTGTACTCGCGTCGGCCGGCGGCCTGCTGCAGACCGGCTACGTCGGCGCGATCAGCGCCAACCAGGGCCAGAACATGATCTTCACGGTGTTCGCGGCCGCGGTGATCGGCGGCATCAGCCTGGACGGCGGCAAGGGCACCATGTTCGGCGCCCTGACCGGTGTCCTCCTCCTGGGCGTCGTACAGAACCTGCTCACCCTCGCCCAGGTCCCCTCGTTCTGGATCCAGGCCATCTACGGCGGGATCATCCTCGTCGCCCTCGTGATCGCCCGCGTGACGACGGGCCGCGCCCAGGACTGACGCTCCATCAATCATCCGCCGACGGAAAGGACTTCAGTGTCCCAGGCCCCCGCCCGCGTCACCGCGGTCGACACCCACGACATCCGTTTCCCCACCTCGCGCGAGCTGGACGGCTCCGACGCGATGAACCCGGACCCCGACTACTCGGCGGCCTACGTCGTGCTGCGCACCGACGCCGCCTACGGGCACGAGGGACACGGGTTCGTGTTCACCATCGGGCGGGGCAACGACGTCCAGGTCGCCGCGATCGACGCGCTGCGGGACCATGTGCTGGGCCGGGACGTCGCGGAACTGTGCGCCGACCCGGGCTCGCTCCTGCGCGACCTGATCGGCGACAGCCAGCTGCGCTGGCTCGGCCCCGAGAAGGGCGTGATGCACATGGCGATCGGGGCCGTCGTCAACGCCGTCTGGGACCTCGCCGCCCGGCGGGCCGGCAAGCCGCTGTGGCAGCTCCTCGCGGATGCCGAACCCGAGTGGCTGGTCGGGCAGATCGACTTCCGCTACATCGCGGACGCGCTCACCCCCGCCGAGGCCCTCGACCTGCTGCGGCGGGGCAGACAGGGTGCCGCCGAACGCCGGGCCCGGCTGCTGGAGCGCGGCTACCCCGCCTACACCACCTCCCCGGGCTGGCTCGGCTACGACGACGACAAGCTCGGCCGGCTCGCCGCGCAGGCCGTCGCCGACGGGTTCACCCAGATCAAGCTGAAGGTCGGCGCCGACCTCGACGACGACATCCGGCGCTGCCGGGTCGCCCGCGCGGCCGTCGGCCCCGGCATCCGCCTGGCCGTCGACGCCAACCAGCGCTGGAACGTGGACGAGGCGATCCGCTGGACCCGGGCCCTCGCCGAGTTCGGCCCGTACTGGATCGAGGAGCCCACCAGCCCCGACGACGTCCTCGGCCATGCCGCGATCCGCCGCGCCGTGGCCCCGGTCAAGGTCGCCACCGGCGAACACGTGCACAACCGGATCATGTTCAAGCAGCTCCTCCAGGCCGGCGCCCTCGACATCGTCCAGATCGACGCCGCCCGCGTCGCCGGTGTGAACGAGAACCTCGCCGTCCTGCTGCTCGCCGCCAGGTTCGGCGTCCCGGTCTGCCCGCACGCGGGCGGCGTCGGCCTGTGCGAACTCGTCCAGCACCTCTCGATGTTCGACTACCTGGCCGTCTCGGGCACCACCGAGGACCGGGTCATCGAGTACGTCGACCACCTCCACGAGCACTTCGTCACCCCGGTCGTCCTCCGCGCCGGCCACTACTCGGCGCCCACCGCGCCCGGCTTCTCCGCCGCCCTGCGCCCGGAGTCCCTCGCGCGGTACACCTTCCCCGGCGGCACCTACTGGGCCGCCGACCCCGACACCCAGAAGGGACAGGCCGCATGAGCGACTTCGAGGGCCTGAGGGCCCTGGTCACCGGCGGCACGTCCGGCATCGGCCGGGCCACCGCCGACCTCCTCGCCGCCCGCGGAGCCCGGGTCGCCGTCCTCGACCTGGATCCGGCGGACATCGACAAGCCGCTCCTCGCCTACCGCGCCGACGTCACCGACGACACCTCCGTACGGGCGGCCGTCGAGCAGGCCGTCCAGGACCTCGGCGGCCTGGACATCCTCGTCAACAACGCCGGTATCGGCGCCCAGGGCACGGTCGAGGACAACGACGACGCCGAGTGGCGCCATGTCTTCGACGTCAATGTCCTCGGCATGGTCCGCGCCGCCCGCGCTGCCCTCCCGCACCTGCGCCGCTCGGACCGCGCGGCGATCGTCAACACCTGCTCCATAGCGGCGACGGCCGGGCTGCCCCAACGCGCCCTGTACAGCGCGACCAAGGGCGCCGTGTACTCCCTGACCCTCGCCATGGCCGCCGACCACGTCCGCGAGGGCATCCGCGTCAACTGCGTCAACCCCGGCACGGTCGACACCCCGTGGATCGGCCGGCTGCTGGAAGCGGCCCCTGACCCGGCCGCCGAACGCGCCGCGCTGGAGGCCCGCCAGCCCACCGGCCGGCTGGTCTCGGCCGCCGAAGTGGCGGGCGCCATCGCCTACTTGGCGGGCCCCCTGTCCGGTGCCACCACCGGCACCGCCCTCGCCGTCGACGGCGGCATGCAGGGCCTCAGGCTGCGGCCGGCGGTCCGGTGAGGAGGCTCGGCCGCAGCGGCGTCCAGGTCACCCCGCTCGGCTTCGGCGCCGCGACGCTCGGCAACCTCTTCACGCCGCTGGACGACGAGCAGGCCAAGGAGGCGGTGCGGGCCGCCTGGCAGCGCGGTATCAGGTACTTCGACACGGCCCCGCACTACGGCCTCGGCCTGTCCGAACGCCGGCTCGGCGCGGCCCTGCGACAGTACGACCGCGCCGACTACACGGTCTCCACCAAGGTCGGCCGCCGTCTCGACCCCGCCGACGGCACCGGCGACGACCTGGCGAGCGGCTTCGCCGTACCCGCAAGCCACCGGCGCGTGTGGGACTTCAGCGCCGACGGTGTCCGCCGCACCCTGGAGGCGAGCCTTGCCCGCCTCGGCCTGGACCGCGTCGACGTCGTCTATCTGCACGACCCCGACGACCACGCCGAGCAGGCCTTCCGCGAGGGCTACCCGGCCCTGGAGAAGCTGCGCGCCGAAGGTGTCGTCGGCGCGATCGGCGCGGGCATGAACCAGGCCGGGATGCTCACCCGGTTCGTCCGCGACACCGATGTGGACGTGGTCCTGTGCGCCGGCCGCTACACCCTGCTGGACCGCAGCGCCGGGACCGAGCTGCTGCCCGCGGCCGCCGGGCGCGGGGTGTCGGTGGTCCTCGGCGGCGTCTTCAACTCGGGGCTGCTGGCCGATCCGAAGCCCGAGTCGACGTACAACTACACCCGTGCGCCACAGGAGTTGCTGGAGCGCGCCCTGCGCATGAAGGCGGTCGCCGAGCGGCACGGCATCACCCTGCGCGCCGCCGCCCTGGCCTTCGCCGCCGCCCACCCGGCCGTCGCCTGCGTCCTGCCAGGCCTTCGTTCCGCACCCGAAGTCCACGACTGCGCCGACCAGTTCGCGATCCCGGTCCCGGCGCAGTTCTGGCAAGAGCTGCGGGAGTCCGGACTGCTGCCCCGAGAGGAGGACCCGTCATGAGGGTCGCCCTGCACACCAAGGTCCGCGCCGACCGCATCGCCGCCTACGAGGCCGCGCACCGGGAGGTCCCGAAGGAACTCACCGCCGCCATCCGCGCCGCCGGCGCCACCTCCTGGGCCATCTGGCGATGGGGGTCCCCCCGCGCGAGCGCAGCCGAGCGTGGGGGAGGCATCGACCTGTTCCATCTGCTGGAGTGCGCGGACTACGCCCGTCTGCTCGCCGAACTGGAGCAGCTTCCGGTCAACGTGGTCTGGCAGGCCCGCATGGCCGACCTGCTCGACGTCGTCCACGACTACTCGCGTGCCGGCGCGGACGCCGGGCTGCCCGTCGTCTGGGAGCTGCCGTGACCGTCGACGCCCACCACCACGTCTGGGACCTCTCGGTCAGGGACCAGGACTGGATCCCCGAACACAGCCCGCTCAGGCGCGACTTCACCCTCGCCGACCTCGCGCCCGAGGCGAGGGCGGCGGGGGTCACCCGCACCGTCCTGGTGCAGACGGTCACCGTGCCCGAGGAGACCCCCGAGTTCCTGGCCCTGGCCGACGCCCACGACCTGGTCGCGGGTGTCGTCGGCTGGACCGACCTGACCCGCCCCGACATCGCCGAGGAACTGGCCAGGCTGCGCGAACTCCCCGGCGGCGCCTTCCTGAAGGGCATCCGGCACCAGGTGCAGGGCGAGCCGGACCCGGAGTGGCTGCTGCGCCCGGACGTGCACCGGGGCCTCGCCGCGATCGCAGAGGCCGGGCTCGTCTACGACCTCCTCGTCCTGCCCCACCAGCTCCCGGCCTCCGCGCAGGCGGCCCGATCCCTCCCCCAACTCACCTTCGTCCTAGACCACTTGGCCAAGCCCCCCATCGCCTCAGGCCACCTGGAACCCTGGGCCGCCGGCCTCCGCGCCCTCGCCGCGCTGCCCAACACCTGCTGCAAGCTCTCCGGCCTGGTCACGGAGGCCGACCCCGTCTCCTGGACCGCGGGCGACCTGCGCCCGTACGCCGATGTCGCGCTGGAGGCCTTCGGGCCGGACCGCCTGATGTTCGGCTCCGACTGGCCGGTGTGCACCCTGGCAGCCACATATGTCGAAGTGCGCGACACCGCAGGCGAGTTGACCGCCGACCTCGGTGCGGCGGAGCGTACGGCCGTGTACGAGACCACCGCCACCCGCGTCTACGACCTCTGAACCACCCCGGCCAGCCTGGTCGGCGGCATGTACTCGCGCACATACGACCGCTCCCAGCACGCGCCCGTCTCCCGCAGCTCCCGCCAGGTGGTGTAGCGGTAGCGGAAGAGGCGGGCCCGGACGTAGCGGGGCGGGGCGTCCGGCGGGAAGGGGGAGTGGCGCAGCAGGCGCAGCGTGGCGCGGTCGTTCTCCAGCAGGCGTTCCACCAAGCCGCCGAACCAGTCGCCGGCATAGGCCGGGGACAGCGCCGCGAACCACATCAGCCAGTCCAGACGCAGATGGTACGGGGCGAACTGGCGCGGCCAGTGCCGGGTGTCCCCGGGCTTGCCCCGGAACTCGTACTCCCGCCAGTCCGAGTCCTCGCGCGGTAGGTCGTCCAGCGTGCCCTCGACCACCACCTCGTAGCGGACCCGGCTGACGCTGCCGAACGCGCCGTAGGTGTTCACCAGGTGCAGGGGGTCGAAGGAGCGGTTCATGATCTGGCGGCGGGAGATCATGTTCGTCACCGGGTGGTAGCTCAGGCAGGCCAGGAGTGCGGCGACCGCCAGCACCAGGACCTCGTACCACAGCGGCGCCGCCGGCACGGACGGCGCGGACCCGGGAAGCCGCAGCGCGGACAGGGCCAGCACGATGGCGATCCAGTTCAGCCAGGAGAAGTTCCCGGACAGCACCAGCCAGAGCTGGGTGACGATCATCAGCGCGGCGGCGGCCGAGGCGATCGGCTGCGGGGTGAACAGCAGCACCGGCACCACGAGTTGGGTGACATGGTTGGCGGCCACCTCGACCCGGTGCAGCGGCTTCGGCAGATGGTGGAAGAACCAGCTCAGCGGGCCCGGCATGGGCTGTGTCTCGTGGTGGTAGTACAGGCAGGTCAGCTTCCGCCAGCACGCGTCGCCCCGCAGCTTGATCAGCCCCGCCCCGAACTCCACCCGGAACAGGATCCAGCGCAGCAGGAACAGGACGACGACCGGCGGCGCCACCTCGTCGTTGCCGAGGAACGCGGCCAGGAAGCCCGTCTCCAGCAGCAGCGACTCCCAGCCGAACGCGTACCACGTCTGGCCCACGTTGACGACCGACAGATACAGCGCCCACGGCACCAGCCACAGCAGGATCCCGGCCCACAGCGGCAGCAGGGAGTCCGCGCCCGCCAGCAGCGCCGCCGACACCGCGCAGCCGGCCCAGGCGCAGAGCGCGAAGAACCGGTCGGAGTAGTGCAGATGGAACAGGCTCGGGGCCCGCTTGAAGGGTATCCGCGCCACGAAGCGGGGGATCGGCAGCATGCCGCGCTCGCCGAGCAGCGCCCGGAACTGCACGGCCGCCGTCAGGAACGCGACCAGGTACAAGGCGGCCAGAGCCCGCTGGAAGACCAGCCGGCTCAGCCAGTAGTCGGGAGCGGTGAACCAGTTCACCTGTGCGCCCTTCGTCGTGGCCACAGCGCCGGGATCACCTTCATCATGGACTGCCCCCGAGTTGCCAGCCAAACGGGCGCAATGCACACAATAGGGTGAAGTCACCCACAGTGATGCGGAGTGTACGGTGCGGATACCCACCGGTTCCATCGCCCTCGTCTGCGCCCTCTCGGTGGCGCTCCTCGTCGCCGGCTGCGCCCGCCCCGGCGTCAAGGAGGCCCGGATGGGCGAGGAGGTCTACCTCCTGCCCGCCACCGCGCAGGGCCCCGACCCCTTCACCGGCTCCATGGTCACCGCGACCACCGCGACCACCGCGCGGACGGCGCCCGGCACCGGCAGCGCCGATCCCACCGCGCCCCCGCGCACCGGCACCGCCGATCCCGCCGCCCGTGTGACACCGGGCGCCGGTGCCACGGGACCGCCCATCGCCGCCTCCTCCCGGCCGGCCCTGCCCGCCGCACTGGTCGTCGCGCCCCTGCGGACGATGCGCGTCCTGTCCGGCGCGACCCCCGGCCTCTACAGCGGCACCGCACGCGTCGCCGGCTGTGACGTCGAGCGGCAGATCGGCCGTCTGACGGCGGACCGGGGCAGGGCCGCGGCCTTCGCCCGCGCGGCCGGCGTCCCCGGCAGCGGCCTGCCCGGCTATCTGCACGGTCTGACCCCGGTCGCGCTGCGCGCCGACACCCGGGTCACCGGCCACGGCTACCGCGGCGGGGAGGCGGTCGGCTACCAGGCCGTGCTCCAGGCCGGCACCGCCGTCCTGGTCGACAACCGGGGCGTGCCCCGGGTGCGCTGTGCCTGCGGCAATCCGCTGGCATCGCCCGAGCCGACCAGCGGCGGCTTCGGCGCCCGGGGCAGCGCCTGGTCCGGCTACCGCCCGGGCCAGGTGATCGCGGTGACACCGGCGCCGCGCGCCGTCACCAGCATCACCATCGTCAACGTCGAGACCCGCACCTGGATCGAACGCCGGATCGGTCACGACGTACGCGACGACCAGGTCGTACCGGCGCCCGCCTGGGTCACCACCGCGCCCGACGACGCCCCGGTCCCGCGGGATTCGGCCTCCGCGGGCACCGCCACCCCGACGGCACCGGGCCGGCCCGCCGGGCCAAGCCCCCCGGCCCCCGCCGCGACCGCCCCCTGGCCCTCGCCGTCCCTCGACCTCACCCGGGACACCCCCGACCCACCGGACACGCCCTACGGGATCGGCCCGCCCGACACCCCCGACCTGCCCGACATCGGCGGACTGATCCCGGACGGCATACCGTACGCCCGGTGAGGCGGCACCGGGGTCGGCGGCCAGGGAGACGACACCCCGGACGAGCGGTGGGACGGCGCCCCGCCGCACGCCCGGAATCCCACTGAACGATCAGGTCGAAGAATCCCGTGAATCCTGGCAAGGTGGGCCCATGGCAGATCGGGGAGCGAGTGCCACGTCACTCCCGGAGGACTGGCCCGCCCACCCGGACCCGATCCTGGCGCTCAACCGCATGGGCACCTTCGACTGGGACCTGGACACGGGCCTGTTCCACATGGACGCCCAGGCGCACCAGGTGTTCGACCTGCTGCCCGAGGAGTACGACGGACGCCCCGAGTCCCTGATCGTCCGGGTGCCGCGGCCCGAGGCGGCGCGGCTGGACGCGGTGGTGGCCCGGGCCATCAAGGACGGCCGCGAGAACTACGGCGCCTACTTCCGTATCCGCCGCCGCGACGGCACCTCGCGCTGGACCCACACCCAGGGCTACATCCGCCGGGACGACACCGGCCGCCCGCGCCGGGTCGTCGGCATCCTCCGCGATGCCACCGAGGAACTCGCCGACAGCGAGGCACGCAGCCTGCGGGCCGCCCAGGACGAGGCGTTCCGCCAGCAGACCAACGTCGTCCAGGCCGTCTCCGCCTCCCTCGCCCACGCCCGCAACGTCCAGGAGGTCATCGCCGCCCTCAAGGACACCCACGGCATCCGCCATCTCGGGGCGGCCAGCCTGGTGATGGGCCTGGTCGAGGCCGGCCGGATCCGGCTCGTCGCCGAGGGACCGGCCTACGCCTCCGTGCCCGGCACCCGGATCACCCGCATCGACGAGCCGTACCCGATGAGCGAGGTGGTCCGCACCCTCCTTCCGCGCTTCATCGAGTCCCCCGAGGAGTTCGCCGAGGGCTACCCGATCCTCTGGCCGCACCTCACCGACCTGCACATCACCTCGGCCGCCTATCTGCCGCTGATCGCCCAGGCCCGCCCGATCGGCGCGATGGGACTGCTGTACAGCGACCGGCGCGGCTTCTCCACCGAGGAACGCGCCGTTCTCATCGCGCTCGGCAGCAGCATCGCGCAGAGCCTGCAGCGGGCCATGCTCTACGAGCAGGAGAAAGACCTCGCCCAGAGCCTCCAGCAGGCCATGCTGCCCCGCACCATCCCCAGTGTCCGCGGCGCCGACATAGCCGTCCGCTACCGCGCCGCCACGGCCGGCGGCACCCTCGGCCGGGACATCGGCGGCGACTGGTACGACCTGATCCCGCTGCCCGGCGGCCGGGTCGGCGCGGTCATCGGCGACGTACAGGGCCATGACACACACGCCGCGGCCGTCATGGGCCAGCTGCGGATCGTGCTGCGCGCCTACGCCGCCGAGGGCCACACCCCGGCCACCGTGATGGCCCGCGCCTCCGTCTTCCTGCACGAACTCGACACCGACCGCTTCGCCACCTGCCTGTACGCCGAGGCCGACCTGTCCACCGGAGTCGTACAGGCGGTCCGCGCCGGGCACATCGACCCGCTGATCCGGTACGGCGACGGCAGCTGCTGCCGGGTCCCGGTCGAGGGCGGGCTGCCGCTCGGCCTGTCCGCAGAGTTCAGCCGGCTGGAATACCCCGTCTCCACCCTCGAACTGGACCCCGGCCACACCCTGCTGCTGTGCACCGACGGGCTGGTCGAACAGCCCGGCGCCGACCTCGACGACGGCATGCGCCGCCTCACGGCACTCGTCGCGGACGGCCCCGAGGACGTGCGCGGGCTCGCCGACCGGCTGATCCAGCTCGCCGAGGAGCGGGGCGGCGACGACGACGTGGCGCTGCTCCTGCTGCATCGCCGCGCCCCGGAGGCCCAGCGGGCCGGCGGCCGGCTGCAGCAGCACGTGGCCCCCGGCGACCCGGAGGCCCTCACCCACGCCCGGCACATGATCCGCGCCGCGGTCCGCTCCTGGGGCGCCGGTGAGCGCGCCGACGAGATCGAGCTGGTCGCCGACGAGCTGATCACCAACGCGCTGATGCACACCGAGGGCTCGGCGATCGTGACCCTGCGGGCGCTCGACGACGGCGACCTCAGGCTGCGGATCGAGGTCGAGGACTCCTCCAGCGCCCTGCCGCGCCGCCGTGAGGCGGGCGAGGACGGCGTGTCCGGCCGCGGTCTGCTCCTCGTGGAGCGGCTCGCCGACGGCTGGGGCGTGGAGGCGCGCGGCGGCGGCAAGGCGGTGTGGTGCGAGTTCCGCCTGGACGGCTGACAGGACCTGCCCGGTCTTGTCAGTGCCCGGTGGCACTCTGGACGTATGCCGGAACTGCCCGAGGTGGAAGCGCTGAAGGACTTTCTCACCGAGCACCTGGTCGGCCTCCGGGTGGCGCGGGTGCTGCCGGTCGCCGTCAGCGTCCTGAAGACGTACGACCCGCCCGTCACCGCCTTCGAGGGCGGCCGGGTGACCGCCGTGCGGCGGCACGGCAAGTTCCTGGACCTGGCGGCGGACAGCGGGCTGCATCTGGTGACCCACCTGGCCCGCGCCGGCTGGCTGCAGTGGAAGGACCGGCTGCCGGACGGCCCGCCCAAGCCGGGCAGGGGCCCGCTCGCGCTGCGCGTGGCGCTGGAGACCGGCGAGGGCTTCGACCTCACCGAGGCCGGCACCCAAAAGCGCCTCGCGGTGTACGTCGTCAGCGATCCGCGGCAGGTCGAGGGCATCGCCCGCCTCGGCCCGGACCCGCTCGCCGCCGACTTCGACGAGGAGCGCTTCGCCGCGCTGCTGGGGGACGAGAGACGTCAGCTGAAGGGCGCGCTGCGCGACCAGTCCCTGATCGCGGGCGTCGGCAACGCCTACAGCGACGAGATCCTGCACGCCGCGAAGATGTCCCCGTTCAAGCTCGCCGCCTCCCTGACCCCGGAGGAGACCCACCGGCTCTACGCGGCGCTGCGCACCACGCTCACCGAGGCGGTCGACCGCTCCCGCGGGGTGGCCGCCGGACGGCTGAAGGCCGAGAAGAAGAGCGGCCTGCGCGTGCACGGCCGCACCGGCGAACCCTGCCCGGTGTGCGGCGACACCATCCGGGAGGTCTCCTTCAGCGACTCCTCGCTGCAGTACTGCCCGACCTGCCAGACGGGCGGCAAGCCCCTGGCGGACCGCAGGCTGTCCCGGCTGCTGAAGTGAGTCCCCGCCGATGTCACCGCGGCGCCTCGACGGACACCAGCCGCTGTCCGTCCGTGGTGCGCACCTCGTAGCGGTCGATCTGGTCGCGGTGCATCGTGGAGGATCCGAGCGCGGTGAAGGAGCTGGTGCCGTGGCCGGTTTCGGTCCAGGTGCCGGCGATCTGCTCGGAGCCGTCGCGGCCCACCACGACGAGGCGGCAGCTGTGCGGGCCGGTGGCGTCCTTCACCCGTAGCAGCAGCCGGCTGCCGCTGTCCCCGTCGTCGGCCGTGACCTCGGCCCACACCCCGGTCCTCGGATCCGTCGCCGCGGTGACGTGCGCGGCCGGCTCCGCACGGCCGGCGAAGGCCACGATCCCCGGACCGGCGACGGCCAGCACCACCGAGGCGGCCAGGCCGTACAGAAAGCGCCGGCGGCGCACCCGCTGCCGGCGCACGACCTCGCCGAGCAGCCGGTCCAGCAGCCGGGGACCGGGCTGGGCCATGGGGTGCACAAAGCGCGGCGTGGCCCGGCGATACAGCATCAACTGCCGTGCGGCCGGCCCGAATTCGGTCACGTGTGCCGCGCACTGAGGGCACTCCATGAGGTGGTCCTCGAAGCGGAAGGCCTCCGCCTCGTCCAGCACGCCGAGCGCGTACGCGCCGACGTCGCGATGCCTTTCCAGGGACCTCATGCCGAATCCTCGTGCCGATGGGTGCGGGTGGGGTTACTCCGTGCACCCATCCGTACGCAGCCGACAGCCGAATCACTCAAGCCACCCGCAGAATCCCGGGGAGATTCGGAGCGACCCGGCCCGCGGATTGGTCCGATTCCGAGAAAACTCAGAAAAGATGGATCGCCAGGTGTCCGAGCGGCAGTCCGAGCCGCCAGGCCGGTGTCCATACCTTCGGCCCGTCGTCCTCGCCGGCCGGCACACCGCCGCCCGGCACCGCGTCCAGGTCCGGCGCGAGCAGCTCGGTCTCCTCCAGCCAGCGCCAGGCGTCCGCCGCGAGGGCCAGGTCGGGGGAGCGGGTGCCGGACCGCTCGGCCGCGTCGGCCAGCTCGGCCATGCGCTCGCGCACCCAGTCCTGCCACGGCTGGTCGTAGGCGGTCAGCGACAGCCAGTGCTCCAGCTGGGAGATCACCCGGATGCCGGACAGCTCCCCGTCGGTGTCGGACAGGAAGACGGTGAGCGCCAGGGCGTCCCGGCCGGCCCGGAACTCGAAGGACGTCGGCGGCATCAGATCGCCGGTGCGCAGCAGCTCGTCGGCGATGTACTCGGCGTACAACCAGGCCATGGGGACGGCCAGTTCTCCGCCGCCGGTGCCGTCCGTGCTCTCGTGCCCTCTGTGCAGCATCCCTTCCTGCCCTTCCTCCGGTACGTGCGCGTCGCCCGAATTCCCGGGCCCGGCCCCCGCCCGGAACGCGGATGAGGACAGCCCATTGCCCGAACGGGGGCCACAGCAAGGCGCTTTGCGAAGGCTTTGCTCCGGAGCCGGTTTCAGTGCAGGTCGGCCGCATACCCCGGAAGGACCCGGCGCAGTGCGCGCAGCGCGTAGAACGCGCGGGACTTCACGGTACCGGGTGGCACGCCCAGGGTCTGCGCCGCTTCCGCCACACTGGCCCCGAGGAAATACACGAGTACTAAGACGTCACGGTGTTCCGGAGTGAGTGTCTTCACAGCCTCCCGGACATCGAGCATCGCGGCGGCCCGTTCGGCATGATCGGCGGCCACGCGCGCGGTCTCCGGGATCTCGTCGCCGGTCTCCGGGGGCCGGGCCAGCCGGGCCCGCCGGGCGTCGATCGCGAGCCGCCGGGCGACCGTCAGCAGCCAGGGCCGTACGGAGTCGAAGTCCTCGGCGTGCAGCGCCTCGGGATGCTGCCAGGCGCGCACCAGGGTCTCCTGTACGAGGTCCTCGGCGCGCTGCCGGTCTCCGTCGCACAGCCTGAGCAGCAGGGTGAAGAGCGGTCCGCCGTGCTCGCGCTGGAGCGCGGCCAGGTCGTGTTCGGCGGTCGTCGTCCGCTGGGTCGGTGTCACGGTCCCGTGGATGAGTGAGGTTCCGGCCGTCATGGCCGTATGGCAGCACAGGGCGCGGCCGGCGAACAGACCGCGCGCACGACACCGTACGGGCTAATCGCAGCGGGCAAGCTGTTTATCTTATGAGTCGGATTCGTACCCATATGCCCGAGGTGGCATTGTCGGTAAATACGACATACCTGGGGTGAGCTGATGATCGGACGCAGACAACACATGGCCCTGGCCCTCACCGCCGTCCTCACGGCCGCGGCGGCCTGCCAGAACCATGGGCGGGAGGAGGCCGGGCACGCGGCCCCGTCCGGGTCCCGCTCCCGCGGCTTCACCCTCGTCGCCACCGGAGATGTCCTGCCGCACACCTCCGTCATCGACCGGGCGGCCTACGACTCCGGCGAGGGCGGCTACGACTTCCGGCCCATGCTCTCCGGTGTCCAACCGGTCATCGCCGGCGCCGATCTGGCGCTGTGTCATATGGAGACCGTCTACGGCGCCCAGGGCGAGTACTCCGGCTATCCCGCCTTCAAGTCGCCGCCGCAGATCGCCCAGGGCCTCGTCGCGACCGGCTACGACGGCTGTTCCACCGCCTCCAACCACGCCCTGGACGACGGCGTCGAAGGCATCCGCCGCACCCTGGACGCCATGGACCAGGCCGGCCTCGGGCACGCCGGCACCGCCCGCAGCGAGGCCGAGTCCCGCTCGGTCACCATCCTGAAGGCCGGCCCCGCCAAGGTCGCGCATCTCGCCTACACCTTCGGCACCAACGGCACCCCGCTGCCCTTGGCCCAGCCCTGGGCCGTGCACCTCATCGACGAGCGGCGGATGATCGCCGACGCCCGCGCCGCCCGGGAGGCCGGCGCCGACGTGGTCGTGGTCTCGGTGCACTGGGGCACCGAATGGCAGGACGCGCCCGACGGGCTGCAGCTCGGTCTCGCCCAGCGGCTCACCGCCGCCACCACCGACGGCCGCCCGGACATCGACCTGATCCTCGGCACCCACGCCCATGTCCCGCAGGCGTACGAGAAGGTCAACGGCACCTGGGTCATCTACGGCATGGGCGACCAGATCGCCGGCCAGATGTACAACGGCCAGGGCGTCCGTGACCCGCGCGGCAACGAGTCCACCATCGGGCGCTTCACCTTCGCCCCGCCCGTCCGGCCGGGCGCCCGCTGGCAGGTCACCAAGGCCGAGTTCATCCCGCAGCTGTACGACCTCGACGTCGGCCGCGTGGTGGACGTGAACCGGGCGATCGACGACGGCGCCGATCTGGAGGGGGTGCGCGACCGCATCCGGGACGTGGTGCTCAGCCGCGGCGCCGCCAAGGACGGCCTGGTCATGGGCGAGTGAACGACCGCAGGCCGGCGGCGATCAGCCGCCGGGCCGCTCCGCGGCCAGCGCCGAGCGCCGGTAGGAGTAGCCGAAGTAGATCACGCACCCGACCACGAACCACACCGCGAACCGCACCCAGGTCTGCCACTGCAGAAACGTGATCAGCCAGATCGAGAAGACCACACCCAGCGCGGGCACCATGGGCATCCCCGGCGTCCGGAAGGTGCGCGGCAGCTCCGGCTGCCGGTAGCGCAGCACGATCACCGCCGTGCACACCACCACGAACGCCAGCAGGATGCCGATGTTGGTCAGCTCGGCCGCCGAGCCGATCGGCACGAACCCGGCGATGGCGGCCGAGCCCGCCCCGACGATCCAGGTCACCCGGGTCGGCACATGGCGCGTCGGATGCGTCTTGGCGAACCACTTCGGCAGCAGACCGTCGCGGGACATGGAGAACCACACCCGGGTCACACCCAGCATGAACGTGAACATCACCGTGAGGATGCCGATGATCGCGCCCACCGCGATCACATCCGCGAGGCCGCTCAGCCCGACCGACTTGAACGCCGTCGAGAAGCCGCTCTCCTTGTTGATGTGCCGGTAGTTCTGCATACCGGTCAGCACCAGACAGGCCGCCACGTACAGCACCATCGAGATCGCCAGCGAGTAGATGATCGCCTTCGGCATGTGCCGCTGGGCGTCCTTCGACTCCTCGGCCGCCGTCGACATGGCGTCGTAGCCGAACACCGCGAAGAACACGGTCGCCGCGCCGGTGAAGGCGCCGCCGACGCCGTACGGGAAGAACGGGTGGTAGTTCGCCGTGTCGATGTGGAACACGCCGACCCCGATCACCACCAGCACCACCAGCACCTTCAGTGCCACCACGACGGTCTCGAAGCGGGCCGCGCTGCGGATGCCCAGGTTGAGCAGCCAGGCGATCAGCAGACACAGCACGGCCGCGAACAGATCGACCCGGTGCCCGTCCCCGGTGCCCGGCGCGCCCAGCATCCAGTGCGGCAGGTTCGCGCCCATCTCCCCGACCAGGAAACCGAAGTAGCCCGAGATGCCGATCGCCACCACCGCCACGATCGCGGTGTACTCCAGCAGCAGGTCCCAGCCGATGAACCAGCCCGCGAACTCGCCGAGCACCGCATAGCCGTAGGTGTACGCCGACCCCGCCTTCGGGATCAGCCCGGCGAACTCGGCGTACGACAGCGCCGCACAGGCGCTCGCCACACCGGCGATCAGGAACGACACCAGCACCGCGGGTCCGGCCGTGCCGTTGGCGACCGTTCCGGCCAGCGTGAAGATGCCGGCGCCGATGATGCCGCCCACGCCGATCGCGGTGAGCTGCCACAGCCCGAGGGACCGGTCGAGCCGGGTGCCCTCGCCGACCTCGGTCTCCTCGATGTGCTCGATGGGTTTGCGGCGGAGAATCCCCTCACCCGCGCGGAGCTTGGCCATGCGCCTCACCTCTTCGCCGACGGCAACGGCTGACGGCGGATCATGATGGCTCAGGGGCGGCTCGCAGGGAAGACGCCACGCACGGCCCAGGCCGGTGTCCAGGTGCGGGAGGAGGGCCGGGCCGGCGGCCGCGCGGTGAGATGGGCGCGCAGTGCGGCGAGCCCCGGATGCGCGTCCGCCGCGCGCCAGACCAGGGAGTGCGGGTAGACCGGCGTCGGGTCGGTGACCGGGATGCGCCGCAGATCGTCCCCGGCGGGCCGGGAGAGCCGGGTCTGCTCGCAGACGAAGGTGGCGAGCGAGGCGGAGCCGGCGACCGCGTCGAGCAGCGGCTCCCCGTCGAAGTCGGGGACGACCGAGTCGATGGCCAGCCCGAACTCGGCGGCGAGGGTCGTGTAGTACGCGGCCCACTCGGTGCCGTCCACGAGGCCCGGCAGCCAGATCCGGTGCCCGGCCAGCTGCGCCGGCGTCACCGACCGGGCCCCGGCGAGCGGGTGCCGCGCTCCGGTGAGCAGCTGCACCGGCTCGTCCAGCACCCGGACGGACCGCAGCCCCTCGGGAAGCCGCGTGGTGACCGCGCGGATGGTCGCGTCGATGGTGCCCGCGCGCACGGCGGCCACGGCCGTGTCCGCGTCGAAGAGCGTCACGACGTCGAGAGCCGTGCCGGGCTGTGCCTCGTGGAAGGAGCGCAGCAGGACCGCCGGGGCCAGCCTGGCACCGATCACGTCGACGCGCAGCGCGCGCCGTCCCGGCCGCACCGAGGCCAGGGCCCGCTCCTCGGCCGTCAGCAGCTCGCGCGCGTGCGGCAGGAACGCCTGCCCGTCGACGGTCGGCTCCGCCCCGCGCGCGGTCCGGGTGAACAGCCGCACCCCGAGGTCCCGCTCCAAGGCCGCGATCCGCTTGGAGACGGCCTGCTGGGTGATGCCGAGGACGGCCGAGGCCTCCTGGAACTGCCCGGTGTCCACCACGGTCACGAAGGTGCGCACGGCCTTGAGATCCACGCGCACAGGCTACGCGTACAACCAATGGTTGTGGCTGCTGTCCCGCCGGTTGTTTGATTCCGGCCCGGCCCGCTGGCTTTCATGTCCGGGGTCAACGGGAGGTTGTACGTGAAACTGGGTCGGCGGTTCGGGTGGCTGTGGGTCGCCTATGCGGTGAGTGCGCTGGGCACCTATCTCGCCTTCGACGCGTTCTCGGTGATCGCGGTCCTCGCGCTGCACGCCGGGCCGGCCGAGGTGGCGCTGCTCGCGGCGACCGGGCCCGCGGTGGGCGCCGTGGCGGCGATACCGCTCGGGCCCTGGGTGGAGTTCCGGAGCAAGCGGCCGGTGATGGCGGCGATGGACCTGGTCCGCTGCGCCGCCCTGCTCACCATCCCCGCCGCCTACGCGCTCGGCGGGCTCGGCCTCGGGCAGCTGCTGCTCGTGTCGGTGATCGTCGCGGCGGCCGACATCACCTTCGGCGCTGCCTCCGGCGCCTTCCTGAAGACGCTCGTACCGGCCGACCGGCTGCTCACCGCGAACTCCCGGTTCGAGTCCACGAACTGGACCGCCCTGGTCCTCGGACCGCCCCTCGGCGGCGCCGCGATCGGCCTGTTCGGCCCGGTCACCACGGTCATGGCGAACGCGGTCAGCTTTCTGCTGTCGGCGCTCGGCATCCGGGCCGTCGGCGGCGGCGAGCCGCGCCCCGAGCGCACCGGCGCCGCGCGCCTGCGCGCCGCCGACCTGCTCGACGGCTGGCGGCACATCCTGACCAGCCCGGCCCTGCGGCCGCTGTTCTTCAACAACCTCGCGGCCAACGCCCTGATCATGGTCGCCATGCCGCCGCTGGCCGTCCTCATGCTCGGCCGGCTCGGCTTCGCCCCCTGGCAGTACGGCCTCGCCTTCGCCGTGCCCTGCCTCGGCGGCCTCCTCGGCTCCCGGATCGCGCCCCCGCTCGTCGCCCGGTACGGGCAGCGGCGGGTACTGCGCGCCGCGGCCACCCTGCGGGCCGTCTGGCCCCTCGGGCTGGCCTTCGTCCAGCCCGGGCTGCCTGGGCTGGTGCTGGTGATGGCCCTGGAGTTCGGGGTGATCACCTGCTCGGGCGTCTACAGCCCGGTGTACGCCACCCGCCGCCTTGAGTGCACCCCGAACGACCGGGTCGCCCGCACCCTGTCCGCCTGGTCGATCACCGGCAAGGCCACCACGGCCGCGCTGACCGCCCTGTGGGGCCCGCTGGCGAGCCTCACCGGCCCACGCGCCGCCATCGCCCTGGCCGGCGTCCTGCTGCTGGCGACACCGCCCCTGCTGCTGCGGGAATCCCGGGAGGCTACGGCACCACTGTCACCGGCCAGCGTCCCGCCTTCACCAGCCGGACCGCCACCGAGCCGATGATCCGGTGCCCGGCCTGCTCCGAGGCGCCGACGACGACCGCGTCCGCCTTCAGCTCGTCGGCCGCCTTCACCAGGCCGGTGTAGGGGTCGCCGCGGAAGGTGTGGAACTCCCAGCGCACCTCGAATATCCCCTTGACCCGCTCGGCCGCCTCCCGGATGTAGGCGACCAGGTCCTCGGCGATCTCGTCGGTCGTCTCCGCCACCGGCGCCCCGAGCGCCGCCCCGGCCGCCAGCACCGGCTGC
The DNA here is from genome assembly GCF_040680235.1 of Streptomyces sp. NPDC052101. Lineage (NCBI taxonomy): Bacteria > Bacillati > Actinomycetota > Actinomycetes > Kitasatosporales > Streptomycetaceae > Streptomyces > Streptomyces sp. NPDC052101. Next base: position 66,580 of record NZ_JBFAWH010000025.1, read on the forward strand.
ACGTACACCACGGCCAGCAGCGCGTGCTGCCGCCGGGCGAGCCCGCCCGCGTACGCCGCGGCGCGCAGCGAGGAGTCGGAGCCGTCCACCCCGACCATGACGACCTTCGGCCCGTCCGTGCCCCGCTCGAAGTGATGCGCATCCGAGGGCGAGTGCGAGTGCTGTTCCGTCACGGCCGTGAGGCTATCGGAATCACCGGTTCCCGGGGCGACGCGGGGCCGTCCGGCCGCCGGACCGGTGCGCCGCGGCATCCTCTCGACGGGCGAGCCGCGCGCCCCCTTCCTACAGTCGACATCATGACCGCCAGCGTGGAGCCCGTCGCACGGAGGGACCCCACCGCCCCGACAAGCCCGCCCGCCGGCGGGCGGCTCGGCTGGGTGCCCGAGGCCTTCGCGACGTTCTTCGCCGCGCTCGGCCTGCTGTGCGCCCTGCTCGCGCTCATCGAGCCGCTGCGGCGCCTGCTCCGCCCGGTCGCCCACATCCTCGACACGCTGCTCGTACCCGTCAGCGCCAACCTGGCGTACGCCGTCTTCCTGTTCCTGCTGGCCGGGGCCACCGCCGCCCGCAAGAAGGTCGCCTGGTGGCTGGTCGTCGTCTACCTCGGCCTGCTCGTCCTCACCGACGCGCTCGGCGTGGGCCTGCGCCAGTACGCCCAGTCGGTGCCGTCCCTCGTGCTGTGCGCCCTGCTGCTGCTCCTGCTCGTCGTGGCCCGCAAGCAGTTCTACGCCGCCTCCCGCCGCGGCGCCCTGTGGCGGGCCCTCGGCGTGCTGGTCGCCGGACTCGCCGTGGCCATCCTGCTGGGCTGGGGCCTGGTCATGCTCTTCCCTGGCACACTGCCGGCGAACCAGCACCTGGCCTGGGCGGCCGACCGGGTGTGCGGCGGGCTGGTCTCGGGCAGCTCCTTCTCCGGCCGCCCGCCCCGCCAGGTCACCTTCGTGCTCGGACTGCTCGGCGCCCTCGCCCTGCTCAACGCGGCCGCCGCGCTCTTCCGTTCCCAGCGCCTGGAGGCCGCCCTGCACGGCGACGAGGAGGCCCGCATCCGCCTCCTCCTCAGGGCCTACGGCGAACGGGACTCCCTCGGCTACTTCGCCACCCGCCGCGACAAGGCCGTCGTCTTCTCACCCAGCGGGAAGGCCGCCGTCACCTACCGCGTCGAGGCCGGCGTCTGCCTCGCCAGCGGCGACCCCGTCGGCGACCCCGAGGCCTGGCCGCACGCCATCGCCGCCTGGCTGGACCTCGCCCGCCGCTACGCCTGGGCGCCCGCCGTGATGGGCGCCTCCGAGGACGGCGCCCGCGCCTTCGCCCGCGCCGGACTCGGCGCCCTCCAGCTCGGCGACGAGGCGATCGTGCCCGTGGCCTCCTTCGACCTGGACGGCCGCGACATGCGGGTGACCCGGCAGGCCGTGCACCGCGTCCGCCGCACCGGCGCCACCTGCCGCATCCGCCGCCACGCCACCCTCACCGAACACGAGATGGAGGAGATCGTCGACAAGGCCGACGCCTGGCGCGACACCGAGACCGAACGCGGCTTCTCCATGGCCCTGGACCGGCTCGGCGACCCCGCCGACGGCCACTGCCTGCTGGTGGAGGCGCTCGGCGAGGACGGCCGGCTCCTCGCGCTGCTCTCCTTCGTGCCCTGGGGACGCGACGGCGTCTCGCTGGACCTGATGCGCCGTGACCGCGCCGCCCCCAACGGCGTCATGGAGTTCATGGTCGCCGAACTCTGCGCCGCCGCCCCCAAGCTGGGCGTACGCCGGATCTCGCTGAACTTCGCCGTCTTCCGGTCCGTCTTCGAGGAGGGCGCCCGCATCGGCGCCGGACCCGTCCTCAGGCTCTGGCGCCGGTTCCTGCTGTTCTTCTCCCGCTGGTGGCAGCTGGAGGCCCTCTACCGCTCCAACGCCAAATACCACCCGGAGTGGTACCCGCGGTTCATCTGCTACGGCGAGACCGGCGCCCTCGCCCGCATCGGCCTCGCCTCCGGTATCGCCGAAGGCTTCGTCTCCGTACCGTCGTTGCGCAAACTCTGGGGAAAGGGGCACCCGAAGACCGGGCAGCGGCCCGCCACCGCCCACGGGCTGCCGCCCCTGACGGCGCTCGGCCTCGACGGAGGGGACCGGGCCGGGCCCGCCGCCCCGGACGCGGGCCTGCCCGACCAGGTCCGCGTCCGGCACCACAAGCTCGACACCCTGCGTGCCACCGGCACCGACCCCTACCCGGTCGGCGTACCCGCCCCCACCCACGCGCTCGCCGACGTGCCCCCCGGCGCGGACGTCACCGTGGCCGGACGGCTCATGCTGGTCCGCGACTTCGGCGGCATCGTCTTCGCCGCGCTGCGCGACTGGTCCGGCGACCACCAGATCGCCCTCACCCGCGACCGCTCCGGCCCCGCCCTCGACCGCTTCACCGCCGGATGCGACATCGGCGACCAGATCACCGCCACCGGCCGCACCGGCCTCAGCGACAAGGGCGAACCCACCGTGTTCGTCACCTCCTGGCAGCTCGCCGGCAAATGCCTGCGCCCGCTGCCCGACAAACGCCGCGGCCTGACCGACCCCGAGGCGAAGGTCCGCCGCCGCTATCTCGACCTCGCCACCAGCCCCGCCGCCCGCGCCGTGATCCGGGCCCGCTCCGCCGCCGTACAGGCACTGCGCCAGGGACTGCTGGACCGCGGCTTCGTGGAGGTCGAGACCCCGATGCTGCAGCAGATCCACGGCGGCGCCAACGCCCGCCCCTTCACCACCCACATCAACGCCTACGACCTCGACATGTATCTGCGCATCGCCCCCGAGCTGTATCTGAAGCGGTTGTGCGTCGGCGGCCTGGAGAAGGTCTTCGAACTGGGCCGCACCTTCCGCAACGAGGGCGTCTCCTACAAGCACAACCCCGAGTTCACGATGCTGGAGGCCTACCAGGCGTACGCCGACTACGACGTCATGCTCGACCTCACCCGCGAGCTGATCCAGGGCGCGGCGACCGCCGCCTTCGGCTCCCCGGTGGCCCGTAAGGACGGCCAGGAGTACGACATCTCCGGGCAGTGGCCGGTCAAGACGGTGTACGGCGCGCTCTCCGAGGCGGTGGGGGAGGAGATCGGCCCCGGCACCGAGCTGCTGCGGCTGCACCGGCTGTGCGACCGGACCGGGGTGCCGTACACCGCCGACGACGGGCCCGGGGACATCGTCCTGGAGATGTACGAGCGGCTCCTCGAGGAACGCACCGGGTTCCCCACCTTCTACAAGGACTTCCCCACCGACGTCTCCCCGCTGACCCGGCAGCACCGCGCCGACCCGCGGCTCGCCGAACGCTGGGACCTCGTCGCCTTCGGCACCGAACTCGGCACCGCCTACTCCGAGTTGACCGACCCCGTGGAACAGCGCCGGCGGCTCACCGAGCAGTCCCTGCTGGCCGCCGGCGGCGATCCCGAGGCGATGGAACTGGACGAGGACTTCCTCCAGGCCCTGGAGTACGCCATGCCCCCGACCGGCGGCCTCGGCATCGGCGTCGACCGGCTCGTGATGTTCCTCACCGGCCTGACGATCCGGGAGACCCTGCCGTTCCCGCTGGTGCGCCGCCGCTGAGGCCCGGGCCGCCGCCTGCGCACTCGGCCGTCCGGGTGCTTTCCTGCCGCCGCACCGGTGTAGTTGTAGTGCGCCGGTGTCTGGTGGGGCGACTGATGAGTCATGCAGAAGGATCATTTCTTCACGCGGCGCCGGATGCTCCTCGTCGGCGCCGCCGCTCTGGGGGCCGCGGGTACCGGCGGAGCCGTTCTGGCGAATGTCGCCGAGGAGACCGCCAAGACCGCCGCCGACCGCACCCACGCCCCCGTCCCCGGTCCGCAGGCCCGTCAGGCGCCCAAGAACTCCGCGTTCCGGCTCCAACCGCTCACCGGCGACGGGCCGCCCCGTGCCGCGCCGCGCAGACTGAAGGTCCGCAAGGAGCCCATCCTCGAGATCTCCGGGCGCGGCCGGCACATGATGCTGACCTTCGACGACGGCCCCAACCCGGACTACACCCCGCACATCCTGGACACCCTCGCCAAGTACGACGTGCGGGCGATGTTCTTCGTGTGCGGCGAGTGCGTGGCCGACTACGGGGAACTGGTGGCCCGGATGGCCGACGAGGGGCATGTCGTCGGCAACCACACCTGGACGCATCCTCTGCTGACGACGCTCAACCGCAAGGAGATCCACTCCGAGATGAAGCGCACGAGCGACATCATCGAGGACACCTACGGCGAGCGCCCGCAGTGGTTCCGCGCGCCCTACGGCGCCTGGAACCGGGCCGCGTTCCAGCTGGGTGCCGAGATGGGCATGGAGCCGATGGCCTGGACGGTCGACACCACCGACTGGATGGAGCCCGGCACCGACACCATCATCGACCGGGTGGAGAGCGGCGCCGCCCCCGGCGTCGTGGTGCTCTCGCACGACGCCGGGGGCGACCGTTCGCAGACCGTTCACGCGATCCGTGAATGGCTGCCCTATCTCATCGACTCCGGATATCATCTGACGGTCCCGCGCCGCCGCGTATGACCGTTCTCCGGTAATTCCCCGGACCTTTGTCCCCCGGCCGCGGTGGCTCAGTTCACCGCGACCAGGCGGGCGAAGACGACGACATTTCCGTCGTAACCGTTCTGCTTGGAGAATCCGCCGCCGCAGGTGATGATCCGCAGTTCCGGCGCTCCCTTCGAGCTGTACACGCGATCGCCCGGAAAACTGCTCTTCGAGAAGACCTCGACCCCATAGGTCTCGAACACGGCGGTCTTCCCGTCCTTGCGCAGGACCTCGACCCGGTTTCCCTTTTTCATCGCCCCGAGTCCGTAGAACACGGCCGGGCCCCGCTGGTTGTCGACGTGGCCCACGACGACCGCGGTGCCCTGCTCGCCGGGGGAGACCGCACCGGTGAACCAGCCCGCCAGATTGGCGTTGTCCGGCGGCGGCGCGCCGAGCCAGCCGTCCGTGTTCAGACCGACGGGCACGACCGGCGCGTTCACCTGGATGGCCGGGATCCGGATCCGGTCGACGGCGGAGAACGCGAGCGGCGCAGCGGTCGCGGTGAAGGTGCCCGTGCCGGTACGGGCGTCCGGGGCCGCCGCCGAGGCGGGCTGCGGCGGACCGACGTCGAACTCCCCCGAACCGTTGCGCATGAGCGCCAGGCCGGTCAGCAGAAGAAGCGCTATCACGCCCCATGGGGCACGCTTCTTCCGTCGCGCCTCCGCTTCGGCAAGCTCGGACAGCTCGAAGACGGACATCACCCATCCCCTCTCGACGCGGCCGCTACCACCTCCATCGCGCATAGGAAAACGCTAAGTCCCGTGCACGTGACGGGCGACGGGGCGACTGGCGAACGGGTGGTCCGCCGCCTTGATGGTGCGCCATCCGAGTTGCCGTTCCGAGGAATTTTCTGACGGTCCGTGACCTGCGACTATATCCGATTGTGTGCTTTTCGTCCGGCGTGTTGCCTCACCAGGACGGACGATTCTCGACATGCGGGCGTGTTCCGCGCGCCCGAATGTCATCCCGGGAGGTGTTCTCTCGCCGATCGACCGGGGACAGGTCCCGGGCAGCCTCCCGCGGAGGATCACATGCGAAACCAACGTGCCCTGGCGGCCGCGTGCGCCGCGGTCGCCGCGCTCGGGCTCGCCGCCCCTGTGGCCGTCGCGGACGGCATGGACAACGGCGGCGGCCCCTCCAACAACAACGCGGGCTTCGGTAACGGCGGCGGCCCCTCCGACAACAACGCGGGCTTCGGCAACGGCGGCGGCCCCTCCGACAACAACGCGGGCTTCGGCAACGGCGGCGGCCCGTCCAACAACAACGGGGGCCAGGACTCGGGCAGCGGCATCAGCGGCAACTTCAACATCCGCGGTCACTTCAATGACAACGGCGGCCGTGGGGACGGCGGACGCGAGCAGGGCCGCGGGGACGACTTCGGGGGCCGGGGCGATGACTTCGGCGGTCGCGGGGACGACTCCGGCGGCCGCGGCGACGGCGGCCCGCGGAACATCTTCGCCACGCCCGGCGTGATCGCGAGCGGCGCCCGGCTCACCGTCACCGTGACCGGCTGTCGCGGCGGCACCATGTCCTCCCGTGCCTTCCCGACCACTCAGCTCAACCCGTTCCATGACGACACCGCGCGCGGCAGCGCCAGGATCGACCGCGACGCGCGTCCCGGCCGGTACGACATCACGGTCCACTGCGAGGGACGGTCGCTGACGCGCCCGGGCACGTTCACCGTGCTCGGCGGTGTCCAGGGCGGGGTCGGCGGCAGCATCTCCAGCGGCGCCACGTCGGCCGACATGGCGATCGGCGCCGGACTCGTGGCCTCCGCGGTCGTCGGGGGCGGTGTGTTCTGGCTGCGACGCAGAAACGAGAAGCGGATCTGACGCCCCGCCGGCGCTCTTCCGGCCCGTCCCTCCGTCCGGCGCACGTCGCCAACGCGATCGCCCCGGTCCCACGCGGGAACCGGGGCGAAAGCGTTTCCGTAGGAGGGGTCGGCCGCCCTCCTGCAGGGGGCGCGGCCGCGAGAGGCTATCCGTGGACGCCTGGAAACAGGTTCACGAACGGTTCCGCGGTCACCGCGATGCCCCGGCTGTAGGGGGCGTCGAAGTCCCAGATGAGGAACAGCATGAAAGCGATGGTCGCCGAGAACAGCCCGGCCAGGACCAGTTCGCGTCGGGTGCGCCGGATCTGCAGCGCGAACACCATGCCGATGGTGATCAGCCCCCCGGTGAGCAGGCCCCACCACACCACCGACGGCATCGTGGCCCCGGTGGAGTCGGCGCGCGCGTTGCGCGCCTGGTCGGCGGCGGTCATCTGGTCCAGCAGCGGCTGGTAGGCCTGCGCCTCGAAGTCGTTCTTCGGCCGGTAGTCGGTGACGTCCTGGCGGACCTTCTGCAGCAGTTGGGCGCCGCGGTCGGTGACACGCGCGTCGTGGGACATCGTCTTCCACTCGTGGTCGACGACATAGGCGACGTAGGCGTTGACATCGCCCCGGATCCGGTCACGGGCGTCCGGCGGATAGACCCGGACCCGCTCCGAGATCTCGTGCAGCGCCTGGGCCTCGTTCTGCACATGGTCCTGGGCGGAGCTGCGGGCCTCCCACACGCCCGCGATGGCGAGGCCCAGGACGATGGCGTACACCACGCCGATCCACATCGTCATGTACTCGATGACGTCCGGGGTCTCGTTGGGGTCCTCGTCCTCGGGGGCCCGTTTGTTCCGTACGAGGATGACGACCACCACCACGGCACAGGCCGCCAGCATCGCGAGGACGAGAACAAGCCAATCCGGCAACGGATACCTCCAGAAGGTGAGCTGGCCGGCGCGTCAGCGCGGGCGCAGGGCCGCGACGGCGACGATCGCCGGAACGGTGATGAGCAGGACATAGATGACCGGAGTGGTGTGGTCCGGCGCGCTGTGGGCGACGGGGTGCGGGTGGTACGCCGGATAACTGACCCGGGTCGCCAGGGGCCGCACGACGGGGGTCGGCTTCGGCTTCGGTGCGGGCCTGGGGGCCGGCTTCGGGGTGGGAGTGGGTGTCGGCGCCGGCCGCGGGGCCGGCGGATCCGGGGCGGGCCGGGGCGGCGGTTTCGGCTTCGGTTTCGGAGCGGGCTTCGGCGTCGGGCGCGGGGTCGGCTTCGGTGGTGGTGGTGGCGGTGGCGGTGGTTTCGGGGTCGGCGTCGGTGTCGGGGTGGGCGGGCACGGTGGCAGGGTGGGGCTCGGCCAGGGCGGCGGGGTCGGCCAGCGATGGCTGCCGGCGTAGGCCACCGCCACCGTTCCGTCCGGGCCCGTCGAGGCGTACGCACAGGCGTCGGCCGACGCGCTGCCGACCGGGCAGCCGACCAGGGTCCAGGTCAGCGTCACCAGGGCCAACACCCTTGCGGCGGGCGGGCGTCGGATCACTTCGGGTCCATGCACGACGAAGATCATGGGGTGCGAAACCCGGTCGTACGCCGTAGTGCCCATGGATTGCACCGAAGGGAGGACATAGCGCGATCAATGGTTTGACGCGGTGCGGCGCGTCAGGGGCGCGATCCGCACGCCCGTACGGGCCGCGCGTCCGAGCCGGTCACAGGATCCGGAAAGAAATTCCCGAAGAACTTCGCGTCCCCGTTGAACGCTCCGGCCCCCTCCGTGCGTACCCATGGCCGTGCGGCGGCGCGGCAGAGCGCCGCAACATTCAGGCGAATATGGGGAGTTGGACATGAAGACCTCCTGGCGGACCGCCTCACTGGTGGCCACAGCCGCTTCGGTGCTGCTGCTGACGACGGCGTGCGGTCAGGACAACAGCGCCACCCCGGCATCGGCGGCCCAGAACGTCGGCGCCACCGCGCCCGCGGGCAGCCCGACCACCGGCGCCGCAGTCGGCGCCGGAGCGGCGAACGGTTACGGCGCCGACGGCAACCAGAGCTCCAGCTCCCCGACCCCGGCCGCCCCCGCGGGCAAGCTCACCGTGGCCGCCAACCCCGACCTCGGCAATGTGCTGACCGACGGCTCCGGCCTCACCCTCTACCGGTTCGACAAGGACACCGCCAACCCGCCCAAGTCGAACTGCGCCGGCGACTGCGCCACCACCTGGCCGCCGGTGCCCGCCGACGACGCCACCGCCGGCGCCGGCATCGACAAGGCGCTGCTCGGCGAGGTCACCCGCCCCGACGGCACCAAGCAGCTCACCATCGGCGGCTGGCCCGCCTACCGCTACGTCAAGGACGTCAACGCCGGTGATGTCAACGGCCAGGGCGTGGGCGGCAAGTGGTTCGCGCTCGCCCCGAACGGCAAGAAGGCCTCACTGTCCTCGCTGCCCGGACTGTCCGTCCGCAAGGACCCCAAGCTCGGCGACATCATCGTCGACAAGAACGGCAGGACCGTCTACCGCTTCCTGAAGGACAAGGCCTGGCCCAAGGTCATCTCGAACTGCACCGGAGCCTGCCTGGAGAAATGGCCGGCGGTCGGCATCGTCAAGCCCGAGGACACCCAGGGCGTCAAGAAGAAGGGCCTGATGGGCTTCACCCGCCCCGACGGCGTGCAGCAGATGACCGTGAACTGCTGGCCGATCTACACCTTCTCCGGGGACAAGGCCCCCGGTGACACCAACGGTGAGGGCGTGGGTGGCACTTGGTACGCCGTCTCGCCCGACGGCAAGCCGGTCGGCGCGCCGGGCAAATAGATCACCTCCCCAGGGTCGATCGCCCCGCCCGACCCGGAGCGCCACCGAAGGTCCGCCCCCTCCGCACCGCACGGAGGGGGCGGACCGTTGTGCATGGGGAGTTGTGCATGTGGGGATGAGCCGAGCAAGTGGCGCACCCGTCGCACAGCGGGGTCATACGGGCACTTGCCGCAGGCAGTGGCGGGGAACGGACGGTCAATTTCCGTTTTGGGTCGCTCCTTTGCCGGGCGATCAGTAGCCTCAGCTCGAACACCGGATCGCCTGCCCCTGTCGCCCACCCCTTGGAGAGATATATGGAGCGCCCCGCCTGGGCCCCCCGGAGCATCGACATCTCGGTGCCGAGTGTCTCGCGGATCTACGACTATTACCTGGGCGGTTCGCACAACTTCGAGGTGGACCGGGAAGCGGCCCGCAAGGCGATGGAGTTCATGCCGGGGCTCCCCAAGATCATGCAGGCCAACCGGGCGTTCATGCGCCGCGCCGTACGGTTCGCGGCCGAGCAGGGCATCACCCAGTACGTGGACGTCGGTTCGGGCATCCCGACGTTCGGCAACGTCCATGAGGTGGCCCAGGCGGCCGCGCCGGGCGCCCGCGTGGTCTACGTCGACCACGACCCGGTCGCCGTGGCGCACAGTCAGGCCGTACTGGCGGGCAACGAGGAGGCGGACGTGGCCGCCGCGGACCTGCGCAAGCCGCAGGAAATCCTTTCGAGCCCCCAGGTGGAGCGACTGATCGACCTGAACCGGCCGGTTGCCCTGCTCCTCGTTGCCATACTGCACTTCGTGGAAGACGCGGACGACCCCTACGGTGCGGTGGCCGAGCTGCGCGACGCGCTCGCGCCCGGCAGCCTGCTGATCCTCACCCATGCCTCGTACGAGGGAATCCCGGTGCCTGCCGAGCGGGCCGAGGGCGCGGTGGACGTATACAAGGACATTCGCAACCCGCTGATCATGCGCTCGCGCGACGAGATCGCGCGGTTCTTCGAGGGGTACGACATGGTGGAACCGGGACTGGTGCCGATGCCGCACTGGCGGCCGGAGTCGGCGCCGGAGGACGAGGATCCGTACGCCTTCTCCGGATTCGCCGGCGTGGGGCGTACGGCGTGAGCGCCGAGCCGGACGGGCCGGAGGACAGACTGCGCCGGTTCACGACGATCTGGAGCCGGGCGGTCTACCCCGTGACCTCCACGTCGCTGACCCGCGCGGAGTTCGAGCGGGAACTCCTCCCGCTCGCACACCGGTTGAGTGAGCTGCTGCGGGCCCGCGGCTTCGACGCGGACGGTGCCAAGGCGGTCGGCGCCGCGCTGGTCGGCGCGCACTGCACCGACCCCGAGGCACTCACCCGGACCCTGGACTGCGTCGACGCCTATCTGGTGCTGTACTGCGCCGGGGACGGCCCCCAGGACGAACCGCGCATGCGCTCCTCGCGGTTGCAGCACGCGATGGCCGCCGGGTACGCCCAGGCGCTGCGCGAGCGCACGCTCACCGAGCAGGAGTCCATCGCCCAGGCCGCGCTGCAGGCCCAGGGTGTGGTCGCCCAGGCCCTGCACGCCAGCGAGGCCCGCTTCCGCGCGGTCTTCGAGGGCGCGGCCATAGGGATCGGCATCGCCGACCTCGACGGCAACGTCCTGCAGGTGAACGGGGCGCTGCTCCGCATGTTCGGGCAGTCCGACCACACGCTACGCGGCCGCCGTGTCCAGGACTGGGTGCACCCCGAGGACGCGCCGCAGACCTGGAGGCTCTACGACGAACTCGTCCGCGGCGAGCGCGAGCACTACCACGTCGAAAAGGCCTTCAACCGGCCCGACGGCACGGTCCTGTGGACCAACCTGACCGTCTCCCTGCTGCGCGACGCCGACGGCGCGCCGCAGTACCAGCTGGCCCTCATGGAGGACACCACCGAGCGCCGGCTGCTCAACCTCCGGCTGCGCTACGAGGCCACACACGACGCCCTCACCGGCCTCCCCAACCGGACGCTGTTCTTCGAGCGCCTGGAGAAGGTGCTGGGCGCGGGGGAGGGGCAGCGCTTCGGCCTGTGCTACCTCGACCTGGACGGCTTCAAGACCGTCAACGACAGCCTCGGCCACGCGGCCGGCGACCGGCTGCTGGTGGAGGTCGCCGACCGGCTGCAGTCCTGTGCGACCGCGCCCGGCGAGATGGTCGCCCGGCTCGGCGGCGACGAGTTCGTGGCCCTGACCACCGGGCCGGGCACCGAGCGCAACGTCGACGAACTCGCCGAGCGCATCATGAACGCCCTGGTCACCCCGATCAGCATCGACGGCCGGGACCTGATGGTGCGCGGCAGCCTCGGCATCGTCGAGGGCCCGGCGGGTGAGCGCACCGCCGCCGAGGTGCTGCGCAGCGCCGACATCACCATGTACCGGGCGAAATCGGCGGGCGGTAACCGCTCCGAACTCGCCGACCCGGAGGCCGACGCCCGCGCCATCACCCGCCACGGCCTGACGACCGCCCTCCCCACCGCCCTGGAGCGCGGCGAGTTCTTCATCGAGTACCAGCCGCTCGTCCACCTCGGCGACGGCAGTGTGCGCGGCGCCGAGGCGCTGGTCCGCTGGCTGCACCCGCAGCACGGTGTGCTCGGCCCCGACCGCTTCATCCCGCTCGCCGAGCACACCGGACTGATCGTCCCGCTCGGCCGCTGGGTCCTGGAGGAGTCCATCCGGCAGGCCCGCGCCTGGCGAGAACGGCACGGCGAGGAGTCGGCCCCCGGCCCCCTGCGCATCAACGTCAACCTGTCGCCGTGCCAGCTCAGCCATCCCGGGCTGGTGCAGGACACCGTCGACATCCTGGAGCGTGCGGGGGTCGCCCCGGACGCCCTGTGCCTCGAGGTCACCGAGTCCGCGCTCATCGGCGCCGACGACGATCTGCTCAAACCCCTGCGCCGGCTCGCCGAGATGGGCGTCGACATCGCCCTGGACGATTTCGGAACCGGTTACTCCAACCTCGCCAACCTGCGCCGGCTGCCGGTGAGCATCCTCAAGCTGGACCGATCCTTCACCCAGGGCATGCAGCGGTTCCCCGCCGATCCCGTCGACCTGAAGATCGTCGAGGGGATCGTCACCCTCGCCCACAGCCTCGACCTCGCCGTCACCGTCGAGGGCGTGGAAACCGGCGCCCAGGCCGAACAACTGCGGGTACTGGGCTGTGACACGGCCCAGGGCTGGTACTACGCCAGGCCGGGTCCACCGGAACGACTGCACGAGCTGGCGTTGGTGGACGCAACGGGATGAGCGGCGGGGGGTGTGGGGGCGCAGCCCCCACAAGGGGCGCGGGGAACGGCGAGACCAGCCACGACGGCGGGAAAGCCCGAAACGGTGCTTCTGGGGCAGACGCACCCGGCAAGAATCACCCTCACCGCTCAAGAAGCATCCGCTGCAATTCCCTGGCAGCCCGCGGCGGCGCCACGTCACTCCGGTGCGCCAATGCAATGGCCCGCTGCAACCCTGGCCGAGCCAACGCGGTGACCCGCAGCCCCTGCCCGGACCGCGTGGCGACCATCCGCGGTACCACAGCCATCCCCAACCCCGCCCGGACGAAGCCCAGCACGGCGTCCATCTCACCCCCTTCGACAGCGAACTCCGGCTCGAACCCGGCGGAGCGACACGCCGCCACGGTCAGCTCCCGCAGGTCGTAGCCGTGCCGGAACATCACCAGGCGCTCGCCCTCCAGATCGGCGATGCGCACCGCCCGCCCGCCCCGGCCGGGCGCGGGCGCCTCGGGTGAGGACACCACCACCAGTTCCTCCCGCAGCAGCTCCACCGTCGACAGCGCGGGCGCGGGCGTCGGCAGCGGCAGGACGACCAACGCGAGATCAAGGGCACCGCGCGCCAGCTCCCGCACCAGGTCGTGCGAGCCGCCCTCCTCGATCAGCAGCTGGATACCGGGATAGCGGTCGTGGAAGGCGCGCAGCACATCCGGCAGCAGCCCCGTGCACAGGCTCGGCGTCGCCCCCAGCCGCACCCGGCCCCGCTGCAGCCGCACCAGCTCCTGCACCTCATGGCGGGCGGTGTCCGCGTCGGCCAGGATCCGCCGGGCCAGCGGCAGCAGCGCCTCGCCCGCGTCGGTGAGTGTGATGTTTCCCCGGGCGCGCAGAAACAGATCCGCGCCCAGCTCCCGTTCCAGCGACTTGATCTGCTGGGACAGCGACGGCTGGGCGATATGCACCAGCTCGGCGGCGCGGGTGAAGTGCCGGGTCTCGGCGACGGCGACGAAATACTGAAGCTGCTGGAACTGCATGGTTTCACCATAGCTTCTGCCTATGGAAACAAGCTGGACCATGTCTTGGACTGATCGGGCGCTTCGGCCCTAGCGTGCTGTGCCATGGCTCTGGCAACGCGGACGGACCGACGGCCGTCCATGGCGCGCACGATGTGGGACTCCTCCGTCGGCAAGAAGACAGTGATGGCCGTCAGCGGCCTGATCATGCTGCTGTACCTGGTCGCGCACATGATCGGCAATCTGAAGATCTACTTCGGAGCGGGCGAGTTCAACCACTACGCCCACTGGCTGCGCACCGTCGGCGAACCCTTCATGCACTACGAGTGGACGCTCTGGCTCATCCGGATCGTCCTCGTCGTCGCCGTGGTCGCCCACGCCACGTCCGCGTACCAGCTCAGCCGCCGCGACATCAAGGCGCGGCCCAGCAAGTACGTGCACTCAAGGCCCCGGGCGAGCTATGCCACCCGCACCATGCGCTGGGGCGGGATCATCCTCGGCCTCTTCATCGTCTGGCACGTCCTGGACCTGACCACCGGCACCGTGCACCCCGGACACTTCCGGAACGGGCACCCGTACCAGAACGTCGTCGGCGACTTCTCGCACTGGTACAGCAACGTCATCTACATCGTCGCGATGCTCGCGCTCGGCCTGCACATCCGGCACGGCTTCTGGAGCGCCGCACAGACCCTCGGCGTCGGCAGCCGCGCCCGCGACCGCGCCCTGAAGACCATCGCCAACGTCCTCGCGCTGCTGCTCACGGCAGGTTTCATCGCCGTACCCGTGGGCGTCATGACCGGAGTGGTGAGCTGACATGACCGAATACGTGAACTACGCGACGGGCGAGCCGGTCGCCGACGCCAAGGCTCCGGCGGGGCCGGTCGACGAGCGCTGGGACAAGCGCCGCTTCGAGGCCAAGCTGGTCAACCCCGCCAACCGGCGCAAGCACACGATCATCGTCGTCGGCACCGGCCTCGCGGGCGGCTCCGCCGGCGCCACCCTCGCCGAACAGGGCTACCACGTCGTCCAGTTCTGCTACCAGGACTCCCCGCGCCGCGCCCACTCCATCGCCGCGCAGGGCGGCATCAACGCGGCGAAGAACTACCGCAACGACGGCGACTCGATCCACCGCCTCTTCTACGACACCGTCAAGGGCGGCGACTTCCGCGCCCGCGAGTCCAACGTCCACCGGCTCGCGCAGATCTCCGTCGAGATCATCGACCAGTGCGTCGCCCAGGGCGTGCCCTTCGCCCGCGAGTACGGCGGCCTGCTCGACACCCGCTCCTTCGGCGGCGTACAGGTCTCCCGCACCTTCTATGCCCGCGGCCAGACGGGGCAGCAGCTGCTGCTGGGTGCCTACCAGGCCCTCAGCAGGCAGATCGCCGCCGGCAACGTGGAGATGCATCCGCGCACCGAGATGCTGGACCTGATCGTCATCGACGGGCGGGCACGCGGCATCGTGGCACGGGATCTGATCACGGGCCGTATCGACACGTATGTCGCCGACGCAGTGGTGCTGGCCTCCGGCGGTTACGGAAACGTCTTCTATCTGTCGACCAACGCCATGAACTCCAACGCGACCGCCGTCTGGCGGGCGCACCGGCGCGGCGCGTACTTCGCCAACCCGTGTTTCACGCAGATCCACCCGACCTGCATCCCGCGCACCGGCGACCACCAGTCCAAGCTGACACTGATGAGCGAGTCGCTGCGCAACGACGGCCGGATCTGGGTGCCGAAGGCCAAGGGCGACACCCGCCCGCCGAACCAGATCCCCGAGGACGAGCGCGACTACTACCTGGAGCGCATCTACCCGTCCTTCGGCAACCTGGTCCCGCGGGACATCGCCTCGCGCGCCGCGAAGAACGTCTGCGACGAGGGAAGGGGCGTCGGCCCCGGCGGGCAGGGTGTCTACCTCGACTTCGCCGACGCCATCGAGCGGATGGGACGGGGGGCCGTCGAGGCCAAGTACGGCAATCTCTTCGACATGTACCAGCGGATCACCGACGAGGATCCGTACCAGGTGCCGATGCGGATCTACCCCGCCGTGCACTACACGATGGGCGGCCTGTGGGTCGACTACGACCTGCAGACCACCGTTCCGGGCCTGTTCGCGATCGGCGAGGCCAACTTCTCCGACCACGGTGCCAACCGGCTCGGCGCCTCCGCGCTGATGCAGGGCCTGGCCGACGGCTACTTCGTGCTGCCGGCCACCATCAACGACTACCTCGCCCGCCACCCCCACCAGGAGCCGGTGACGGCAGAACACCCCGCCGTACAGGAGGTGTTGGCGCAGACAGAGGACCGGCTGAACCTGCTGCTGTCCGTCGACGGCGACCGCACCCCCGACTCCTTCCACCGTGAACTCGGCGAGCTGATTTGGGAGTTCTGCGGCATGGCCCGCACCGACTCCGGGCTGCGCAAGGCACTGGAGCGCATCCCGCAGATCCGCGAGGAGTTCTGGCGGCGCATCAAGGTGCCCGGCACCGGCGAGGAGTTCAACCAGTCGCTGGAGAAGGCCAACCGGATCGTCGACTACCTGGAGCTGGCCGAGCTGATGTGCCTCGACGCGCTGCACCGCGCCGAGTCGTGCGGCGGCCACTTCCGCGAGGAGTCGCAGACCCCGGACGGCGAAGCCGCCCGCAGGGACGACGAGTTCGGCTACGCGGCCGCGTGGGAGTTCACCGGTACCGGCACCGCTCCCGTCCTGCACAAGGAAGACCTGGTCTTCGAGTACGTCCACCCCACTCAGCGGAGCTACGCATGAAGCTCACTCTGCGCGTCTGGCGGCAGAAGAACACCGGTGCCGAAGGCGCCATGTCCACGTACGAGGTGGACGGCATCTCCTCCGACATGTCCTTCCTGGAAATGCTGGACGTCCTCAACGAACAGCTCATCCTCGCCGGCGAGGACCCCGTCGCCTTCGACCACGACTGCCGCGAGGGCATCTGCGGCGCGTGCTCGCTCGTCATCAACGGCGACGCCCACGGTCCCGAGCGCACCACCACCTGCCAGCTGCACATGCGGTCCTTCCAGGACGGCGACACGATCGACATCGAGCCGTGGCGGGCGTCGGCGTTCCCGGTGATCAAGGACCTGGTCGTCGACCGGTCCGCGTTCGACCGGATCATCCAGGCCGGCGGCTACGTCACCGCGCCGACCGGATCCGCGCCGGAGGCCCATGCCACGCCGGTGCCGAAGGCCGACGCCGACTTCGCCTTCGAGCACGCGGAGTGCATCGGGTGCGGGGCGTGCGTGGCCGCGTGCCCCAACGGCGCCGCGATGCTGTTCACCTCCGCCAAGGTCAACCACCTGAACGTGCTGCCCCAGGGCGCGCCCGAGCGTGAGACACGGGTGCTGGACATGGTGGCGCAGATGGACGCGGAGGGCTTCGGCGGGTGCACGCTCACGGGGGAGTGCGCCACCGCCTGCCCCAAGGGTATCCCGCTGGTGTCGATCACCGGCATGAACAAGGAGTGGCTGCGGGCCACCCGGAAGGTGGCCAAGCGGTAGCGCCCACCGAGGAGAAGACGTTCGCCGCACAGGCGGACGGGCGGGGCCGGGAGCGGTGCTCATCCCGGCCCCGTCTGGCTTTCGGTGATCGCCGGGACCCCGGCGTTCAACATCCCCACATCCTCTCTCCTGGCACAGGTCACGCGCTCGCCAACCGGCGTCGGAAGAACAGGAGCGACGGGCCGTACGCGCAGCCCGTCGCTGTCGCCGTCGCCGAACCGGCCCGTGACCAGGAGAGAGCCATGACCGGCGTTTCCACCCTCGACCGCCCCCCACAGCCCGCGGCACCGACCCGCTACACGGTCACCCTCGCCCGTGACGAGGAGGACGTGCGTGCCGCGCAGCGGCTGCGGCACGACGTCTTCGCCAAAGAGATGGGGGCCCTGCTGGCCACCCCGCAGCCGGGCCTCGACGTCGACGCCTTCGACGCCTACTGCGACCACCTGCTGGTGCGCGACACCGTGACCGGGCAGGTCGTCGGCACCTACCGGCTGCTGCCCCCGGAGCGGGCCGCGGTCGCCGGGCGGCTCTACTCCGAGGGCGAGTTCGAGCTGGCCGCCCTCGACGGGATCCGGCCCTCGCTGGTAGAGGTCGGCCGCTCCTGTGTGCACCCCGACCACCGCGACGGCGCCGTCATCAGCCTGATCTGGGCCGGGATAGCGCGCTACATGGTCGACCGCGGGCACGAGTGGCTCGCGGGCTGCTGCTCGGTACCGCTCGCCGACGGCGGAACCCTCGCGACGGCCGCCTGGGAGCGGGTGCGCGGCAAGCACCTGGCCCCCGAGGAGTTCCGGGTCCGGCCGCTGCTGCCGTGGACCCCGAACGCCGAGGCCCCCGCCGGGCAGGCACCCCTTCCCCCGCCCGCCCGCCCTGAGCTGCCCGCCCTGCTGCGCGGCTATCTGCGCCTCGGCGCCTGGGTGTGCGGCGAGCCCGCGCACGATGCGGACTTCGGGGTCGCCGACCTGTACGTGCTGCTGTCGATGCGCCGGGTCAACCCGCGCTATCTGCGGCACTTCCTCTCCCTCGTGCCGGCCTGATGAGCGTCTGGCTGCCCAGCGCGCCCTGCACCCCGGGCGCCTGTGTGGAACCGGTCCCGGCAGCCGCGGCCCTACCCCGGGCCGTGCTGCGGCTGACCGCGGTCGTGGCCTTGCTGCTGGCCGGGATCGCGCTGTCCCCGCTCGGCGGGAGGATCCCCGCCGAGTGGGTCAGGCGGTGGTGCCGGGCGATCGTAGGGGCCATCGGGGTCGAGGTCCGCCTCACCGGTGTCGCCGCGCCGGCCGGCGGGCTGCTGCTGGTCGCCAACCATGTCTCCTGGCTGGACATCCCGCTGCTCACCGCCGTACGCCCGGCCCGGATGCTCGCCAAGACCGAGATCCGGCAGTGGCCGGTGGCGGGCGCGCTGGCCGCGCGCGGCGGGGCCCTGTTCATCGAGCGGGACCGGCTGCGCGCCCTGCCCGAGACCGTAGCCCGGATCGCCGAGGCGCTGCGCCGGGGCGCGGCCGTGGCCGCGTTCCCGGAGGGCAGCACCTGGTGCGGCCGGGCGCACGGCCGCTTCCACCGGGCCGTCTTCCAGGCCGCCCTCGACGCGGGCGTGCCCGTGCAGCCGGTCGGCCTGCGCTACCGGCAGGCCGGCGGCGGACCGAGCACGGCGGCGGCGTTCGTCGGCGAGGACACCCTGTTCGCCTCCCTGTGGCGGGTGGCCCGTACCCGGGGCCTGATCGCCGAGGTGGAGATACGGCCGGTGATCCCGCCGGGAGCCCACCTCGATCGCCGCGCGCTCGCCCGGGCCGCCCAGCCGGTCACCCCGGAGCCCGCCTGGACGCACACCGTGCTGGTGTCGTAGCCGCTGGTCTAGTCTTGCGCGGTGTCCCTCTTCACCAGGCGCCGCAAGGTGCACTTGTCGAACCACCGTACGGTGGACAGCCCCTTGGGCCCGATACGGATCAGCTACAGCAACTGGCCCGGGGTCATCGTGGCCGTGCAGTCTCCGCAGATGCCGACCGTCACGGTCGTGCCCGACCGCGACATCGGCGCCATGAGCATCGACAAGCAGGTGATCCCGTGCGAGACGGCCGGGCGAGGCGGCTGGAACCTGCGCCGCAAGGCCCGGACCCGTACGGCTCTGGTGGGGGACCGCGCCTACGAGCTGAGGCCCACCGGGCTGCGCAGGGCGCAGCTGCGCCGCGGGGGCGAACTCCTCGCGGAGGCGCGGGGCAACTGGCTGTCCTACAGCCCGTTCCGTGCGTTCCCGGGGCTGGACGCCAGGATGACCTGGGCCGGGTGGGCCGACGCCACGGACGTGGCGATCGGTCAGTCCATGGTGGTCGCCTACGGTGCCGGCGCACCGGGCGCGATCACGTCGTTGCTGGGCGACTGGCTGAGCTGAACAGCCGTCGGCTCAGGGCATGACCCGCGCCAGATAGGGCGCCGTCGCGCTGTCCGCCGCGCGCGCCACCCGTTCCGGCGGACCGGACGCGACGATACGGCCGCCCCGGTCGCCCCCGCCGGGGCCCAGGTCGATCACCCAGTCCGCGCCCGCGACCACCGTCATGTCGTGCTCGACCACCACGACCGTGTGCCCGGCGTCGACCAGCCCGTGCAGCCGGTCCATCAGCACCTCCACATCGGCCGGATGCAGCCCGGTCGTCGGCTCGTCCAGCAGATAGAGGGTGTGGCCGCGCCGGCCGCGCTGCAGCTCGCTCGCCAGCTTGATCCGCTGCGCCTCGCCGCCGGACAGCTCGGTCGCCGGCTGCCCGAGCCGCAGATAGCCGAGGCCCACGTCGAGCAGGGTGCGAAGGCTCCGGGCGGCGGCCGGGACGTCGGCGAAGAACTCCGCCGCGGCCTCCACCGTCAGATCGAGCACCTCGGCGATGTTCCGCTCCCGGTACGTCACCTGGAGCGTCTCGGGGTGGTAGCGGGCGCCGCCGCAGTCCGGGCAGGGCGCGTAGGTGCTCGGCAGGAACAGCAGCTCGACACTGACGAACCCCTCGCCCTGGCAGGTCTCACAACGCCCTCCGGCCACGTTGAAGGAGAACCGGCCGACGCCGTACCCGCGCGCCCGCGCCTCCTCGGTGCCGGCGAACACCTTGCGGACGACGTCGAACAGGCCGGTGTAGGTGGCCAGATTGGAGCGGGGGGTGCGCCCGATCGGCTTCTGGTCGACCCGGACCAGCCGGTCCACTCCCGCCGCCTCCTCCGCCAACTCCCCGATCAGCGTGGACTTTCCGGAGCCGGAGACCCCGGTGACGGCGGTGAAGGCACCCCGCGGGAACTCGGCCGTCACCGCGCGCAGGTTGTGCCGGGTCACCGGACCGATCTTCAACCAGCCGCTTGGCTCGCGGACCTGACGCGCCGGGCCGGGTGCCTCGTCGAACAGGAACGCGGCCGTCGCCGACTCCTCCACCGACGCCAGCTCGGCGGGCGGCCCGCTGTACAGCACGCGTCCGCCGTGCTCGCCCGCGCCGGGGCCGACGTCCACCAGCCAGTCGGCGCCGCGCACCACCTCCAGATGGTGCTCCACCACGAACACCGAGTTGCCGGCGGCCTTCAGCCGGTCCAGCACGGTCAGCAGCGCCTCGGTGTCCGCCGGGTGCAGCCCGGCGGACGGCTCGTCCAGCACGTACACCACGCCGAACAGCCCGGTGCGCAACTGGGTGGCGAGCCGCAGCCGTTGCAGCTCGCCCGCCGACAGCGTCGGCGTGGACCGGTCCAGGCTCAGATAGCCGAGGCCCAGCTCGACCACCGGCGCGATCCGGGACAACAGGTCCGCGGTGAGGACCCGGGCGGTGTCGTCGCCGCCGTCGAGCAGCCCGGCCAGGTCGGTCAGCGGCAGCGCGGCCAGCTCGGCGATGGTCCGCCCGCCGAAGGTCACCCGGAGCGCCTCGGGCCGCAGCCGGCTGCCTGCGCACACCGGGCAGGGCGCGCTGGCCAGAAAACGCTCCGCCTTCGCCCGCAGCGACGCGGACTTGGTGTCCGAGAACGTTTTCAGCACATACCGCCGGGCGCTCATGTACGTGCCCTGGTACGGCCGTTGGATACGGTCCGCGTCCCGGACCGGATGGACGGTGACGACCGGCTGCTCGTCCGTGAACAGGATCCACTCCCGCGCTTCGGCGGGCAGCTCGCGCCAGGGCCGGTCCACGTCGTGGCCGAGCGTGTCGAGGATGTCCCGCAGGTTCTTGCCCTGCCAGGCGCCCGGCCAGGCGGCGATGGCACCCTCGCGGATGGACAGCCCCGGATCCGGGACCAGCAACTCCTCGCTGGTGCCGTGCACTTGACCCAGTCCGTGGCACTCCGGGCAGGCGCCGGCCGCCGTGTTCGGCGAGAACGCGTCCGACTCGAGCCGCTCGGCACCCGGCGGATACGCCCCGGCGCGGGAGAACAGCATGCGCAGGGAGTTGGAGAGGTTGGTGACCGTGCCCACCGAGGAGCGGGAGGTGGGCGCCGAGCGGCGCTGCTGCAGCGAGACCGCCGGCGGCAGCCCGGTGATCTCGCCGACCTTGGGCGCCCCGACCTGGTGGATCAGCCTGCGCGCATACGGCGCGACCGACTCGAAGTACCGCCGCTGCGCCTCGGCGTAGATCGTGCCGAACGCCAGGGACGACTTCCCCGAGCCGGACACACCTGTGAACACGGCCAGTACATCGCGGGGGATGTCGACGTCGACGCCCTTGAGGTTGTGCTCACGGGCGCCGCGGACACGGACGTACGGATCATGTGGGCTGCGCATAGAGGGGAGACTCTATCCGCCCCGTGCGCTACGACTGCGGAGGGTTGTCCCGGTCCTGCCGGGTGCCGAACTCGTTCTTCAGCTTGTCCTGCGCGGCGTCGACCTGGGACTGGTACTTGTCGCCGGTGCGCTGGTCGATGTAGTCGCCGCCCTTGTCGATGCCCTTGTCGGCCATCTCTTCGTGACCCTTGAGCATGCTCTTGAGCTTGTCCATGAGGGACATGGCAGCCCTCCTCGTCGCTTGACGCTTCCCCTCCCAGGGTCACCGGCCCCGGCCTGGTTCGCATCTCGGAGCCGTCAGCGGCCCGGCGCGAAGAGCGTGGCGAGCCTGCGGTAGGAGTCGAGCACGGCCGTACGGTCGTAGCTGCTGGTCGTGACCAGAACCTCGTCGGCGTCCGTCTCCTTCAGCACCGTCCCGAGCTCGTGGGCGACCTGCTCCTCGGTGCCGGCGAGCTGACCGGCGAGACCCGACTCGTACAGGCCCCGCTCCTTCGCGGTCATCACGCGGGCCTCGATCTGCCCGGCCGGGGCGAGCGGCGGGAAGGTGCCGTGCGTGCGCGAGTACGCCATCGACCAGGCCTCCGGCACCAGCAGCCGCCGCGCCTCCTGCTCGGTGCCGGCGACCGCGACCGTCCCGGAGATCACGATGTACGGCTCGGACGCCCAGAGGGAGGGGCGGAACAGGGAGCGGTACTGGTCGATGCCGCGCAGCATCTTCTCGCGGCCCCGCAGATCGCCGATCACCATCGGCAGCCCCGCGCGGGCCGCGATCCGCGCGCCCTCGCCCATGGCCAGCACGAACGGCGGCACCCGCAGCCCTTCCGCGGGCCGCGCCCGCACCCCGCCCGGCGAGGTCCCCGCGAACCAGCCGAGCAACTCGCCGAGCTGGGCCGCGAAGTCACCGGCGTCCTCCTTGTCCCGGCCGAGGGCTCTGCGCACCCCGTTGGTGAAGCCGACGGAACGCCCGAGTCCCATGTCGATCCGGCCCGGGAACAGGGACTCCAGGACGCCGAACTGCTCGGCGACGACCAGGGGCTGGTGATTGGGCAGCATGACCCCGCCGGTGCCGACCCGGATCGTGCGGGTGGCCGAGGCGATGGCGGCGGCGAGCACGGTCGGCGCGGAACCGGCGACGCCGGGCACGCCGTGGTGCTCGGACACCCAGAACCGGTGATAGCCGAGCGCCTCCGCCTCCCGCGCCAGCGCGACGGTGTCCCGCAGCGCCTCGGCGGGCGCACGCCCCTCACGGGTGCGGGAGCGGTCGAGGACGGAGAACCGGGTCCGGGCGATCACTGTGCTGCTCATGCACGGTTCAACGCCCTGGCGGGCCCGGGATTCCCGGGCCCGCCAGGGCCTGGCTAGGGTGGCCGGGTGACCGACAGCAGCAGGCGCGCACTCGCCGTGTTCGACCTGGACAACACCCTGGCCGACACGGCCCACCGGCAGCACTTCCTGGAGGTGCGGCCGAGGGACTGGGCCGCGTTCTTCGCGGCCGCGCCCGCGGACCCGCCCCTCGCGGAGGGGGTCGCGCTGGCCCTGGAGACTGCTCGCGTGTGCGACGTCGTCTATCTCACCGGCCGACCCGAGCGGTGCCGGCGCTCCACGCTGGACTGGCTCGCGGCCCACGGACTGCCGCAGGGGCGTGTGCACATGCGGGGCAACGCCGATCGCAGGCCGGCCCGGTTCACCAAGCTGGAGATCCTGCGCCGGCTCGCCCGGGACCGCGAGATCCGCTTCCTCGTGGACGACGACGAACTGGTCTGCGACGACGCCGAGCGCGCCGGGTTCACCGTCATACGGGCCCGCTGGGCCGCGAAGTCCGAGGCCTTGCAGGAGGCTCAGGAGCGGGAGGGCCGCACCTGACACCAGGGCGGCGGCTCACTCCCCGTCCTCGATGCGGAAGCCCACCTTCAGTCCCACCTGGTAGTGCTCGATCCGACCGTTCTCGATCTGGCCGCGGACCTGGGTCACCTCGAACCAGTCCAGGTTGCGCAGCGTCTGGCCGGCGCGCGCGATGCCGTTGCGGATGGCCTGGTCGACGCCCTCGTGCGAGGTGCCGACGATCTCGGTGACCCGGTAGGTGTGATTCGACATGAGGGTTCTCCTCTCGTGTCAGGCCACCCTCCACCGTGCCCCATCCCCGCCCGGCCCGCACGGTGTCCCCGAGATACCGCGCGAGCAGCCCTTGACCCTCCGCATTGGTCCATACCAAAATCCAGCACACCCGTACGAGCGCTCCCGCTCGTCCCCCCACGTCGGGCCCCCACGCCTGTCCGCACCCTTGCCAGACAGAACAGGACCCTTCGTGAGACGTCGTCTGCTCGCCCTCGTGTGTGTCACCGGTTCCCTCGTGAGCGCCTGCGGGATGCTCCCGGGCGACCACGCGCGCAAGACCGTCACCGTGTGGCTGATGAAGGACAGCGCTTCGGGGGAGTTCCTCCACCGTTTCACCGAGGACTTCGAGCGCACCCACAAGGACCTGCGGCTCGACATCCGCATCCAGGACTGGACCGGCATCGTCGGCAAGGTCCGCACGGCGCTGAAGGACGACTCCGGCGACGGGCCCGACGTCATCGAGGTCGGCAACACCCAGGTGCCGCTGTACGCGGACGGCGGCCGGCTCGCCGACCTCACGCTGGAGTCGATGCGCGACTGGGGCAAGGACGCCTGGCTGCCCGGCCTCGCCGAGCCCGGCAAGGACGGCAACGCGCAGTACGGCATCCCCTGGTACGCGGCCAACCGCGTCGTCATCTACCGCAAGGACCTCTTCGAGGCGGCCGGTATCACCCGCCCGCCGCGGACCCGCGAGGAGTGGCTCGCCGCCACCGAGAAGCTCAACTCCGCCGGCAACCAGGGCATCTACCTCGCCGGACAGGACTGGTACACCCTCTCGGGCTTCATCTGGGACGAGGGCGGCGACCTCGCCCGGCAGCAGGACTTCAGATGGGAGGGCACCCTCGACACCCCGGCCGCGCTGCGCGGCATGGACTTCTACCGGCGGCTGCAGGCCCTCGGCCGGGGCCCGGTGGGCGCCGACGAGGAACACCCGCCCCAGGCCGGGGTGTTCGCCCAGGGCAAGGTCGCACAGATCGTCGCCGTACCGGGGCTCGCCCAGTCGATCGTGCGGCAGAACCCGGGCCTCAAGGGCAAGCTGGGCTTCTTCCCGGTGCCCGGGAAGACCGCCGCGCGGCCCGGCACCGTGTTCACCGGCGGCTCCGACCTCGTCATCGCGGGCAACACCAAGGACCAGTTCGCCGCGACCGCCGTCGTCGGCGCGCTCACCGGCGCCAAGTGGGACACCGAACTCGCCCGCACCATGAACTACGTGCCCAACAAGACCACCCTGGCAGGCGCGGTCGCGGGCGAGGAGGGGGTCGCCGCCATGGCCGCGGGAGCGGCACACGGCCGGGCGACCCCCAGCACCCCTCAGTGGGCCGACGTCGAGGCCGACAACCCGGTCAAGGCGTACATGACCCGGGTGCTGAACGGAGCCGACGCCCTGGCGGAGGCCCGGCGGGCCTCCGCCAGGATCACCCGGCAGCTGACACCGGACGTCTGACTCAGCGCACCACGCTCAGCGACAGCGCGAAACGGCCCTGTGCGTCCGTCCACCAGTGGGTCAACTCCAGGTCGCAGGCGGCCAGTTCGGCGGTCACCCCGTCCTTGCGGAACTTGGCCGACACCTCGGTGCGCAGCTCCTCGCCCGCCGCGAAGTCCACGGCGAGGTCGAGCGCGGGCACCTTCACGGTCTGGGCGGTACGGGAGCGCAACCGCATCTCGATCCACTCGCGCTCGGGGTCCCACAGGGCCACATGGTCGAAGGCGTCCGGATCGAAGTCGGCCCCCAGTTCGCGGTCGACGACGGCCAGCACGTTCTTGTTGAACGCGGCCGTCACCCCGGCCGCGTCGTCGTACGCCCGCACCAGCACCCGCTCGTCCTTGACCAGGTCCGTGCCGAGCAGCAGCCCGTCACCCGGCGCGAGCAGGGACCGTACCGAGGCCAGGAACTTCGCACGCTCGGCGGGCAGCAGGTTCCCGATCGTGCCGCCGAGGAAGGCGACGAGCCGGGGACCGGGGGTGGCGGGCAGGCTGAGCGGTGCGGTGAAGTCGGCGATCAGCGCGTGGACTTCGAGGTCCGGGCGATCCTCGACGAGCGCCTGCCCGGCCTGGGTGAGGGCGCTCTCACTGACGTCGACCGGGACATACACCGAGGGCGCGAGCGCGTCGAGGAGATAGCGGGTCTTCTCCGAGGAGCCCGAGCCGAGTTCGATCAGGGTACGGGCTCCGCTCGCCGCGGCGATCTCGCCGGACCGGGTGGCCAGGATCTCCCGTTCGGCGCGTGTGGGGTAGTACTCGGGCAGCTCGGTGATCTGCTCGAACAGCTCGCTGCCGCGCGCGTCGTAGAACCACTTGGGCGGCAGCCACTTGGGATGGACGGTGAGGCCGTGCAGGACGTCGGCGCGCAGCGCGGCGTCCGTGGTGTCCTCGGGGAGGGTACGGGTGACAGACAAGGGGCTCACGTACAGGGCTCCTTCGATGGTGCGGCCGCCGGATCCTCCAGCGGTGCGAGCAGCACGCCGGCGCGGCTCGCGGTGAGCACGGTGCGGTCGGGGACCTCCTGCCAGAGCGGGTCGTCGTCGTACGGCTCGGAGGCGACGACCGTGCTCCGGCCGGGCTCCGTGCGGTACCAGAGGCTGTCGCCCCAGGCGGTGGCCGCGATCGTCGCGCCGTCCGTCAGCAGCAGGTTGAGCCGGGAGGCCGGGGCCGCCTCGGCCAGTCGGCGAACGGTCTCGCCGAGTGCTTCGTCCGGCTCGTCGCCACAACGCAGCCGGTGCAGGACCAGCGCCCAGACGAACGCCGAGTCGGTACGGGCCTGAAGCGACAGCAGGTCGACCGGGGGCAGCCCGGACACCAGCGGGGCCGCCGAGTCGGGCCAGCCCGCTACGGCGCCGTTGTGGCTGAACAGCCACCGGCCCGACGCGAAGGGCGCCGCGGCGGCCTCGGCGTCGGCACCCGCGAGCGTCGCGTCCCGTACGGCGGCGAGCAGGGCGCCGGAGCGCACCACCCGGGCCAGGTCGGCGAAGGACAGGTCGGCCCAGATCGGCCCGGCCCGGCGGTAGCGCGCCGGAACGGGGTCGTCGGGCGCGTACCAGCCGACCCCGAAACCATCGGCGTTGACGGTCCCGTACCGCTGTCGCCGGGGCGCCCACGACTGGCGCAGCAGACTGTGCGGGGGCGCAACGAGCAGGCGGCCGAGCGGCTCCTCGGGCCCCACATAGGCCAGATGACGGCACATCAGACAGCCTCCGACGCCGAGCGGGCGGTGCGGAACCCGGAGAAGATCTGCCGCCGGACCGGGTAGTCCCAGTTGCGGAACGTGCCCCGGCAGGCCACCGGGTCCACGGCGAACGAACCGCCGCGCAGCACCTTGTGGTCGGAGCCGAAGAACACCTCCGAGTACTCCTTGTACGGGAAGGCCTCAAAGCCCGGGTACGGCAGGAAGTCGCTCGCCGTCCACTCCCATACGTCACCGATCAACTGCCGTACGCCGAGCGGGGATTCACCGGCCGGATAGCTGCCGGCGGGGGCGGGCCTGAGATGCCGCTGGCCCAGGTTGGCATGGTCCGGTGCCGGGTCCGTATCGCCCCACGGATAGCGCGTCGAGCGGCCGGTGGCCGGGTCGTGCCGGGCGGCCTTCTCCCACTCCGCCTCGGTGGGCAGCCGGCGCCCGGCCCAGCGGGCGTAGGCGTCGGCCTCGTACCAGCACACGTGCAGCACCGGCTCGTGAGGCGGAACCGCCTCCGCGGCCCCGAAGCGGCGCCGCAGCCAGTGCCCGCCGTCGCGGCGCCAGAACAGCGGCGCCGTGATCGAGTGCCGCTTGATGTGCGTCCAGCCCTCCGGCGTCCACCAGCGCTCGGTGTCGTAACCGCCGTCCTCGATGAACGCCTGGTACGCCGCGTTCGTCACCGGAGTGGTGTCGATCCAGAACGGCGCCACCTCGCGGACGTGCGCCGGGCGTTCGTTGTCCAGTGCCCATGGCTCGGTCGAGGTGCCCATCGTGAACGGGCCGCCGGGTACCAGGACTTCGGCCGGTCCGGTGAACAGCGGGGCCGGTTCCGGGTCGGGGGCGGTCAGGGCCTGGGGGCCCTTTCTGAGCTGATGGGTGATCAGCATGGTCTCGTCGTGCTGCTGTTCGTGCTGGGCGATCATCCCGAAGGCGAATCCGGCCTCGGTCAGCCGGGTGCCGTGGAAGTCCGCGCCCTGCAGCAGGTCCATGACCCGGCCGCGCACCTCGGCCGCGTAGCGGCGGGCCTCGACGGGCGGCAGAAGCGGCAGCGAGGGCCGCTCGGCCCGTGGATGCTCGAAGGCGTCGTACAGGCTGTCGATCTCGGGCCGCATGGCGTCCCGGCCGCCGACCGCCCGCAGCAGCCACTGCTCCTCCTGGTTGCCGATGTGCGCGAGATCCCACACCAGCGGGGACATCAACGGCGAGTGCTGGGCCGTGAGGTCGGGGTCCTCGACGCAGCTGGTCAGCAGCGTGGTGCGGGCACGGGCGGTGGTCAGCGAGGCCAGGGCGCGCTCGCGCAGCGCCTCGGTGTCCGCCGATGCCGTCGCGGTGCCGGTCTTGGGGGCGGTCATGTGCGGATGTCCTTCCTCCCGTGGGTGATGGGTGTGCCCCCGGTACGGCCGGGACGGGACGGCGCCGGTGCGCCGCCCTCCAGACGGTCCAGCAGGTCGTCGGCCGGGCTGCGGCCCCGGGCGACATAGCGGTCCCGGTACGCGGCCACGGCCTCGGTCACCTCGGCGGTGGCACCGAGCCGGGGCAGGGCCCGAAGCGCTGCCGCGAAGCACACGTCGGCGACCTCGCGCAGCTCCGGGTCGGCGAGCCCGCGCCGGGCCGCGTCGGTCCACAGCGGATTGTGCGGGGCGGGCAGGTTCAACGCCCGCTCCGCAAGCGGCTTCACGCTCCGGTACGCCGTCTCGGCGGCCTCCGGATCGTCGAACAGCGCCGCCGTCACCGCGAGCGGCACGATCCAGCCGTCGTCGCCGGGCTGCGCGTCGATCATGCGCAACTCCAGGTGTCCGCGCGGCCTGATCGGCGGGAACAGGGTGGTCAGGTGATACTCCAGGTCCGCCCGGGTGGGCGGCCGGGGCGACCGGGAGCGGGTCCACTCCCGGAAGGTGAGCCCCTCCGGCACGTCCCAGGGCCCGCTGTCCCGCCGTACGCACATCACCGGCGCGTCCAGCACATGCCGGGCCCAGGCGGCGCGTGGGTCGCCGTCCAGCGGGGGAGCGCCCGCGTGGCCAGCGCCTATCTCCGTCCACAGCAGCTGCCGGGTGGACTGCCAGCCCGTGGGCTCGTGGCCGAGCAGCGGCGAGTTGGCGAACGCGGCCACCAGGACCGCCCCCAGCTGATGGCCCAGCCACCAGCGGCGCGCGTGCCCGAGGGGGCCGGGCTCTTCGTGCCCGGCGTCCAGGCAGACCTGCACGGAGGCGGAGGTGCACATCATGTGGCGGCCCGCGGGACCGGTGCGGTCCAGGCAGGCCTCCATCGCGTCGTAGCGCGGCTCGTGCAGGAACCTGCGCGGGGTGTGCCAGGGGTCGTTGCCGATGCCGACCAGACCGAGACCCTCCGCGGCGAGGACGGCGCGGACGGTGTCCAGATCGGCGGAGACGGTGCCGATGCACTCCATCAGGGAGGCGGCGGGCGGCGAACTCAACTCCAGCTGGCCGCCGGGTTCCACGGTGAGCGGCGAGCGCAGGGGCACGGCCCGCAGAGCCGCGTAGGCGGCTTCGAGTCGTTCGGGTGTCACGGGGAGCTGCGGCGTGCGCAGCTCATGAACGAGCCATTCCAGTTCGACACCGAGCGCGCGGGGCGGCCCGGTCTTGAAGCAGATGCCCCGGACCAGGGCCTCCACCTCGGCTTCGGTGACGGCGGTGCGGTGGTCGGTACAGTCGCCGCCGTCACTCTGTGAATCGGACATGCAGGGATCCTCCTGAGATTCCACCATGCCACCGGCCCGATTCGGTCATGGGTCCGGGCCGGTGCGCGTTCCACCCAAGACCCTCGAGCCGATTCGCACAAGGGTGCCCCTTTGGACGACCCGGTTCGGTCACCTCCGTTTCCGTATGCGTTTTCCGGTCCGTTCCGGGGTGGGAAAACTCCGTTGCACCGCATTACCAGCATCACCCAGGATGCATGCATGAGCACGACGGGGGATTCCGCGCCGGCCGCGGACACGACGCCCACGGGGGTGGCGCCGTGAGCGCGCGCCTGCGCGGTATCGCCGCGGAGACGGAGCAGATCGTGGCCGCGGGCCGGTATCGCACGGCGGACGGGCGGGAGGTGCTCCTCGCGGCGCAGATCGAGGCCGCCCGGGGCGGCACGCGGATGTTCGGCCCGGAACCGGTTTCTGTCACGGAAGCGATGTCGGTTGCGGAGCCGGATTCCGTTTCGGAACCGGCTTCCCGGCCGGCGGACGCACCGGTCTTCGAGGTCACCGGCGAGAGCAGTCTGGAGGCCGCACGCCGGCTGGCCGACGCTCCGGTGGCGGTGCTGAACTTCGCCTCGGCCCGCAATCCCGGCGGCGGCTATCTCAACGGCGCGCAGGCCCAGGAGGAAGCGCTCTGCCGCGCCTCCGCGCTGTACACCTGCCTGCTGGCGGCCCGCCCCTTCTACGACCATCACCGCGCCCACCGCGACCCGTTCTACACGGACCGGGTGATCCACTCACCGGCCGTCCCCGTCTTCCGCGACGACCGGGGCCGGCTGCTGGCCGAGCCGTACCGCGCGGGCTTCCTGACCGCGGCCGCCCCCAACGCGGGCGTCGTACGGCGCACCGAACCGCAACGCGCCGCCGAGCTGCCGGGCGCCCTCGCCGTACGGGCCGAGCGGGTGCTGGAGACGGCCGCCGCCCACGGCTACCGCCGGCTGGTGCTGGGCGCCTGGGGCTGCGGAGTGTTCCAGAACGACCCTGCGCAGGTCGCGGGCGCGTTCCGGGCCCTGCTCGGCCCCGGCGGCCGGTTCGCCCGCACCTTCCGGCACGTGGTGTTCGGGGTGCTGGACCGGACGCCGGGAGCGACGGTCCGGGAGGCCTTCGTACAGGCGTTTCCTCAGGGCATGCCCACGGCCGCGCCGTGATGTGTGTCAGGTCCAGCCGTAGCGCTCGTGCAGCCGCTGCCGGACCAGGTTGAACCGCATCCGGTCCAGCGCGCACGCCTCGCGCCGCATGCCCTCCTCGTGCAGCCGCAGCACACGGTCCACGTCCACCCAGGAGTCCCGGCCCGACCGGTCCCACGGCCCGCTGCCGATCGCGACCCACTCCCGGTCGCCGTCATGCCGCTTGCTGGACAGCTGTACGGCGAGGAAGGTGCCGGCCGCCTCCCGGGCGACGACCAGCACCGGGCGGTCCTTGCCCCGGCCGTCGTTCTCCTCGAACGGCACCCAGGTCCACACGATCTCGCCAGGGTCGGGGTCGCCGTCATGGGCCGGGGAGTACTCGGTGCGCACCCGTCCGACCTCGTGCGGGTCGGCCTCGGTGGTCGAGTGGGGGCCGTACCGGCCGGGGATGTTCTCATCGGTAAACGTGGTCACGCAGGCACCCTAGTGCCCCAGGGGCAAGAGGCGCCCGGCGTCCGAGCGTTGGTCCGGCGCGGCCGCCGGTGCTCAGGCGTCGGGGCGCGCGCCGATCCACATGCCCGGGCGGCGCCGATGCACGGTCACATATGTCAGTCCCGCCGCACCGGCGGTGATGCTGCGCGGTGCGCCGTGCGGAAGCCAGGCCACAGCGCCCTCGGTGAGCCGCTGGGGCGTGTCGCCGGGGCCCTTGCCGAGCATGCCGTCCCCGGCCACGACCAGGAGCATCACATCCAGTTGGGTCTCGGTGTGGGCGGTGATCCGGTCGCCCGGTGCGATCCGGACCACGTTGGCGTCCAGTTGCCGTCCGCTCTCGGTCAGCTTCCACAGCACGCCGCCGGGCACCGGCGGGGCCTCGCCCAGCGCGCGGGCGTCGCACAGCACGCGCGCGTCCGCCGCGGTGCGGTCGGCCGGCCCGGTTCCGGTCGCGGACGGCGACGTCATCTGGTGTTCCCCTCGGCTCTCGCGCTCACCGGCCACCAGACACCCCCTGCTGGCCCGCTGCCCATCCTACAATTGATCCATGTAGGATTCGTGAAAAATAGCCGCAGGTGGGAGGGGTCGCAGGGTGGGAGAGGGGATCCGGATATGACCGCGCAGGAGAGTCCGCGCCGCCGAGAGGTGCTGGACGTGCTGCGCGCCGCACCCTCGCCGCTCGGTGTCGCGGAGACGGCCGAGCGGATGGGCGTTCATCCCAACACGGTGCGGTTCCACCTGGACACCCTGGTGGCCGAGGGTCTGGTCGAGCGGCGGACCGAGGCGCCGTCCGGACCCGGCCGGCCCCGCACCGTCTACACCGCGGATCCCGGCATGGACCGGGGCGGCGCCCGGGACTACCGGCTCCTCGCCCGCATCCTGCTCAGCCGGTGGGCGTCCGCCGACCCGGCGAAGGCGCGCGGGGAGGCGCAGGAGACGGGCCGCGCGTGGGGCGCCTTCCTGGTGGAGCCCCCGCCTCCGTTCGAAGAGCCGACGGCCGACCGCTCGGTGGCCGCACTCCTCGCCCTGCTCGGCGAGTTGGGCTTCGCGCCACGCGCGGAGGGAGCGGACGAGGCCGGCGGCCCGCCCCGGCGGATCCGGCTGCGGCACTGTCCCTTTCTCGAACTCGCCGAGGAACACGGGCAGTTGGTGTGTCCGCTCCATCTCGGCCTGATGCAGGGCGCGTTGGCCCGGCTGAACGCCCCGCTGACGGCCACGGCCCTGGAGCCGTTCGCCGAACCCGACGCCTGCGTCGCCCACTTGACCGCGACCGCTACCGCGAAGTCAGCATGACACCGCCGAACTCCACCCGCCGGCCCCGGCGGGGAAAGGCCGTACACGGATGAACGCCCCCTCCGCCGCCACCGCGAGCGCCGTCACCTTCGTCTGGCTCGGCATGGTGCTGGCGATCTCCTTTCTGGAGGCCCCGCTGAAGTTCCGCGCACCCGGCGTCACCATTCCCGTCGGCCTGGGCATAGGCCGGCTGGTCTTCCGTGCGCTGAACGCCGTGGAGGCGGTGCTGGCCGTCGTGGTCATCGCCGCGATCGCCGTGGGCGGCGCCACGGCCGTGATCACGGCGCTGACCGCCGTCGTCGTGGTGCTGCTCCTCGCGCAGCTGGCCGTGGTACGGCCCTGTCTCAACCGCCGGTCCGACCGGATCCTGGCAGGGGAGGAACTGCCCCGCTCCCGCAGTCACTTCTGGTATGTGGGGCTGGAGATCCTCAAGGTCGCCGCCCTGATCGCCCTGGGAGCCGGCCTGCTCGCGAGGTGACGGCACCCACCGCGACGCGCGGAAGGTCCCGCCCGGCCGATCACGTAGGGTCGTCGACCGTGGCCCGCACGGGCGGTTCGGCAGCACGGGGGGAGACAGAAGGCATGCGCACGCCCGGTCAGATCTGGGAGGAAGCCGACCTGCCCGCGCGCCGGCTCGCCGGCCTCGCCCTCAATCCGTCCGCCGCACCCGAGGTCCTTCTCCGCCTGCTCGCCGAGGGGCCGCTCGCCGCACGGATGGTGCTGTGCCGGGACCGCGACCTGCCCGATGCCGTCGTGGGCGCCGTGATCGAGCACCCCGACCCGCGCACCCGGGGCTTCTTCGCCGTCAACCCCCATGTCGATCCGGCCCAGCGGGCGCGGCTGGTGGACGATCCGGAGTGGTTCGTCCGCGGCCACCTCGCCGAGGGGCCGCGCGTGACCGAGCCGGACCGGCCCAGGCCGCTGCCCGACGCCACCGTGGTCCGCATGCTCACCACGTACGAGGCGGAACACCTCTGGTCGCTCTACCGGCAGATGTCCCCGGAGCTGACGCGCTCCCTGCCCGCCCACCCGGACCCCGAGGTGCGGCGCCACGGAGTCTTCCGGTGGAGTGGGTTGTCCGGCGACGAGCGGGCCGCGCTGCTGGCGGACCCGGACGAGCGGGTCCGTGACGCGGCGCGGTCGTGTGCGTGCTACGACGATCCGGCGTGGGTGGAGAGCGAGCTGCCGGAGCGTCCCTGCCACTCCCGCACCCATCTGCTGTTGCACTCGGCGCTCAGCCGGGCCCTCGTGCAGCGTGTCCTCGTCGCACCGGCCCACGAGGACGACAGGCGGATGATCGCCCGCAACCCCACGCTCCCGCCCGATGCGGTCGTCCTCCTCGCCGCCGACCCGGATCCGAAGGTGCGGGAGCGGATCGCGGGCCGCGCCGACCTCCGGCCCGCCGAACGTCGCGCGCTCGTCGCCGACCCGCACCCGGACGTCCGCCGGACCGTCGCCCGTCACCCGGGACTCGATGCGGACGAACGCCGTACGCTCGCCACGGATCCCGACCCGCGGGTGCGGCTGGCCGTGTCCGTCCACCCCGCCTTCAGCGAGGAGGAACGGGTACGTATCGACTACGCGGTCCCCATGGACTGCCGGTTCGGCGCCCACGGCGCGGGCGGGACTCCTCGTGACCCAGGGGCCGTACGCCGGGACGCCCTCTCCGGGCACCCGCTGCTGCGCAGGCAGGCCGCCGGGGAACACACGCTGCCGGCGGACCTGGTGGCACGCCTGGCCGAGGACGACGACCTCGGTGTCCGTGTGCTGCTGGCCCAGAACCACCCGGACGCCCCGGCGGCACTGCTGCTGCGCAGCTTCCTGGAGTACACCGGCCCCGAGCGGGCCCGCCTGACCACCCGGCCGAACTTCCCGCGGGCCGGGCTGGCCGCCCACGCCGGCCATGCCGACCCGCAGGTCCGGGCCCTGGCCGCAAGGGACCCGCAGACCCCGCCCGCCACCGTCGAACGCCTCACCAGGGACCCCGACCCGCAGGTGCGGTCCGCGTTCGCCCGGCATCCGAACCTCCCGCAGGCCCGGCTGGCGGAACTGCTCGCCGACGCGGAACTCGCCCATCCGGCCGCCGCGAACCCCGCACTGGCCCCGGCCACGAGGGACCGGCTGCTCGCGACCCAGGGCAGGGGACCGTGGTGAACGCCTGACCGGCCATGGACGAACGGCCGGGGTTCGCTCTGCGAGGGGACGCGGCGAAGGGAGCCGTCAGGCGGCCCTCGGCGTCGGGGCGGGCAGCGGGGGCCACCGGTCGTGCCAGCGCAGCTCCGCCTCCAGCTGGGCGGCGACGGACACCAGCAGAGGTTCGCTGTGGGCGGGGCCGAGCAGCTGCGCGCCCACCGGCAGTCCGTCACCGACGAACCCGGCGGGCACGTTCACCCCGGGCCAGCCCAGCACGTTCCACGGCCAGGCGTACGGGCAGGCGGCGATCATCGCGCGGTCCGTGGCCAGCCCGCGCAGCCGGTACAGGGCGCCGATCCGGGGCGGCGGAGTGGCCGTCGTGGGCGCGAGGACCATGTCGTACCGTCCGAAGAACCGGCCGATGCGCCGGTGCAGCACCGCCTCCGCGCGCCGGGCCGCCCGCAGCGGGGCCCCGCCCAGCAGCCGGCCGAGCCGGGCCGCGTCCCGGGTGCGCGGATCGAGCAGCGCCGGATCGGGGGCCTCGCGGACCCACTCGGCGATACCGGCGGTGGCGCGGGGCACGAAGGTCAGCCCGATCTGCCCGTACGGCGGATCGGCCTCCTCGACATCGTGCCCCAACGCGGCCAGTATGTCGGCGAGTTGGACGACGCGGGCGCGGATCTCCGGATGCAGCCGGGCCGGTACGGCGGTGAACGGAGGCCTGAGCGACAGGGCGATGCGCAGCCGGCCGGGGTCGCGGCCGACCGCGTCCGTCACCGTCAGCGCGGCCGGCCGGTGCGGGTCCCGGTCGTGGTTGCCGCTCGCCGCGTCCAGCAGCAGGGCCGCGTCGGCGACCGTCCGGGCGAGGGTCCCGTTGACCGTGATGCCCTGGAAGGACTCGCCGTGCGGCCAGGTCGAGATACGGCCGCGCTGCGGTTTGATGCCGACCAGGCCGGTCCACGACGCCGGGATGCGCACCGAGCCGGCGCCGTCGGAGCCGAGCGCGGCGGGGACGAGCCCGGCGGCGACGGCGGCGGCCGAGCCCCCGGACGAACCCCCGGGCGTGTGCCCGGTGTGCCACGGATTGCGGGTGTCCCCGAAGGCCGGTCCCTCGGTGAACGGCCACTGCCCCAGCTCGCAGGTGTTCGTCTTGCCGACGATCACGGCACCGGCCGCGCGCAGCCGCCGTACGGCCTCCCCGTCCTCGGGGGCCGGCGGGAACGCGCCCCGGCAGCCGAACGCGGTCGGCTCCCCGGCCACGTCCATGTCGTCCTTCACCGCCACCGGCACCCCGAGCAGCGGGCGCCGCGCACCGGAGGCCAACTCCCGGTCGGCGGCGTCCGCTTCGGCGAGCGCGGCCTCGGCCCGCACGATCCGGAAGGCGTTGAGCGTCCCCTGTGTGTCCTGGATCCGGGCCAGCGCCCGCTCCACCAGCGCACGGGAGGTCACCTCCCCGTCGGCGAGCGCGTTCCGCGTCTCCACGAGGCCGGCGGCACGGTCGGTCGGCATGAGCGAGTACCTCCGGGAGGTTCCGGGGACGATGTCTACCGAACGGTAACGTCAGGGCGGGGACGGGCGTAGGGGTTTCGCCAGGATGTCCGAATGTCCGAGACGGTCCGCGGGCGAGGTACCGGCGGTCTTCAGGAGGCGGACGGCCGGGGGACGCGGGGGTGGGCGGCCCGTCCTCCCAGGTGCCGTACCAGCCCCAGGCCGGTCAGCAGCGCGACCAGAGCGCACACACCGGACCAGCCGCACCATGCGTACGCGCGCGCGGCGAGCCAGGAGCCGAGGCTGCCGCCCAGGTACGCGCAGGTCATGTAGGCGGTGTTGAGGCGGCTGCGGACGTCCGCGGCGAGGGCGTAGACGCGGACCTGGTTGGCGACCATGCCGGACTGCATGCCGACGTCCAGCAGCAGGGTGCCCGTCACCAGGCACAGCAGTCCGGGGGTGCCGCCGAGGCCGCCGAGGGCGAGGACCGCCGCGGACGTGAGGACCAGCAGGAAGCAGACCAGGTTCACCGGGTCCGGGCCCCGCCGGTCCACCAGCCGGCCCGCGACCGGCGTGACGCTCATGGTCACCGCGTTGACCAGCGCGAGCAGACCGACCGCGGCCGCGCCGAACCCGTACACCGGGCCCGTCAGCAGCAGTGCCACCCCGGTCCACGCGGCGGAGAATCCGGCGAACACCGTGGCCTGGTAGAAGGAGGAGCGGCGCAGGGCCGGTTCGGTGCACAGGAGACGGACGGGCTCGGCCAGCAGACGGGCGTAACGCTGCCGCGACGGCGGGGCGACGGACGGGAGCGCGCGGGCCAGGAGCAGCGCGGCCACGAAGGTCAGCAGGGCCGCCAGGACGTACGGGGCCCGCCAGCCCAGGCGGTCGGCGAGGGCGCCGCCGGCCGTGCGGGACAGCAGCATGCCGGCGAGGGAGCCGCTCAGCAGCGTGCCCCCGACCACACCTCGCCGCTCCGCCGGAACCAGCCCGGCGGCCAGCGGGCCGGCCAGCGGGGCGACCACCGTGGCCACGCCGACCAGCAGGCTCGCCGCGAGCAGCGGCGGCAGCGCGGGCGCGGCGGCCGCGGCGCACAGGCCGGCGCCGGTCACGGTGAGCAGGGTGACCAGCAGCGGGCGGGGCGGCAGCCGGTCGCCCAGTGGGACGAGCAGGAAGACGCCCGCCGCATAGCCGAACTGGGTCGCGGTCACCACCCCGGCCGCCGCGCCGGGGGAGACGCCGAGGCCGGCCGCCATGAGCGGGGCGACGGCCTGCGGGAAGTACACATTGCCGACCGCGACCCCGCAGACCAGCGCCAGCAGCGCGACGAGCCGGGAGGATCCGGGCGCACGGGCGGTACGCTGCCGGGTGTGGTGATCTGTCATGCGCCGAAGTCCACGCCACGCGGGGACAGTTGGCGAAGGATGTAGGCGGGGGCTAAATGATCAGCTTCCGGCTCGGGGTCGACGACCTCGCCGACACCCGGTTCGCCATCTCCCCGCTCGGCCAGCTGATGGAGAGCCTGCGCGTCCTGCGCGCCCCGGCCCTGCACCCCCTGCACCGAGGCTGGCGCCACACCGTGCTCGCCGCCCTCGACCCCGCCGACCTGCCGCTGCTGTCGGCCCTGGTCGGCCCCACCCTCGCCCTGCCCGACTTCCTGACGCCCCGGCCCGCCGGTTACGCCCCGACGCTCGACGAGGAGCTGACCGTCGTACGGGCCGCGCCCCCGGAGGTCGTACGGCGCGACCTGCGCGCCGCGCACGCCCCGCGCCCGCTGCCCGGCGCGCTGCGGCAGGCCGGCGAACCCGGTGACGGTCCGGTCCTCGAACTCCTCGACGTCCTCTGCTCGTTGCTGCGCCGCTACTGGCGGACGGCGCTGCTGCCGCACTGGCCCAGGATCCGGCTCGTCCTGGAGGCCGACATCACACACCGCGCGGGACAGCTGGCCACCGGCGGCGCCCGCGCGCTCTTCTCCGGTCTGCACCCGAACCTCGGTTGGCGCGGCGGGGTGCTGACGGTCGAGAAGATGATCGGCCGGCACGCGGTGGACGGCGCCGGGCGGGGCCTGCGGCTTCTCCCCTCGGTGTTCGCGCACAAACCGGCGCCACCGATCAGTGCCGAGGCGCCGCCGATGCTCGCCTATCCGGGCCGGGGCACGGCGACCCTGTGGGAACCGGAACCCGCACCCGACGCCTCCGCGCTCACCGCCCTGCTCGGCGCACCCCGGACCACCCTGCTGCGGCTCCTCGCGGAACCCCTGCCCACGGTGGAACTCGCCCGCCGCCTCGGCGTGACACCGAGCGCCGTCTCCCAGCACCTGCGGATCCTGGACGCCACGGGCCTGGTGACCCGCACCCGGGACGGCCGACGGGTCCTGTACCGGCGCAGCCCGCTGGCCGAGCACCTGCTGTCGGGCTGACTCCGCGGCCGAGTCATGATCAGGGGTGCCGGACCGGCCGCGGACGCGCCAAGGGGCCGGACGGATCCGGCCCCGGGGCAGTGCGTGTCGTACGGGTCAGGCGGCCGTGGCCTCGCCCACGTTGCCGTGCAGTCGGGCGACGACCTCGGTCAGCTGGGCTGCGACCTCGGTGTCGTCGACCGGGTGGGTCTCGGCGAAGCGGGTCACGGAACCGGGGATGGACAGCTTGATGTCCTCGATCACCTTGCCGCCGGCGATGCCCACGGCCTTACGGGTGTCGTCCTGCGCCCAGACGCCGCCGTACTGGCCGAAGGCGGTGCCGATCACGGCGACGGGCTTGCCACCGAAGGCGCCGGCGCCGTACGGGCGGGACAGCCAGTCGATGGCGTTCTTCAGGACGGCCGGGATGGTGCCGTTGTACTCGGGGGAGAAGAGCAGGAACGCGTCGGCGGCCTGCGCGGCTTCGCGCAGCTTGGCGGCGGCGGCCGGGACGCTGCCCTCGACGTCGACGTCCTCGTTGTAGAAGGGGATCTCGGCCAGGCCCTCGTACAGCACGACCTCGGCGCCCTCGGGGGCGAGCTTGACGGCCGCCTCGGCGAGCTGACGGTTGTGCGAACCGGCGCGGAGGCTGCCGACGAGCGCGAGGATGCGAACAGACATGGGAACTCCAAGAGGCTGAAATATCGCTGTCACGATCCGGACCTGGGTCCGTTTAGATGTGTATCACCTTAAGCGGACCGCGGTCCAGTTTTGTTCCCGATGCTTTACGCTGGCTTCATGTCCCCCGTCCTGCCGCCCTTCCCGCCACCTCAAGAGCCCTTCGACCCTCCTCAGCTGCTCGAGGTCGGCGCCGCTCCCGAGGAGCCGTGCCTGCGTGCCGACGCGGCGCGCAACCGGGCCCGGCTGCTGGAGGCCGCCGCCCGGCTGATCGCGGAACACGGGGTGGCCGGGGTCACCATGGAGGCGGTGGCGGCGGCCGCGAAGGTGGGCAAGGGGACGGTCTTCCGCCGCTTCGGCGACCGCACCGGACTGCTGATGGCCCTGCTCGACCACTCGGACCGCACGCTGCAGGCCGACTTTCTGGGCGGGCCCCCGCCGCTCGGGCCCGGAGCGCCGCCCCTGAACCGCCTGCGGGCGTTCGGCGTGGCGGTGCTGTACCGCTACGCCGAGCAGCTCGACCTGCTGCTGGCCGCCCAGACGGAACCCACCCGCAGGCTCTCCCACCCGGCGGTCAACGCGCTGCGCACGCATGTGTCCATGCTGCTGCGGCAGATCGTGCCGGCCGCCGACTGCGAACTGCTGTCGCAGACCCTGCTCGCCTCCCTCGACCCGGCGGTGATCCACCACCAGACCCGGCTGTGCGGAATGCCCATGGACCGGCTGGAGGCCGGCTGGATCGACCTCGTCGCGCGGGTGACCGGAACCGAGCCGCCGCACTGAGCGCCGGTCGCGGTGGCGTGCCGCGGCAGCAGATCGACGCCCCGCGCCGCCTGCGCGCGCGGCACTCCGCCCGGGTGGAGCGGCATCGTCGGTGAGGTCGGTGCGGCCGATTTCGTGGAAGCGTGAACCACGTCGCCCCGCCTCTTCCCGGTCCGCGCCCCTCTGCCAAGATGCGGTCTGTCATGGTGCAGATACCGAACACGCCCACGAGTGCCGATGTGGCCCGCCTGGCCGGCGTCTCGCGCGCGACCGTGTCCTACGTCCTCAACAACACCAGTGCCGTACGGATCAGCGAACCGACGCGCCGGCGCGTGCGCGAGGCCGCACGGGAACTGGGGTACGTCCCGCACGCCGCCGCCCGCAGCCTGCGCGCCGGACACAGCCGCATGGTCCTGATGCCCGCCCCGGCGGTCCCGGTGGGCCCCCTCTACAGCAGATTCCTCAACGAACTCCAGTGGGCGCTCGGGCGGCTCGACTACACCGTCGTGCAGTACGGCACCGTCGGCCTCCAGGGCGACGAGGCCGCCCGCGCCTGGGCGGAGTTGCGGCCGGTCGCCGTCCTCGTGCCCGGCGCGGACCTCGGGCCGCAGGGCGTCGGCGTCCTCAAGCGCTCCGGCGCCCGCGCCGTCGTCACCCTCGGCCCCGACCGCGTCGACGGCGCGCACGCCCTGCTGATGGACCACGCCGCCGTCGGCCAGT
Source organism: Streptomyces sp. NPDC052101 (assembly GCF_040680235.1). Lineage (NCBI taxonomy): Bacteria > Bacillati > Actinomycetota > Actinomycetes > Kitasatosporales > Streptomycetaceae > Streptomyces > Streptomyces sp. NPDC052101. The sequence continues at coordinate 107,298 of NZ_JBFAWH010000025.1, forward strand.
GCGCGGGCGCCCATCTGCACGCCCGCGGCCGGCGCCGGATCGGTGTCGTGGTGCCCGAGGAGCCCGGCCTGGAGGCCTACTCCCGGCCCCGGCTCGCCGGAGTGCGCGCCGCGCTGCACGGCACGGACGCCGCCGTGACGGAGCTGCCGCTCGCGTACACCGAGGAGTCCGCCGCGCAACTCGCCGCGCGCTGGCGGCAGTCGGGGCTGGACGCGGTGTTCGCCTACAACGACGAGTACGCGATGCTGCTGATGCGCGCCCTGCAGGACGAGGGGCTGAGCGTCCCCGAGGACGTCGCCGTGATCGGCGCCGACGACCTGATGCTCGGCCGGCTGCTGCGGCCCCGCCTCAGCACCGTCCACATCGACCTGCCCTCGGGCCGCGACCTGGCCGAACTGGTCGACCGGGCGGTCCGCGACCCGGGCGGCGAGCCGGAGGTGCACCGGGTGCTGGGCGCCTCGGTGGTGCGACGCGAGTCCAGCTGACGACCGTACGCACACGGCGACGGCGCGCCGGACCCGCCGCGCGTGTTACTGGGCGGTGCCCTGCTGGGCCTGCTGGGCCGCGATGCTCTTGCGGACCTCGTCCATGTCCAGGTTGCGGGCCTGCCCGATGATGTCCGCGAGCGCGGGCTCGGGCAGGGCGCCCGGCTGCGCGTAGACGGCGACCTTGTCGCGGACGATCATCAGCGTCGGGATCGACTGGATGCCGAAGGCCGAGGCCAGCTCCGGCTGCGCCTCGGTGTCCACCTTGCCGAAGACCAGGTCGGGGTTGTCCGTGGCGGCCTTCTCGTACACCGGCGCGAATTGCCGGCACGGCCCGCACCAGGCAGCCCAGAAGTCGATGAGAACGAAGTCGTTCTCGCTGACCGTCTGATCGAAGTTGTCCTTGGTCAGCTCCACGGTGCTGCTCATGGCGTGAGTCCCTCTTCCTGGTGTGGGGTGTGCCGACGGCGGAAACACGGCCGCCGGGCCGCCTATTCCACACGTGCACGTCTGTCGTTCGGCGCACGTACCCATGTGGCCGGAGCGCACACCACCCACCAGACTGACCCCATGACGGAAACGGAATCCATCGCGTACGACGTCGTGGTGCTCGGGGCCGGTCCCGTGGGGGAGAACGTCGCCGACCGCACCCGTGCGGCCGGCCTCGCCACCGCGATCGTGGAGAGCGAACTGGTCGGCGGCGAATGCTCCTACTGGGCGTGCATGCCGAGCAAGGCCCTGCTCCGGCCGGTGATCGCCCAGGCGGACGCCCGCCGCCTGCCCGGCCTCGCCCAGTCGGTCCAGAGCCCGCTCGACACCCCCGCCGTCCTCGCCCGGCGGGACGAGTACACCTCCCACTGGAAGGACGACGGCCAGGTCGCCTGGGTCGACGGCATCGGCGCCGACCTGTACCGGGGCCACGGGCGGCTCGCCGGCCCCCGCACGGTCACCGTGACCGCCCCCGACGGCACGGTCAGCACGCTCACCGCCCGGCACGCCGTCGCCGTCGCCACCGGCACCCGCGCCCAGCTGCCCGACCTGCCCGGCCTCGCCGACGTGCGGCCCTGGACCAGCCGCGAGGCCACCAGCGCCAAGGCCGCCCCGGACCGGCTGATCGTGGTCGGCGGCGGTGTCGTCGCCACCGAGATGGCCACCGCCTGGCAGGCCCTGGGCTCCCGGGTCACCCTGCTGGTGCGCGGCAAGGGCCTGCTGAACCGCATGGAGCCGTTCGCCGGGCAACTCGTCGCCGAGGCGCTCACCGAGGCCGGTGCCGAGGTCCGCACCGGCACCTCCGTGGAGTCCGTCACCCGCGAGAACGGCACCGTCGTGGCCGTCACCTCCGCCGGCGACCGGATCGAGGCCGACGAGATCCTCTTCGCCACCGGCCGCATCCCGCACACCGACGACATCGGCCTCGACACCGTCGGCCTGGAACCGGGCTCGTGGCTGGACGTCGACGACACCCTCCGCGTCACCGGCACCGACTGGCTGTACGCGGTCGGCGACGTCAACCACCGCGCCCTCCTCACCCACCAGGGCAAGTACCAGGCCCGTATCGCCGGCGCCGCCATCGCCGCCCGCGCGGCCGGCGACCCGGTACGGGACGCGACCTGGGGCCCGCATGTGGCCACCGCCGACCACCACGCCGTACCCCAGGTCGTGTTCACCGACCCCGAGGCCGCGGCCGTCGGCCTCTCCCTCGCCGAGGCCGAACAGGCCGGCCACCGCGTCCGCGCCGTGGACGTCGCGTTCTCCTCGGTCGCGGGCGCGGGCCTGTACGGCGACGGCTACGCGGGCCGCGCCCGCATGGTCGTCGACCTGGAGGACGAGATCCTGCGCGGCGTCACCTTCGTGGGCCCCGGCGTCGGCGAACTCATCCACTCCGCGACCGTCGCCGTCGCCGGGCGGGTCCCGGTCAGCCGCCTGTGGCACGCGGTCCCGTCCTATCCGACGCTGAGCGAGGTGTGGCTACGGCTGCTGGAGGCCTACCGCGGCAACTGACCTCTGCCAAAAGGAAGTTACGGCAGTTCGAAGCCGAGGGCGTCGGCCGCCGCCTGCGGGGTCGGCCGGTTCCACAACGCCGCGACCGCCTCGTTCGTCGACAGGGAGCGCAACTCGGCGCGGTCCAGGTAGAGCATGCCGTCCAGGTGGTCCGTCTCGTGCTGCACGATCCGGGCGGGCCACCCGGTGAACACCTCGTCCAGCGTGCGGCCCTGCTCGTCCTCGCCGCGCAGCCGCACCTCGGCGTGCCGGGCCACCACCGCCTGCCAGCCCGGCACGCTCAGACAGCCCTCGAAGAACGCGGCACGCGCGGTTCCCACCGGCTCGTACACCGGGTTGACCAGCACCCGGAACGGCTGCGGGACCCGGCCCCGGGCCACCGCGACCTCCTCCGGCACCGGCGCCGGATCCTCGATGACCGCGATCCGCAGGTCCACGCCCACCTGCGGTGCGGCCAGGCCCACGCCGGGCGCGGCGTGCATGGTCAGGCGCAGGGCCTCGACGAAGCGGGCGAGCAGGGCGGGCCCGAGCTGACCGTCGTACGGCTCGGTGCCGCGCCGCAGCACCGGCTGCCCGGCGGCGACGATGGGAAGGGGACCGCCGGCGGCGAGGAGTTCCTCGACCCGCTCGGCGAGCGGTGCGTGATCACGGGGAGGTGCCATCGCGTCAGCATGCCATGCTGGGCCGCCGCAGCTCAGGAGCATGGTGACGGCAGGGTGAAGTAGCGTGGTCCGACAGGCGGACGCCGAAGGGAGACGGGGAGATGGCGCGGGAAGGCGGCCGGGCCCGGCGGCGCGGGCAGGGCGAGCTGGAGGGCCAGGTCCTCGGCGCGCTGCGCGAGGCGGACGGGCCGGTCAGCGCGGCCTGGGTGCGCCAGCGCCTCGGCGGCGATCTCGCCCACACGACGGTCGTCACCATCCTGACCCGGCTGCTCGCCAAGGACGTCGTCTCCCGCGAACGCCACGGCCGCTCCTTCCTGTGGACGCCGACCGCCGACGTGGCCCGCCTCGCCGCCCTGCGCATGCGCCGCCTGCTGGACGGCGAACGGGACCGCGAGGCGGTCCTGGCCAGCTTCGTCACCGCCCTGCCACCCGGCGACGAGCAGATGCTGCGCACCCTCCTCGACACCCCGGACAGCGGCCGCCCGGACTGCACGGACACGACGCACGGCCGTACGCAGGAGTGACCGCCCATGGGGGTCTTCGTCCTCCTGCCATTGGTGCCCCCTCCCGGACGGCTGGTCACGGCCGCCCGCGCCGGCACCGCCGGGTCCGACCGTTGCGGTCCTGCAAGAAACACCAGGTGCCGTACCGCTCACTCCTGCGGGAAGTCGCCCGCGAGTGCCGAGGCGATCCGCAGATGCTGCTCCGCCTCCTCGCGCCGGGCCTGCCGCTGGAGCGTACGGCCCAGCATCAGCCGGGCGTAGTGCTCCACCGGGTCACGCTCCACGATGACCCGCAACTCGGCTTCCGCGCGCTGCAGTTGGGCCGAGTGGTAGTAGGCGCGCGCCAGCAGCAGCCGGGGTCCGGTCTGCTCCGGCACCTGCTCGACCACCCCGGTCAGCACCCGTGCCGCGCCCGCGTAGTCCTTGGCGTCGAAGAACTGCCGCGCACGCTCCCAGCGCTCGGCCGGTGTGCCGTGGTCGTAGTACGTGGTCTCCACTCGCGTCTCCACTCGTGACCTCCTTCGGTGGCCACAACGGAACGCATTCGTTCAATATTCCACTAACCCTGCCGAGCCTCCAGGGCGGCCAGCTCGGCGTCGGCCCGCTCGGTGATCAGGGTCAGCACCCGGCCGGTCACGGCCAGATCCTCCTCGGAGATGCCGGCGTAGATCCGGGCCGTCACCGGTGCCGTCTCGGCGGAGGCCTTCGCGTACAACTCCCGCCCGGCGTCGGTGATTTCCATACGCGACGCCTCCGCCGCGACCAGCAGCCCGGCGGCGATCAGTTGCGCGCGAAGACCGCGTGGAAGAAGAAGCACTGGCGGAGAGGGCAGGATTCGAACCTGCGTGGGCCTCGTGAGGCCCGACCGTGAGGCGTGCTCGCTGGTCCCCGATCAACCGCTCCGGGCACCTCTCCTCGCTCCCGGCTTCGGGGTGACCCGCGCCGTTCACATGAACAAGACTGGCAGGCCGCGCTGACGCGGGCCTGACACGGCCGTTCCGTGAAGGTCCATGGCTTCCGGTCTGCGCGACATCGTGAACGCCTCGGACCGGGGCGACTGGTAAGCGCCTTCTAGACCTGTGCGGCCCCGGCCGGTGCCGGATGGGGGGCGCGGAAGGTGAACGCGAGTGGTCCAGGGCCCTGTTCGCGTACCATCGCGACCCGCTCCATCGCCTCGGCGATGCTCGGGCGGTGGCCGGCCGGGATCCACCACAGGGCCTGGTGCACCTCGGCCATGCGCTGGAACCACTCGCGGCGGCGGCTCAGTACGCGCAGATGATCGGTGTGGTAGGTGAAGTTCCGCAGGGCTTCGACCGACTCCCAGACCGAACAGTTGATCAGGAGCAGGTCGTCGTTCTCGTCGGGGCGGAAACCGGTTGCGTCCTCGCCCTCATCGTCGATCATGCGCCACACGAACCCGGGGCTGCGTTCGGCAAGCGCGTTGATCTCGGGCAGTTGGGCGACAAAGCCGGCCAACTCGGGGCCGTCCAGCGGAGCGACGGTGCGGCCGATGTTGACCTGCGCAAGGTGAAAGCCAGTCATGGGCCCAGCATGGCCCGCCCCACCTTCTATAGTCAATGACTCTTGTCTTTAGAAAGGGCCACGCAACACCCGCCGGGACACGGGTCCATCGCCGGCGACCACTCCTCGGGTGCCAGACCCTCGAGCAGCGCGAGGTTCATCCCGCAGACCAAGGCGGGGAACTCCTCGGCCAGCGTGTGGAAGGGGCAGTTGCGCAGCCGCAGCGTCTCCCCGTCCCAGAAGGGCTGGTAACCGCGGGTCCGCAGCACCTCGACCAGGTCGCCGGCGGCCGCGTCCGGATGTGCCGCACCCGCGGCCCTCGCCGCGGCCTGCAGCTCCCGGTCCAGTCCGGCGTTCTCCACCACCTCGGCGAGCAGCCGGCCGGCCGCGTCATAGGACCGGGGCGGAACGGACACGGCGTGCTCGCCGTCGGCACGCCGGTACACCTTCGCCGGCCGCCCCGCTCCGGGGCCGGTGCGTCCGGACAGCCGGCGGAAGGACACGGCCAGCAGCCCTGCCTCGACCAGCTTGTCCAGGTGGAAGGCGGCCAGCGATCGGGAGATCCCGACCGCTTCCGCGGCCGCGTCGCGCCCTACCTCACCCGGCGTGGCGGCGACGTGTCGATACAGCCGACGGCGCACGGGATCACCCAGCACGCCCAGCACCTCGAAGGCGGAATCCTCAGCAGTCACGCGCCGATTCTATGACCAATGAAAGTAGGCGAAACAGCGCCGAGTGCTGGTGAACGGAAGGTCGGGAAGGTGGCGTGTTGGGCGATCGGAGATTCGTCCGGCCACCTTCTTTGTGTCATGTGCCAGTACGGCGGCCGCGGAGGGCCGGAGGAGACTCTCTGCCGCGGCCCCGACCCGGCGAGCCTCTGCTGCCGCAGGTCGGCGTGGCCACGTACAGGACGAAGTGCAGAAGGGGGAGTCGCGTGAGTGTGCAGCAGTACGACGAGATCGGCGAGGCGTTCGAGGGGTTCAAGTCCCTGCCGCTGATGCGTTACGGGGAGGTGCCGAGCTTCCTGGGCATGGTCGGGGACGTGAGCGCCAAGTCGGTTCTCGACCTGGCGTGCGGAACCGGCTTCTACAGCAGGGAGTTCAAGCGGCGCGGCGCCACGGATGTCCTCGGTGTCGACATCTCCGTCGAGATGATCGCGGCCGCGCGGGAGAGCGAGCAGCGCGAACCGCTGGGTGTGCACTACGAGGTCGGCGACGTGATCGAGCTGCGGCCACTCGACCGGCGCTTCGACATCGCGGTGGGAGTCCAGTGCCTCAACTACGCCGAGGACATCGCGGAGATGGAGCGGATGTGCCGCAACATCCACCGGAGCCTGGTGCCGGACGGAGAGTTCTTCGTGCTCGCCCAGAAGCCCGACTACCGGTTCGACTGTGCGTCCCTGGACACGTACGGGTTCCGCTGCGAGCCGACCGGCGAGGAGATCGAGACGGGCCCGCGGGTCCGGGTCACGGCGCTCCTCGACCCGCAGCCGATCAGCATTGTCAGCACGGCTCCGCGCCGCGAGGTCTACGAGCAGTGTCTGCGGGCGGCCGGGTTCAGTGACGTGGAGTGGGTTCCGCTGCAGGTGTCCGAAGCCGGCCTCCGTGAGTTCGGCGAGGACTTCTGGGCGGACCTCCTCGCGAGCCCGCCGCTGGAGATGCTGCGCTGCCGTGCCTGACCGGCCGACGCCACGAAGGCCGGGAGTCCGGCAGCGACGGCACGCCACCTGATCCACTCTGATCCACAAATGGCGTGGACCATTCTTCTGGTCGCGGAGGATCCGACATAGCCTCGGGCGGTATGTGGCTTGTTGGAGGTGGACATTCCATCTCCGACGTGACCGGAGGTGAATGCTGTGAGCGAGACGCTGAAGAGCATCGAGTCCGAGGACGTCTATGAGCCGCCGCTGCTGGCCGAGGCGGGGGAGTACGCCGAGGTGACCCAGGGCCTCGGGGGCTTGATGTTCGTCGAAGGCCCCGCTCACTACTACGAGTGAGCAGCCCGCCGGGGGCCGGTGCGGACCGCAGC
>NZ_JBFAWH010000026.1:0-106488 GCF_040680235.1 Streptomyces sp. NPDC052101
GCCGGCGCCGAGGGTCGCGCCGGTGGCCTGCAGGGCGGCGGTGACCGGCTGGAAGAAGGTCTCGCCGCCGCTGGTGCAGTCGCCGCTGCCGCCGGAGGTGAGGCCGACGGCGCTGCCGTCCTGGGTGAACAGGGAGCCGCCGCTGTCGCCGGCCTCGGCGCAGACGTTGGTCTGGATGAGGCCGTTGACGGTGTCGGTGCCGCCGGGGTTCGTCTCGCTCGCGAAGTTCACGGTGGCATCGAGGCCGGTGACCTGGCCGTTGTGCAGCCCGGTGGTCGAGCCCATGCGGAACACGGTCTCGCCGACGGTGGCGTCGGCGGCCTGGGTGATCTGCACGGTCTGGCCGTTGCCGGCGTTGACCTCGCTGGGCGCCTGGGTGGTCTTGTCGTTGTACTTGACCAGCGAGAAGTCGTTGCCGGGGAACTTGGCCTGGTCCACGGTGGCGACGGGCTGCCCGTTCTGCGAGTCGGACCAGTCCTTGGCGGCGACTCCGCAGTGGCCGGCCGTCAGAAAGGCGGGGCTGCCGTCGGAGGCGGTGACGTTGAAGCCGAGGGAGCAGCGCACGCCGCCCTGCTGGGTCTGGGAGAAGATGGCGTCGCCGCCGGAGACGAAGGTCTTGAAGGCGCCGGACGACTTCTTCAGGGTCGCCATGCCGGAGCCGAGGCTCCGCACGGTCGACTGCAGTCTGTTCCACTTGGCGCCGGTGACGGTGGAGTCGGCGGTGACGAGGACCTTGTCGGTGCGCGGGTCCACGGCCCAGGAGGTGCCGGGGATCGTGGCCTTGGTCTTCAGCGTCCCGGCGGCGGCCCTGAGGTCGCTGGTGCTGTTCTTCACCTGGCGGACTTCCGCGCCCGCCTGCTGCGCCTGGGCGATCGTGCCGCTGTCGCCGCCTGCCACGTTGACGACGAGCTTCTGCTTGCCGCTGTCGTAGTACGACCCGGCGAAGGCGGCGCCGAGGGTCTTCTGGAGCTGGGCGGCGAGTCCGGACGCCTGAGTGGCCTTCAGTGTCTTCGCGGTGCCGGTGGCACCCGACGCCTGGTCCTTGTCCTGTGACGCGTTGGCGTGCGGCAGCAGGAGGGCCGCCGCTCCGAGCGCCGCGACACCGCCCGCCGCTATCGCCGCCTTGCGCTTGGGCATTCGCTTGTGACTCAAACTTCTCGACCTCCTGGGGACGGGGGTCTGCCGCTGTCGGGCAGTTCGTATCGGGGGCGCCTGGATGGCTGTACGTACGCACCCGCCGCGTGGTGTGTTCAATTCCGTTTCCCAACGGCCGTGCCGGGCGGGCGAATCGGCCACGCTCCGCGTGTCGCGCGGAGCGGCCGGGAACAATCCCCCATATGACGATGACCCCCGCGGAAGCCGACAAGATCCTCTCCGCCCGCTTCGCCCCCTGGGTGCTCGATCTCGGGCTGTGTGTCGAGGCGGTGGACACGGACCGGGCCGTGCTGCGTCTTCCCTGGTCACAGCGGCTGGCCCGGGAGGGCGGGGGGCTGTCGGGGCAGGCGTTGATGGCCGCTGCCGACACGGCGACGGTGATCGCGGTGTCCGCCGCGCGGGGCGGTTTCGTGCCGATGACGACGGTTCAGCAGTCGACGTCGTTCCAGCGGGCGGTGACCGGTGCGGATGTCCGGATCGAAGCGGTCCTGACGAAACTGGGCCGCCGGATGGCGTTCGCGGACATCACGCTGAGCGACGCCGACTCGGGGGCGCTCGCGGCCCGGGCGAGCACGGTGTACGCGATTCTGGGCTGACACGGTCCGCAACCGATCAGTAACGGTCCGCTTCGGGCCCGATGCGGAATCCCTCCTTCAGGGAATCTACACATTGAATACTCAACCAAGTCACCGGAGGCCGGGGATCTGCACATCCGCGCGCCCCCCGGCACTCCTTTGGCGTGGAGTGCCGGATTCGCCGCCCGGTGGGCAAGGGTCCGACCGCGCCGATGCCGTGACGCATGTGAAGGAGTCGCCGACGTGGCGTGCGCACGCCTGCACGGATGAACTCCTTCGCCAGCCAAGTGCCCTGGTGAGAGCCCTGGTTGATTGGAAGCCCGCCCCCGCTGCGTGCTTTGATCCATCGCACCGCAGGGGTCGCTGCGGGCCCCCGGGGACGGGGGCCGGGCGCCTGCGGTCGCGGCCGTCCGTCTGTCCCCAGAGGGGGCCGCTCCCCCCTTGTGAAATATCCATTAGGAAGGGAAGTTCCACCATGAACTCCACCCCCCAGGTTGACACCGTTGAGATCTCGGACGCTGAGCTGGACAACGTTTCCGGCGGTCTGTCCGTGAACGCCCTGAACACCGTGACCGGCGCCGTCAACGGCATCGCCCCGGTTTCCGGCCTGGTCAACACCGCTGTCGGCACCGTCGAGGGTGTCACCGGCCTGAACGTCGCCCCGGTCACCAGCCTGGTCGCCGGTCTCTGATCGCGCCTCGTCGCATCGGAAGTCCCGGAGTCGTTCCTCGGCTCCGGGACTCTCGGATGCCCAGAAACACCAGCGTCTCTCACAGGTGAGGGAAGTTCCGTGCAGTTCCGCCAACAGGCCCTCGCCAAGCTCCAGTCACCGGAGGAGCTGGACCTCCCGGTACGTCTGGCCCGTCCGCAGGGCTGGCTCGCCCTCGGCGTCACCGTCGTCGTCATGGCGGCGGCCTCCGTCTGGGCGGTGACCGGTTCGGTCGCCTCCACCGTGAGCGCACAGGCCGTCCTCACCCACGGGCAAGGCAGCTACCTGTTGCAGAGCCCGGTGTCCGGCCAGGTCACAGCCGTCCTCGTGAAGCAGGGCGAACAGCTCCCCGCCGACGCGCCGGTCCTCAGGGTCCGTACCGCTCAGGGCGATTCGGTGGTCCGTACGGTCGCCGCGGGCCGGGTCACCACGCTCGCCGCCACCATCGGGCAGATCATCCAGACCGGCACCAACGTCGCCGCCGTGGAGAAGGTCGCACGCGCCTTCGACCCGCTGTACGCCACCGTGTACGTGCCCGCCGAGAACGCCGCCGCGATCCCGGCGCACGCCTCCGTCGACCTCACCGTCTCCTCGGTGCCGACGCAGACGTACGGCGTGCTGCGGGGCCATGTGAAGTCGGTGGACCGCAGCGCGCAGTCCGCCCAGTCGATCTCCGCGTTCCTCGGTGACAGCCAGCTCGGCCAGCAGTTCACCAGCAAGGGCCGCCCGGTGGCCGTACTGGTCGCACTCGACACGTCGGCGAGCACGAAGAGCGGTTACCGCTGGTCCACCACGGACGGGCCGCCGTTCCGGCTCGACTCCATGACCCTCGCCTCCGGTTCGATCAGGCTGGCCGACCAGCATCCCGTCGATTGGCTGCTCCCGTGACCGCCACACAGGAACGCGGCCGCCGACGCGCCGCCCCGGCCAAGCGGCCGGTCCCCAAGCCCCGTGGCGGCACGGTCCGTACCCCCACGGTGCTCCAGATGGAGGCCGTCGAGTGCGGCGCCGCCTCCCTCGCCATGGTCCTCGGGCACTACGGCCGGCACATCCCGCTGGAGGAGCTGCGCATCGCCTGCGGTGTCTCCCGCGACGGCTCGCGCGCCTCCAACCTCCTCAAGGCGGCCCGGAGTTACGGCCTGACCGCCAAGGGCATGCAGATGGACCTGGCCGCCCTCGCCGAGGTGCGGGCACCGGCCATCCTGTTCTGGGAGTTCAACCACTACGTCGTCTACGACGGCATGGGCCGCCGCTTCGGCCGGCGCGGTGTCTACATCAACGACCCCGCCAAGGGCCGCCGGTTCGTGCCGATGGAGGAGTTCGACGGCAGCTTCACCGGCGTGGTGCTGGTGCTGGAGCCGGGCGAGGGCTTCACCAAGGGCGGCCGCAAGCCGGGCGTGCTCGGCGCGATGCCCGCCCGGCTGCGCGGCACCGCCGGCACCCTGCCCGCCGCCGTCCTGGCCAGCCTGCTGCTGGTCGCGGTCGGCGCCGCGGTGCCCGCGCTCAGCCGCACCTACATCGACAAGTTCCTCATCGGCGGCCAGACCTCCCTGCTGGGCGTGCTGTTCGCCTCGATGGCCACCTGTGTGCTGCTCACGCTGGTGCTGACCTGGCTCCAGCAGGCGAACCTGCTGCACGGCCGGATCATCTCCTCCACCCTCTCCAGCGCCCGCTTCCTGCGCCATCTGCTGCGGCTGCCGGTCACCTTCTTCGCCCAGCGCTCCCCCGCCGACCTGGTGCAGCGCCTGCAGTCCAACGACCAGGTCGCCGAGACCCTGGCCCGCGACCTCGCCGCGGCGGGCGTGGACGCGATCGTCGTCGTGCTGTACGCCGTGCTGCTCTACACCTACGACCCGCAGCTGACGTTCGTCGGCATCGGCGTGGCCCTGCTGAACGTGGTCGCCATGCGGCTGGTCGTACGGCTGCGCGCGACCCGTACGGCGAAGCTGCGCGCGGACACGGCACGGCTGACCAACACCTCGTACACCGGCCTTCAGCTGATCGAGACGATGAAGGCGACCGGCGGCGAGGACGGCTACTTCCGCAAGTGGGCCGGACAGCACGCCACGACCCTGGAGGAGCAGCAGCGGCTCGGCGTGCCGAGCGCCTGGCTCGGGGTGGTCGCGCCGACGCTCGCCACGTTCAACAGCGCGCTGATCCTGTGGATCGGCGGCATGCGCGCCGTCGAGGGCCATATCTCGGTCGGTCTGCTGGTCGCCTTCCAGGCGCTGGTCACCCGCTTCACCGCCCCCCTCACCCGGCTCAACGGCGTGGCCGGCCGCATCCAGGACTTCGCGGCCGACGTGGCCCGACTGAAGGACGTGGAGAACTTTCAGGCCGACCCGCTCTACGCCCGCCCCGGCGGTGGCGACTCCACCCGCCGGCTGCACGGGCACGTCGAGCTGGAGAACGTCACCTTCGGCTACAGCCCGCTGGACCAGCCGCTGCTGAGCGGCTTCGACCTGACCGTGGGCCCCGGTCAGCAGGTGGCCCTGGTCGGCGGCTCCGGCAGCGGCAAGTCCACGGTGTCCCGGCTGATCTCGGGCCTGTACGCGCCGTGGGACGGGGTGATCCGGATCGACGGCCGGCGCCTGGAGGACATTCCGCGCGGCGCGCTCGCCGCCTCCGTCTCCTTCGTCGACCAGGACGTGTTCCTCTTCGAGGGCTCGGTCCGCGACAACGTGGCCCTGTGGGACCCCTCGATCCCGGACGAGGCCGTGGTGGAGGCGCTGAAGGACGCGGCCCTGTACGACGTGGTGATGCGCCGGCCCGGCGGCATCCACAGCAAGGTCGAGCAGGACGGCCACAACTTCTCCGGCGGCCAGCGGCAGCGGCTCGAAATCGCGCGGGCCCTGGTCCGCAGGCCGAGCATCCTCGTGCTGGACGAGGTGACCAGCGCACTGGACGCGGAGACCGAACTGGTCGTGATGGACAACCTGCGCCGGCGCGGTTGCGCCTGTGTGGTGATCGCGCACCGGCTGAGCACCGTCCGCGACAGCGACGAGATCGTCGTGCTCCAGCACGGCACCGTCGTCGAGCGCGGACGGCACGAGCAGCTGGTGGCGCACGGCGGCGCGTACGCCGCACTGGTCAGGGAGCGGTGAGATGACGACCGTCAGCGAAGGTGACCTCGTACTCGGTGCACTGGGGTCCATGGGCACGCGCATCGACTGCGCCGGCTTCAACCGCCTGGACCTCGAAGGCCCGCAGGTGCTGTGGCTGGTGGCGGCCGGCGCCCTGGACCTGTTCGCGGTGGACGCCGCCCAGCAGGGCCACTGGCACCACCTGGGCCGGCTGGAGGCGGGCGCGCTGCTGCTCGGCCCGGTCGCGGGCCCCCAGCACACCCTGGTGGCCCGCCCGGTCCGGGACTGCGTGGTGCACCGCATCAGCCTGCGCGAGCTGTACCAGCCGGCGAACACCCAGACCTGGTCGTACGACGAGTACGGCAACCCCCAGTACGTGCCGCCCGCCAGCAGCCCGCTGGAGTACGCCGTCGCGCTCGGCGTCGGCCGTGGCCTGTCGGTCCTCTTCCAGGCCCCGATGGCCGAGGACCGCTCCCTGGCGCCCAGCGACGACGACGTGTTCTGGATGCAGGTGCCGCCGGGCAGCGTGCAGTACGGCTCGCTGTACGGCGCGGAGGAAGCCGCCGATCTGCTGATGGACCCGGCGCTGTGGCAGTCCATGGTCGATCAGCAGTACCGGCTGCTGACCGCGCTGGACCGGTGGATCGAGCAGCTGGAGCGCACCCACGAGACCCGCACGGCCGCCGGGATCAAGGCCGGCGAGGAGATCCGCGCCCAGGCCGACCGGACGCTGCTGGCGTCCATCGGCAAGCGCTCGGCCCGCCGGACGACGGCCGCCGACGCCGACGCCGGGTATGCGGCCTGCAAGCTGGTCGCCGAGGCGGCCGGGATCACCTTGGCGGAACCCGCGCAGAGCGGCACCGAGAGCGAACGCCTCGACCCCGTCGAGCGGGTGGCGCTCGCCTCCCGGGTGCGCACCCGCGCCGTACGGCTGCAGGGGCGCTGGTGGCGGGAGAACGTGGGCCCGCTGGTCGGGCACCGGGCGCTGTCCGGGGCGCCGGTCGCGCTGCTGTGGCGGCGCGGCGGGTATATAGCCGTCCATCCGGGGACCGGACGCGAGACGCCGATCGAGAAGGCGAACGCGGAGGAGTTCGAGCCGCGTGCGGTGATGTTCTACCGTCCGCTGCCCGACAAGGTGCTCTCGCCGCTCGGCCTGCTGCGGTTCAGCCTCCAGGGCACCCGCAGCGACCTCTTCGATCTGCTGCTCGCGGGCCTGGTGACGGTGGTCATCGGCGCGCTGGTGCCGATCGCGACGGGCAAGGTGCTCGGCGAGTACGTGCCGAGGGCGCAGGAGGGCCTGATCGTCCAGGTGTGCCTGGCCGTGATGGTGAGCGGGGTGGTCGCGGCGGCATTCACCCTGCTGGAGAACCTGTCCATCCTGCGTCTGGAGGGCCGGATCGAGGCGGCGCTGCAGCCGGCTGTCTGGGACCGGCTGCTCAGGCTGCCCACCCGGTTCTTCACCCAGCGCTCCACCGGTGAACTCGCCAGTGCCGCCATGGGCATCAGCGCGATCCGCCGGCTGCTGGCGGGCGTCGGCCCGGTGGTCGCGCAGTCCGTCACGGTCGGCGCGATGAACCTGGGCCTGCTGTTCTGGTACAGCCCGTCCTTGGCCATGGCGGCGATCGGCATGCTCGTCGTGATCGCGGCGGTGTTCCTGGGGCTCGGGCTGTGGCAGATGCGCTGGCAGCGGAAGCTGGTGGTGCTCGGCAACAAGCTGAACAACCAGGCCTTCCAGACCCTGCGCGGCCTGCCCAAGCTGCGGGTGGCGGCGGCCGAGAACTACGCCTACGCGGCCTGGGCACGCGAGTTCGCGCGCAGCCGGGAGCTGCAGCAGAAGGTCGGCCGGATCAAGAACCTGACCACGGTGCTCGGCGGCATCTATCTGCCGGTGTGCACGCTGCTGATGTTCATGCTGCTCGCGGGCCCGGCGAGGGGCGCGATGTCGGCGGCGGACTTCCTCACCTTCAACACCTCGGTGACGATGGTGCTGACCTCGGTCACCCAGCTGACCGGCTCCTTCGTGTCGGCGGTGGCCGCGCTGCCGCTGTTCGAGGAGATCAAGCCGGTCTTCGAGGCGACGCCGGAGGTGCGGGAGGCGAGCACCCGGCCGGGCCCGCTGTCGGGTGCGCTGGAGGCGCGCCGGCTCTCGTTCCGGTACGCCGACGACGGCCCGCTCGTCCTGGACGACGTGTCCTTCGCCGTACGGCCCGGTGAGTTCGTGGCGGTCGTCGGTCCTAGCGGCTGTGGCAAGTCCACGCTGCTCAGGCTGCTCATCGGCTTCGACAAGCCGGTCTCCGGCAGTGTCCTGTACGACGGCCAGGACCTCGCGGCGCTCGACCAGTCGGCCGTGCGCCGCCAGTGCGGGGTCGTGCTCCAGCACGCCCAGCCGTTCACCGGCTCCATCCTGGACGTCATCTGCGGCACCGAGCCGTACACGCCCGAGGAGGCGATGGCGGCGGCCGAGATGGCGGGGCTCGCCGAGGACATCAAGCGGATGCCGATGGGCCTGCACACGATCGTGGCCGGCAACGGTGCGATCTCCGGCGGCCAGCGGCAGCGCCTGATGATCGCCCAGGCCCTGATCCGGCGTCCGCGGATCCTGTTCTTCGACGAGGCCACCAGCGCCCTGGACAACGACACCCAGCGCATCGTCATCGACAGCACCCGCAAGCTGAACGCCACCCGCGTCGTCATCGCGCACCGCTTGTCGACGGTCCTGGACGCCGACCGGGTGATCGTCATGGAGGACGGCAAGGTCGTCCAGCAGGGCGCACCGGCCCAGCTGCTCGCCGACACCGGCGGCCGCCTGCACGAACTGGTGCGCCGCCAGCTGACGTAGCGTCCGCCGGGAGCGCTCAGTACTTCCCGCGGCGCTGCTGCTGTGTCTCGCCTCCTCGGTCGTGGTGGGTCGGCATCCAGTGGTGTTCGGTGAACCAGCGGCCGAACAGGGCGCCGCCGTAGATGACGAACCCGACGCCGATGAGCCACGACTCCACCACGAGCACGGTGCCGACCGCGCCGTAACTGAGCGCGTTGGTGACGATGAGCGGGGTGAAGACGAGGTAGGAGAAGGCCCGCAGGCCGGCCAGGCCGAGGATGGTGGCGAGCGCGCCCGGCAGCAGGGCACGCCAGCGGACCTGGCCGCCCAGCAGGAAGTGCTGCCCCCACCAGAAGAAGACGATGCCGCTCACCGTGGACAGCGCGATCCGCTGGGCCCCGTGCAGCGCGGCCTTGGTCGCCACCTCCTGGTAGAGATAGGCGGTGAGCATCACCAGCCAGGTCGCCTGCCGCCAGACCCGGTGCCAGGGGCCGGAGACCAGGCCCCAGATGCGTTCGTAGGCGTTCTGCACACTGCCGGCGAAGGCCACGCCGAAGACGGCCAGCAGGACAGCGCCCCAGACACTGGTGGTGCCGATGACGTTGCGCGGGGGGCTGATGACGTCGGTGAGAACGTGCGCGGACGGGCCGGACAGGCCCATGCCGTCGGTGAGCCAGGAGGCGAAACCGCCCCGCACCAGCGGATCGGCGGCGGCGACCACGATCAGCAGCGGCGCCAGCGTCACCAGCGCGAGGGTGGCGAAACCCATGGCCCGGTGCATCAGTTCCAGCTCGCGGCCGTGTTCGAGCAGGGCCCCGGCCCTCAGCCACTCCCAAGCGCGGTGCAGGCCGCGCCGCCACCACCTCACGACTCCTCCCGTGCTCACCGCCCACACGCTCTCCTGAGCCGATTCATCCACCCCGGCAGCCTCCGGGCAACTCGCACGGCGGCGTGCCGGGTGTCCGCGGCCCGGCGACACGGCGACACCGTGAGGGAGCGGGAGGCCGGCGCCTGCCGCTGATCATCAGCGCGAGCATGGGGGCCGGTCATGACCCAGCCGATGCCCGAGGACGCGCCTCAGTCCAGGCCCGGTACGGAGGCGCCGGAGGGTACGCCGGCTCCGATGTAGGCGTCGTAGAACTGCTTCCAGGGCGCGCCGGCCCCGGTGTGCGGGCCCTCGGCGCGCTCGCCGCGGGCCTTGGCGTCGAGGGCGGCGAGGCACACCTCCCAGCCGGCGCCGTTGCGGGCGGCGGTGTTCGCCTCGCCGAGGACGTCGGTGAGCGTGAACCGGGTGCGTTGCGCGCCGACGGCCTCCAGGTCGAAGCGGAGTTCGTCGCCGGCCCACTCGAAGGACAGGTGCCGGGGCGGGTCCACGGCGAGGACCCGGCCGGTGGACTCGGGCATGTGCGGGTCGCCGGTGAAGCGGATGGTGCCGCCGGGCCGCAGCTCCATCTCGGCGCGGGCGGGGAACCACTGCTGGAGTTCGTCGGGATCGGTGGCGAACCGCCAGACGCGGTCCACCGGGTGGTCGTAGGTGCGGCTGAACCGGACGGCGGGGCGGCCGTCGTCCAGGGTCAGATAGGTGCCGGTGAGGTCGACGGGCATGGTGCTTCAGTCCTTCGGTGGTGGGGGGTGCGGGGTGTCGTCCGACGTCTCGTCGAGGCGCCGGCCGAGGGCGTCCAGGCTGCGGTTCCACAGCCTGCGGTAGGGCTCCAGCCAGGCGTCGAGCGCGGCGATCGGTGCCGGGTCGAGGGCGTAGACGCGGCGCTGTGCGTCCTGGCGGACGCGGACCAGGCCCGCTTCCCGGAGCACCTTCAGATGCTTGGACGTGCTCGGCTGGCTCAGTCCGCAGGCCTCGACGATCTCTCCGACGGGCCGCGGCCGCTCCAGCAGGAGGGCGACGATCGCCCTCCGGTGGGGGTCGGCGAGGGCGGACCAGAGCGCTGCGTCGGACATACCCTCAATATGCCTCATCAGTTATATGCCGGTCAAGGAATACACGAGGGAAACTTGGCTCCCATGCCCCAGAAGACCCTGGCCGAAGGCTCCCGAGCGGGGGCGTCGCGATCGAGCACGGCGACGCGGCCTCGCCGAAGCGATGGTGGATCCTCGCGGTCATCGCCATCGCCCAGCTGATGGTCGTCCTCGACGCCACGATCGTGAACATCGCCCTGCCGTCCGCCCAGACGGACCTCGGCTTCTCCGACGGGACCGGCTGGGGGTCCCCCACGCCCTTAAGGCAGTGGGGGAGGATCGTGACGGCCTACGCCCTCGCCTTCGCCTCCCTGCTGCTGCTCGGCGGACGCATAGCCGACCTCTTCGGCCGCGAGCCCGCCTTCCTCGTCGGCGTCGTCGGCTTCGCCGCGGCATCCGCACTCGGCGGCGCCGCGAACGGCTTCACGATGCTGGTCGTCGCGCGCGCCCTGCAGGGTGCCTTCGGCGCGCTCCTCGCGCCCGCCGCGCTGTCGCTGCTCAACACCACGTTCACCGACGCCCGGGAACAGGCCCGCGCCTTCAGCGTGTACGGCGCGATCGCCGGTGCGGGCGGCGCCGTGGGCCTGCTGCTCGGCGGCGTGCTGACCGACGCGCTGGACTGGCGCTGGACCCTGTACGTGAACGTGGCCATCGCGGTCGTCGCCTTCGCGGGCGGCTGGATCCTGCTCGGCAACCACCGCGACGCGGCGAACGCCAAGCTGGACGTGCCCGGCACGGTCCTGGTCGCCGCCGGTCTGTTCTCGCTGGTCCACGGCTTCTCCGACGCCGAGACCCACGACTGGGGCTCGCCGCTGACCTGGGGCTTCCTGATCGCGGGCGGGGTGCTGCTGGCGGCCTTCGCCTGGTGGCAGACCCGGGCCGCGCACCCGCTGCTGCCGATGCGCATCCTGCTCGACCGCAACCGCGCGGCCTCGTTTCTCGCGGTGCTGATCACCGGCGCGGGCATGTTCGGCGTGTTCCTCTTCCTGACCTACTGCCTGCAGCTCGACCTCGGCTTCAGCCCCACGAAGACCGGTGTGGGACCGGTGTGGCGTTCCTGCCGATGGTCGGCGCGCTGATGATGACCGCGCAGGTCGGCACCACGATCCCGCTGCCCCGGATCGGCCCGAAGGCGGTCATCCCGCTGGCCTTCGCGATCGCCACCGCCGGCATGGCCCGGCTGACCGGCATCGGACTCGGCTCGCACTACCTGAGCGCGGTGCTGCCCCCGCTGATCGTGATCGGCGTCGGCCTAGGAATGGTCATGCCGCCGGCCATGCAGCTGGCCACCGGCGGGTCGCGGCCGAGGACGCGGGTGTGGCCTCGGCGACCGTCAACGCCATGCAGCAGGTGGGCGGTTCGATCGGTACGGCCCTGCTGAACACCCTCGCGGCGAGCGCCGCCACCGACTATCTGTCCGGCCGGGACGCCGCCAGCAAGCTGATGCGGGCGCAGGCGACCATCGAGAGCTACACGACCGCCTTCTGGTGGTCCGCGGGCTTCTTCGCCGCGGGGGCGCTGATCGCGCTTCTGCTCTACCGGCGCGGGGTGCCGCAGCAGGACGCCGGAACACCGGTCGTCCACATGTGACCGCCGCGCACCGACGAGCCCGAGGGGCCGCCGTCAGCAGGGAGACGGCGGCCCCTCGGCCCGTCTTGGAGGGCTCACCGACGGCTGCCGCTCGGACTGCCCGGGGGACGGGGCCGGAGCGCCGTCGAAACCGTTCGCGTGTCGCTCTCCGTGCCCGTTCGCCCGGTCGCCGGTCCTGCCTGGGCGACACGAGTCACCGGCCCAAGGCCGTGGACACCGGATGAAACCATGTGTTTTTCGCCGCTCCCCGGGGCAGGTCCGTGGGGGGCCTTCCCGGGGAGCGGCTGTGTGCCCGGAAGCCGGCGGGCGGCCCCACTCCGCCCGTCGGTTCCGGTGCGAGATCGCAGGTACCCCGCTCCAGGGGCCGCACTCCCCGGTTGCGGACCTTTTCCGGCGTATGCGGAGTCCATGCGATCCCGGTCCCTAGTAGGCGGTCTCTAGAAGTTGAAGACGCCGCCGCCCATGGCGTCCCTCATGCAGCTGTTGCCGAAGGTGGCCGCGTACGAGACGCGCTTGCCCTGCCAGACGCCCTGCACGGTGACGACGACCGGGTCGTACAGCTTGGTGCACCACACGTCCGGGGCCGGCTTCAGATCGGCGAAGTCGCCGCCGGCGCCGCGCAGTTCAGCGCAGGCCTGGGCCGCTGCCGGGTGGGTGCCGGAGGCCGTGGGCGCGCAGCTCAGGGTGACGGCGCGCTCCGGGGTGGCCGTGGCCGCGTCGTTCCCGTGGCCTGTGGTCAGGACCAGCGCCGAGGGGGCGTAGAGCGACGACGGGGCGGCGCCCGGTGCAGCGACGGCGGCCCCGATCAGGGGTCCGCAGACGGCAGCGGCCGTAAGGCCGAGGGCCGCTGCCCAGCGCGCGGTGTTCCGCATTGTGTGCATCCTTCCGCTCGAATTGGACGAGGTGCCGGCCCGGGCCCGGTCGGGCACCGGAGCGGCGAGCGCCACTCTGCCGAGTCCGCCGTCGAAACTCACATCGAGCACATGGATTTCAGTAACCTTTCGTGTTGAAGCAGTGGCGTGATGTCACGGAATCCACACACCGTGACCCAGTAACTACGCGGGTTCCGCCCTCCGAGCCGGGCCAGATGGCCGAAAATCAGCGCTTCGTTAATCGTCCTGAAACATTCCGACTCCGACCCCCTCAGGTCCCTTCATGACTCCTTGTGTTCATGAAGTGATCACCATGGCCGCGGATGAACCGCGCCCGCCTCAACCCCCGTGACCGGTGGGACGGTTGGCGCGGTTGTGATCTAGATTGGACAGGCGGCCGAGCGGATCGGGGACCGGCTGCGCCGCGTGGTGTTCGTCGACTCCGACCTGCCCGCGGACGGTGTCTCGTTCCTGGACGGCTTCCCCAGCGACCACATCCGGCAGGCCCTCGCCGAGCACGGCGGCGTGTGGCCGCCCCTGCCCCCGGCTGCCTACGTGGGCCAGGACCTCACGGACGAGCAGATCGGCCGGATCATCACCGACGGCACCGCGCATCCCGGCACCACTCTCTGCGAACCGGCCGTACTCAAGCGGCCGTTGGGCGAGCTGCCGGCGACGTACATCAAGTGCAGCCGCCCCCCGCTGCCCGCGGTGGCCGAGGCCCTGGACGGCGGACGCTGGGACCTGGTGGAGCTGAACACCGGTCACTGGCCGATGTTCTCCAGGCCCCGCGAGCTGAGCCGGATCCTCGCCGACGCGGCCGCCCGCGACTGAGACCACGGCCTGGGGACGGCCCGGCACGGGCCCTGCCTCAGGTGTTCTTCGCCGGCGGCTGCGCGGAGCCGGCGGAGGGACTGTCCGTGCCGGAGACCGAGAGGGAACCGGGGCTCGCCGAGGACGCGTCGGTCGCCCAGCGCTGCCCGAAAGAGCCGTCCCGGACCTTGACGACGACGTCGGCGCCCGCGTTCTCGGCGGTGGCGGCGAGGGCGAGGGTTCGGTCCCAGCGGGGCAGCAACTCGCCCCGCACCGTGAGGTCGTAGCGCACGTCGTCGCCCCGCCCGGTGCCGGCGTCGGCGCAGGCGCCGAGGATCACCACGCCTGCGTCGGCGTGCGAGTCCAGGCACAGCCCCGAGCCGGCCGCACTGCGCACCAGCCCGTCGGCGTCGTACGTCCACTGCTGGGTGAGCGCCGCGGAGCAGACGGCGAGCACCGTGCCCGCCCCGGCCTTCGGCGTGCCCTTGATGTCCAGGCACAGGTGGGCGGCGGCGTTGCGCAGCCGGGTCGGGCGGCCGGCGGTGGGCAGTCCCGTGGCGCCGGGAGCCGTGGCGGAGACGGGCGGGGACTGGCCGGCGGCGGTGCCGGGGACGGCTCCGGCGGAGGCGACCGGGTCGGTGCCGTCGCCGCCCTGGGGCCACAGGCTGATGGCGAGGACGGTCGCGAGCAGTCCGGCCGAGGCCACGCCGACTCCGGTGAGCAGCGTCCTGGAGGACCAGGAGATGCCGGGGATCCGGGCGAGCGGTCCGGGCTCACCGCCGCCGCGCCGCCGGCCGCGGGACACCGGGATCCTCTCCCCTGACCGCCCGTCGCCGCGCCGCCGCGCGCCGGGCAGGGCGGCGCGGGCGAACAGGCCGGGCTTGCCACCGCCGCGCCGGCGTCCGCCGGAACGCCGGGAGCCGCCGCGGGCGGGGCCGGTGCGGCGGCCGGGGCGGGAGTCGAGGTAGCGGCGGGCGCCCCAGCCGAGTACCGCCTCGGCGAGCAGCACGCCCAACGCGGCGTCCGCGTGGCCCAGTTGCTCGGCGGCGTGCCGGCAGTAGGCGCACGCGGACAGATGCTCCTGGACATCGGGCAGCAGGGCGCCGCCGCGGCGGATCGGAACGTCGAGCAGCCGGTTGTAGTAGCGGCATTCCTTGCCGGGCGCGAGTTCCCGATGGGCGCGCACCAGGCCCTCGCGGAATTTCTCGCGCGCCTGTTCCAGCGCGGCGGTCGCACTGTCGGCGTCGACGCCGAGGAGTCCGGCGGGAACGGTTATCGGTTCGGCCTCCACCTCGATGTGCCAGAGCAGCGCCTGTTCCAGCCGGGTAAGGGCGTGAAATGAGCGGTCGGAGAGGGCTCGGTTTTCCGGTATCAGGGTCTTCGCGGCGCGCATACCGCGGCCCCCTGCGGGTTTCCCGAGTCCGGGCAGTACGGCGGTGATGCGGTCGGTGCCGGACCAGTTGACGACTGTGTCCCGGACTGCCACGAGCAGCCGGGGCCGCAGCGCCTCGGCGGGTTCGCCGAGTGCGAGCCGGCCGAGGACCTGGTGGAAGGAGGTGGCGGTGACCATGTGCGCGAGCGGCCCGGAAAGGGCCAGGCAGACGACCGCGTAGTCGTGCGCCGGCTGCCAGTGGCGGGCCATCAGCAGGGCGGCGGACCGGGAGGCCTCCGCGTCGGATCCAGCCCGCAGCGGGCCGGCGAGTGATTCGTCGGACTCCCCGGCCTCACCGCCGGGCGGTGGATAGGGAGGACGAGGGGGGTGGGGGGTGGGCACTGAGCGGATTCCTTTGGTACGTGCTGCTATGTGCTGCGTCGATGCGTTCCTCTGCTGCGCGCGGGGAGGGGAATTGGCCGGCGTTCGGCCGGTGAAGTTCCGCAACCGCCGGAAGAACCCAGGACTTTACCCCCCGCACGGGCGTGTCAACCCTCGCACAACTTCCACACGAGCAACAGAGCACCCGCACAACATCGACGGTTTTGAAAGATAGTCAGAATGGTTCGACCGCCCTGCTCCCGTGCGATGCCTTTCGGAATTCCCTGCGCCCTGTGTGGAGCGTGCGCGCACACGCCCGCGGGTGCGCGCACGCTTGTGTCAGATCTGCCAGGAGCGCAGCCGGTCGGCCGCGCCGTACACATCGGTCTTGCCGGAGATCAGATCGCGAGCGAGGTCGACGAGGGCGCCGTAGGGCGGGTCGATGCCGACGCCGCTGACGAACATGTAGGACACGGCGGTGGCGCAGGCGAAACGGGCGTTGGCCGCGGGCAGCGGCTTGAGCACGGCGAGGGTGTGCAGCAGGGCGGCGGCCCGCCAGGCGGGGTCGGAGTCCACGCCGAGCCGGGGCGGATCCACGCGGTGCCGGGCGACGGCGGCGACCAGCGATGAGAAGTCGTCGACCGCGGGCTGGTCGGGCAGGACCTCCTCGTGGCGCTGGAGCAGCCAGGGGACGTCGATGTGGATGACGGAGGGCATGCGTCAGGCGGCCTCGTCCTTGGCGGCGGGTTCGTCGTCGGGGAAGGCCTCCGCGAACTCCTCGGCGTGCGCGGCGAAGAACTGCCGGAAGGCCTCGGCCCCTTCCTGCAGGGCCCGGTGTCGGGCTATGTCGGCGGCGGCGGCCTCGCGCACGAGGGCCTTCATCGACGTACCGCGCTCCTTGGCGATCTGCCGGAGGTCCTCGAGTTCCCGTTCGCTGAACTCCACATTGAGAGCTGGCATGCCCCTCACGGTACCGCGCGGGTACTTACGCGTAAATATCGGCAGGTCAAGTCCCCCTTTCACCGGTACCTGCGCGGCTCGAAGGCCATGTCCGATTCCCGCCGGTCACCGAGCGCCCGACGCAGCAGACTCGGCAGCACGGAAGGCGAGGACAGCGGGACACAAGGAGCACCCCGATGAGCACACGCACCGTCCACACCGTCCACCCGAGCCCGCTGGGCGACCTGCTGCTGACCGGGTCGGTCACACCGTCCGGGCTCACGCTCACCTCACTGAGCATGCCCGGCCGGCGCGGGGCGCCCGCCGTGCGCGCCGAGGACCGCGACGACGCACCGTTCGCCGAGGCGCACCGGCAGCTGGACGCCTACTTCGCCGGCCGCCTGACCCGGTTCGAGCTGCCGCCGGCTGTCACCGGCACCCCGTTCCAGCGGGCGGTCTGGCAGGCCCTGGAGGACATCCCCTACGGCACGACGACCACCTACGGCGAGCTGGCCGGCCGGCTGGGCGTGCCACGCGCCGACCTGCGTGCGGTCGGCCGGGCCCTCGGCGACAACCCCCTGCTGCTCGTGCGCCCCTGCCACCGGGTGATCGGCGCGGACGGCTCGATGCGCGGGTACGCGGGCGGAATCGAGCGCAAGCTGTGGCTGCTCACGCACGAGGGCGCGCTGCAGCCGTCGCTGGTGTGACGGACGCCGTCGCGACGACGCCAGGTGAGTGGTCACCGGGGTGGGCGGCGCTACGCCTCCAGCCGGCTGATCCGCACCGCCCCCTTCGCCTCGCCCGGGTAGGCGCTCGTGAGCGTCAGCCGCAGGCGGGAACCCCGTACCGCGTCGAAGGTGATCACCGTCGGGCTGCCGGACGCGGTGGCCCAGTCCACCTTGGCGCCGGTCACCGGCACATGGGTACGGCCGTCCCAGACCGCCACCTCGACCCGCGCGGGCAGCGCGTGGGCGCCGTCCACCGTGAAGGACGCCTCGACCCGGTCGAAGGTCCGGTCGCGCCCGAAGTCGACCGACACCCAGTCCTTCGCGCGCGCCCCGTCGAACGCGGGCAGCAGCGCGGTGGCCGACTTGGCGAAGGCGTTGGACCAGCCGGTGGACGGATCGCCGTCCAGCATCGCGGCGGGCGGGGTGTCCGGGCGTCCGGAGTAACTGGCGTCCGCGTGCGGGTAGTTGACCGGTTTCGGGTGGTCGGCCTTGAACTCGGCCGCCGGGGTGCGGGCGGCCTCGGGCGCCGGGGTGGTGAGCACGCCCACGGTTCCCGTGCGCAGGCCGTCCACGCGCGCGGTGACCTTCAGCGGGCCCGGCCGCGTACCGGACCGGACGACGGCGAGGGCCTTGCCGTGGAACGCGGTGCGGGTGGCGGCCTGGTAGCGCTCGGCGCTCTCCTCGCGGCCGTTGTCGACGCCGGCCAGGGAGCCGCCGGTGACGTCGAAGGTGATCAGGCGCTCGGCACCGGGCACCACCACGCCGTGGGCGTCGACGATCTCGGCGGTGACGAAGACCAGGGAACGGCCGTCGGCGGCGAGCGAGGTGCGGTCGGCGGTGAGGCGTACGGCGTGGGCGGCGCCGGCCGTGCGCAGCACATCGGTGGCGACCGTCTTCCCGTCCCGCCGGGCCACGGCCTTCAACTCGCCCGGCCGGAACGGCACTTTCCAGGTCAGGTGCAGCTTGCCCGCGCTGCCGTTGGGGCTCGTGTAACTGCCCGGGTAGGGGCCGTCGGTGAAGGTCTTGTCGTCGCCGGTGGCCTCGGTGGTCTCCAGGTAGGAGCGGCCGTCGGTGGTCCTCTTGACGTCGAACTCCCGTACGCCGAGGGACGTCCCGTTGAGGAACAGCTCGACCGTCGGCACGTTCGCGTACGCCCAGACCTCGACCGTTGCCCCCTCGTCGAGGTCGTCGTGGTTCCAGCTCATCGGCAGCAGATGGACCATCGGCTCGCTCGTCCACTGGCTCTTGAACAGGTGGTACATGTCCTTGGGGAAACCGGCCGTGTCGACCGCGCCGAAGAAGGACGCCTTGACCGGGAAGACGTCGTACGGGGTGGGCTCGCCGATGTAGTCGATGCCGGACCACAGGAACTGGCCCGCGAACCACTTCCGGTCCCGGTCCTTCTTGTGGCCGTACTCGCCGCTCATGGTCCAGGAGGCGAGGTTGTTGTCGTAGGAGGACACCTCCCGTCGGCCCGGGGTGTGGTTCTCGCCCGTGTTGAGGTGTTCCGGCTCCTGGTAGGCGCCACGGGTCGACGTCTCGGAGGAGGACTCGGACTCGAAGAGGAACAGGTGCGGGTAGGCGGCGTGCAGGGCGTCGACCGACCTGGCCGTGTTGTAGTTCAGGCCGAGGCCGTCGAGCTTGGCGAGCATGCGGTCGGCCGGGGAGCCGGCGTCGGGCACACCGTGGTACTTGTTCGAGCCGATGACCACCGGGCGGGTGGCGTCGGCGGCCTTGACGGCGCCGATGATCCGGTCGGCCATGGCGAGCCCGGCCGCGGAGGTGGAGTCGGGGATCTCGTTGCCGATGGACCACAGGACGACGGCCGGTGAGTTCCGGGCGGCCAGCACCATCTCGGTGGCGTCCTTCTCGCACCACTCGTCGAAGAACCGGCCGTAGTCGTACGTCGTCTTGCCGGTGCGCCAGCAGTCGAAGGCCTCGACCATCATCACGATGCCCAGTTCCTCGCAGACCTGGATCATCTGCGGCGAGGGCGGGTTGTGGGAGGTGCGCAGGGCGTTGACCCCCATCGACTTCATGATCCGCATCTGTCTGCGGACCGCGTCGATGCTGATCGCGGCGCCGAGCGCGCCCTGGTCGTGGTGCAGGTCGACGCCCTTGACCTTGGTGGGGGTGCCGTTGAGGGAGAAGCCCTCGTCGGGGTCGAAGCGGTAGGTGCGGATACCGAAGGGCGTGCGGGTGGTGTCGGTGGTACGGCCCGCGACGCGCAGTTCGGTGTGCAGGGTGTAGCGGTGCTCCGGGGTGGCGAAGTCCCACAACAGGGGCCTGCCGACGGTCAGTTCATGGATCTCGGTGGCCTGCTCGGAGACGGCGACGGCGGTGGCCGTACCGGCGACCGTGCGGCCGTCGGGACCGGTGATCCGGGACAGGATCCGTACGTCCGTGCCGGTGCCGGACTCGTTCAGCACCGTCGTCGCGACCCGGACCAGGGCACCGCCTGCGGAGACCTCGGGCGTGGTGACACAGGTGCCCCAGCGGGCCACGTGCACCGGTTCGGTGATCACCAGCCGGGCCTCGCGGTAGATGCCGCTGCCGGAGTACCAGCGGCTGCTCGGCAGTTGGTTCTGCACCCTGACCGCGAGGACGTTGGGGGTACTGCCGTCGGTGTGCACGAGAGTGGTGAGGTCGAGGGCGAAGCCGGTGTAGCCGTAGGGGTGGTGGCCTGCCTGCGTGCCGTTGCAGTACACGTACGAGTCCATGTAGACGCCGTCGAACTCGACCGAGATCCGCTTGCCGGCGCAGTCGGCCGGAAGGGTGAAGGCGAGCCGGTACCAGCCGAGGCCGCCGGGGAAGAAGCCGGTACCGCTGGTGGTGCCGTGGTCGGTGGTCGGGGTCTGCTCGATGCTCCAGTCGTGCGGGACGGCGACCTCACGCCAGGCCGAGTCGTCGTAGCCGGGATCGGCCGCCCGTGCGTAGGCGCCGGTGGGGTCGGTGATGCCGCCCGGGTCGGCCAGGGCGAAGCGCCAGCCGTCCCGCAGGGGTACGGTCCGGCGTCCGCCGCTGCCGGCGGGCGCCTCGGCGGCGTCGGCGGCCGGGGCCGCCGGGATGCTCAGCAGTGCTCCGGCCGCGGGTGTTGCGGTGGCGGCGACCAGAACCGATCGGCGAGTGACCGTCATGGCGGCTCTCCCTCATCAGGGCCCAGAAATACTCACAACTGATCGTGAACAAACAGATTCTGACGGCTTGCCACACACGATCGTCAAGGGTTCGGAACCGTCCGTCCGCCGTCGGTGGCGGATCGACCGGATTTTCCCCTTGACCCCGTTCGGCCGACCGGCCGGGTGGGCGAAGCTTGCCGTTCACGGGAGTCCCCGAAGCACTACGCTGGAACACGAGAGGTGCCACCTGTTCACTGTGAGTGTGCGCTGGGGAGCGGCGACGATGAGCCGGGTCTATCCGTTCGACGACGCGGCGACGGCCCGGGCTGTCATCGACGACGACGGAACGCTGGTCGAGTGGAACGAGGGAGCGCGCCGCCTGCTCGGCCACCCGGCCGAAACCGTCCTGGGCCGTCCCGCCGCCCGGCTGCTGGCCGGGGAGGACACCCCGGCCCCGCCCACCGGCAGCCGCTGGGAGGGAACGGTCGGTTTGCGTCACCGGGACGGCCGTACGGTCCCGGTCTGGCTGCTCGCCCACCGCCGGCCGCCGCACGACGGACACGGCGGGGACTGGCTCGTGGTCACCCCGCTCACCGGCGCCGCGCCGCCCGCCGAGGACGACCCGCTCGCCGCGGCGGGCCTGCTCCAGTCGCCGTGCGCGGTCGCCGTCTACGACGACGAGCTGCGGCTGCGCCGGATGAACGACGCGATGGCCGAGGTCATCGGACTGCCGGGGGAGCGCCTGCGCGGGCTGCGGCTCGCGGAGATCGGCGGCAGGTCGCAGAGCGAGGAGCTGGAGCAGGGCATGCTCCGGGTGCTGACCACGGGGCGGCCGCTGGACCTGCAGATGTACGTGCACACCGGCGGCGAGGCCGGCGCCCGCGCCTGGCTCGCCCGGATGGCCCCGGTCCGCGACGCCCGGAGCCGGGTGCGCGGCGTGTGCCTGGCCGCGCACGACATCACCGACAACCACCGGGCCCGGCAGCGGCTCCAGCTGGTGAACGAGGCGAGCGTGCGCGTCGGCAGCACCCTCGACGTCACCCGTACGGCCCAGGAGCTGGCGGACGTGTGCGTGCCCGCGCTCGCCGACTTCGTCACCATCGACCTGCTGGACCCGCAGGAGTACGGCGGCGAGCCCCCGGCCCGCCTCACCGCGCCCGTCACCCTGCGCCGGGCCGCCCACCGGTCGGTCCTCGACGAGGTGCCGGAGGCGGTGCTGCGGCCCGGGCAGACCGAGGAGTACCCGGCCGGCTCACCGCAGGCGGACTCGCTGACCGCCGGCCACACGATCACCGCCTCGGTGGCCGCGGGCGACATGGAGTCGTGGCTGACCTGGCACACCGAGCGGAGCGAGCGGGTGCGCAGATTCGGCATGCACTCCTCGATGGCGGTGCCCATCCGGGCCCGCGGGCTCACCCTCGGCGTCGCGGTCTTCACCCGCCACCGGCGTCCGGAGCTGTTCGCCGCGGACGACCGGCTGCTCGCCGAGGAGATCACCACCCGGGCCGCCGTCTGCATCGACAACGCCCGCCGCTACTCCCGCGAGCGGGAGACCGCGCTCGCCCTCCAGCGCAGTCTGCTGCCCCGCACCCTGCCGCACACGGCCGCCCTGGAGGCCTGCTCCCGCTATCTGCCGGCCGCGCGGGCCGGGGTGGGCGGCGACTGGTTCGATGTGATCCCGCTGTCCGGGATGCGGGTCGCGATGGTCGTCGGGGACGTCGTCGGGCACGGCGTGGAGGCCTCGGCCACCATGGGGCGGCTGCGTACCGCCGTACGCACCCTCGCCGACATCGACCTGGCCCCGGACGAGCTGCTCACCCACCTGGACGACCTGGTGGTCCGGCTGTCCGAGGAGTCCGGCGTCGTCACCAGCCCCGGTGAGGCGGGCAGCCCCGGCGAGGTCGGCGCGACCTGCATGTACGCCGTCTACGACCCGGTGCCGAGGCGCTGCACCGTGGCCCGCGCCGGGCATCCGCCGCCCGTGGTGCTGCGGCCGGGCGGGACGCCGCAGGCACTGGACGTGCCCGCCGGACCCCCGCTGGGCCTGGGCGGGCTGCCCTTCGAGTCCACCGAGGTGGAACTGCCCGAGGGGACCGTCCTCGCGCTGTACACGGACGGTCTGGTGTGGTCCCGGGAGCGGGACCCGGAGGCGAGCCGGGCGATGCTGTACGAGGCGCTCGGGGGGTACGCGGACTCCCTCGACGAGACCTGCGACGGCGTCCTGCACGCCCTGCTGCCGCCGGGCGGCGCCGCCGACGACGTGGCGCTGCTGCTGGCCCGCACCCGGGGCCTGCCCGCCGCCCAGGTGGCGACCTGGGACATCCCGTCCGACCCGGCGCTGGTCGCGCCGATCCGCAAGCAGGCCGTGGAGCAGCTGGACGCCTGGGAGCTGAGCGAGGCCGCGTTCACCACGGAGCTGGTGGTCAGCGAGCTGGTCACCAACGCCATCCGGTACGGCGCGCACCCCATCCGGCTGCGGTTGATCCATGACCCGACCACGCTGATCTGCGAGGTGTCCGACACCAGTCCCACCGCCCCGCACCTGCGCCGGGCCAAGACCTACGACGAGGGCGGCCGGGGCCTGCTGCTGGTCGCCCAGCTCACCCAGCGCTGGGGCAGCCGGCACACCCCGGAGGGAAAGACGATCTGGGCGGAACTGCCGCTGTACGAGGAGGACCGGTAGGGCTCAGGACCCCGCCAGCCAGGGCCGTACCTGTTTGCGGGCCTCGTGCAGCCGGGATTTGAGGGTGCCGAGCGGGATGCCGACGCGCTCGGCGACCTCGGCGTAGTCCAGCTGGCAGATGTCCCGGTAGACCAGCGGGGCGACCAGGTGCGGATGCGTCCGCTCCAGCCGGTCCAGCGCCTCCAGCAGATCCACCCGGGACCCGGCGATGACACTGGTGGTGCGCGGGTCGACGGCGTACGAGGGCTCGATGGCGGCCGGCTGCTCGGCGGCCCGCCGCTTCAGCTCGCGGTACTTCTGCCGGCAGCAGTTCGCCACCACCGTGTACAGCCAGGTACCGAAGCGGCTGCGGCCCTCGAAGCGGGAGACGTGCCGGGCCACCTGGAGCAGCACGTCCTGTGCCGCCTCCTCGGCGTCCTCCCGGCACGGCAGGAAGCGCCCGCAGCGGCGCACCACCTCCGGCCGGATCTCATGCAGCAGCCGGTCCAGAGCAGCGCTGTCGCCTGCGGCGGCCCGCCGGGCGAGGTCTTCCATCGGCGCCTGGTCCTGCACGGAACGGGTCCCCCTTCGAGTCGATCTCAGGCCAGGCATGATAGTCGTATGCACTCCCTGGAGCGGATCGGCCGCTACCGCCTCGAACGTCCGCTGGGCACCGGCGCCTTCGCCACGGTGTGGCTCGCCCACGACGACGAGCTGCAGGCACCGGTCGCGGTGAAGGTCCTCGCCGAGAACTGGGCGCACCGGCTCGACATCAGGGACCGCTTCCTGTCCGAGGCCCGGCTGCTGCGCCGGGCCGGCTCCAACCGGGTGGTGCAGGTCTACGACATCGGTGAACTGCCGGACGGCAGGCCGTACTTCGTGATGGAGTACGCCGACGGCGGCACCCTCGCCGATCTGCTGGCGGGCGGCCCGCTGCCGGTGGGCCACGCGCTGGCCCTGACCGCCGAGGCCGCCCGGGCCGCCGCCGCGCTGCACGAGGCGGGCATCGTGCACCGCGACATCAAGCCGACCAATGTGCTGCTGCACACCGCCCCGGACGGCACCCGGCGGGTGCTGCTGGCCGACCTGGGGCTCGCCAAGAGCCTCGCGCAGGCCTCGGTGCTCACGCTGGCCGCGGGCTCGGCGGGCTATCAGCCGCCGGAACAGGCCGAGCCCGGCGAGGGCATCGACGAGCGGGCCGACGTGTACAGCCTGGGCGCGGTCGGCTACGAGCTGGTCACCGGGCGCGTGCCGGGCCCGCCGGGCCGGGTGGTACCGCCCGGGCGGCTGCGGCCGGACCTCGACGAGGACGTGGAACGGGCGCTGCTGCGCGCGCTGGAGCCGGACCGGGCGCGGCGCTGGCCCGGCGCGCAGGCGTTCGCGAACGAGCTGGACCGGCTGACGGCGGGCTCGCTGGTGCTGCGGCCCGGACGGCGGCTGGACGGGGTGCGCGGCCGGCTGAACACGGTGACGCTGTCCCTGGCCGCGCTGCTCACCGCGGCGGCGGCCGCGGCCGGGATGACCGCGGTGCTGCACCGCGGCGGCTCCCCTGAGCACGTGCGGGTGACGGACGCGACCGGGCGGGTGGCCGTCGAGGTACCGGCGGCCTTCGGCCACGAGCTGCGCGACTCCGGCTGGGATCCGGGCGCGCTGGGGCTCACCAAGGGGCACGAACCGGGCCTGGTGGTCGCCGACGACCTGAGCCGGTGGCCAGATCTGGGCGCGGCGGTGGACGGCGTGTTCGTCGGTGTGAGCGAGCACGGCGATGTCACCGCGAGGGTCAAGGCCCTCGCCCACTCCGGCTGCCGCTTCTCCGGCAGCCGCAGTTTCACCGACGCAGACTGGCACGGTCTGGTGCGGGCCTGGAGCGGCTGTCCGGACGGCGGCTCGGTCACGGAGTCCGCGCTGGCCCCGGCGGGCGGCGCCGCGCGGCCGCAGGTGTACGTACAGGTGCGCGAGCGGGGCGACAAGGACGCGACCGAGGACATACTCCGTTCGCTGAGCGTGACCTGACGGGCGCCTGCCCGCCCTCACAGCGGGGAAGAAATCCCTGCGTGTGCCGAACTTTTCCGGGGCTGTGCGCATCGGAGTGTGATGACGGCGCACTCGGTGCCGTAGGCATGCGGGCCGCCGCGTGCCGTGACAACCAGGAGTGTTGAGCGACATGGTGTACACCCCCCGGTCCGCGCGGCACGGGGCCCTGCTCGTGGGCACGGCCGCCGTGCTGGGCCTCCTGACCGCGTGTGGCAACGGCCACGACGTCCACAGCAACCCGCCGATCACGGCCTCCGGTACGGCCGCGCCGGCGACCGGCGGCACGAAGAGCCCGGCGTCCGCCACCTCCGCCCCGGCCTCGGCTCCGGCCGGCGCTGCCTCCTCCCCCGCCGCCTCGAAGGCGGCCCCCTCCGCCGGGGGCGGCGCCACCGCCACGGCCCCGGCGAGCAGCCGCTGCCACACCTCCGAGCTGCGCGCCTCGGTGGGCCGCAACGACCCGGGGGCCGGCCAGGAGAACTTCCCGGTCGTCCTCACCAACGCGTCCGGCCGCACCTGCACCCTGCGCGGCTATCCGGGCGCCGCGTTCGTGACCGGCTCCGGCGCCCAGCTCGGCCCGGACCCTCAGCGCGAGTCGGGCTCCCTGACGACGATCACCCTTGGGCCGGGGCAGAGCGCCTGGGCCGGGCTGACCTTCTCCAACCCCGGTATCAGCGGCGCCAGGACGGCCACCCCGGCCGCGCTGCTGGTGACACCTCCGGACGAGCGGGACGCGCTGAAGGCCACGTGGTCAGGCGGCGCGGTACCCGTCTCCGGGAACTCCTCGTCCGTCTTCCTGTCGGTGCTTCGCCCCGGCACCGCTCCCTGACCTGGTCGCAAGACCCCCGAAACACCCCCGAGAACCCCGCTGTTCCGCTCCCCGGGCAGCGGGGTTCGTCATGGCCGCGCCACAACTGTCACAGGACGGCAACAGCCACACCCGGCCCCGATCTTTCCTTCGGCTCCCGCCATCGAACCCGTCGACCCACACCGGCGAGCAGGCTCCACCGGGGCCGTGACAAGGAAATCGGGGACAAGATGAGCGGGATCTCACGCAGGCAGGTGCTGACGGCGGGCGCGGCGGCGGGCGCCCTGGGCACGCTGGCCGCGTGCTCCTCCGGCACCGGTCTCTCGGTCGGCGGCCCGGACTCGGACGACAAGGGCACCGCCCAGGCCCGGCCGGCGAAGCCCATAGGCGACGGCTCCACGGCCGACACCGGCGCCCAGCCGCACCAGCCGAAGCCCGAGCGGCTGAAGCCGGGCCAGAAGCCCCCGCAGTTCGTGGTGTTCTCCTGGGACGGCGCGGGCGAGGTGAGCAACCAGCTGTTCTCCCGGTTCCGCAAGGTGGCCGCCGACCACGGCGCCAAGATGACCTTCTTCCTCAGCGGCATCTACGCGCTGCCCGAGTCCAAGAAGCACCTGTACCACCCGCCGCAGCACCCGGTCGGGGCCTCCGCCATCGGCTACCTCGCCGACCGGCACATCCACGCCACCCTGCAGCAGGTGCGGGCGGCCTGGCTGGAGGGCCACGAGATAGGCACCCACTTCAACGGGCACTTCTGCGGCGCGACCGGGGTGCGCAACTGGTCCCCGGCCGAGTGGCGCAGCGAGATCGACCAGGCCAAGAGCTTCGTGACGCAGTGGAAGACCAACACGGGCTTCACGGACCTGGAGCCGCTCCCCTTCGACTACGACAAGGAGCTGATCGGCGGCCGCACCCCGTGTCTGGAGGGCCAGTCCAACCTGCTGCCCACGGCGGCGGCCCTCGGCTGGAAGTACGACGCCAGCTCCCCCGGCGGACTGCAGATCTGGCCGGCCAAGGTGCAGGGCGGCAAGATCTGGGACTTCCCGCTGCAGTCCATACCGTTCCCCGGACACAAATTCCAGGTGCTGTCGATGGACTACAACATGATGTTCAACCAGTCCGGTGGCAATCCGAACGGCGACCGCACCCAGTACGACGCCTGGCGCACCCAGGCGCGCGACGCGTATGTCGCCGGCTTCCAGCGCGCCTACGACACCAACCGCGCGCCCTTCTTCATCGGCAACCACTTCGAGCGCTGGAACGGCGGCATCTACATGGACGCCGTCGAGGAGGCCATCGGGAAGATGGCCGCGCACGGCGACGACGTGCGCTTCGTGTCGTTCAAGCAGCTCGTGGCCTGGCTGGAGGCGCAGGACCCGGCGGTGCTGCGCAAGCTGCGCACCCTGGTGCCCGGCCAGGCCCCGGCGAGCGGCTGGGCGGAGTTCCTGGGCGCGGCCGGCAGCACGACGTCCTGAGCGGCGGCGGAGCGGCTCGGCAGGCGCTGTGCGCGCGAGGAGTGGTCCCTGAGTCAGCGGCGGTGGCGCCCGCCGTCTCCGTAACCCCCGCCGCCCCAGCCGCAGTAGTACGGGTACGCGGAGCAGGGATCGACCGTGGCGGACGGCGTGGGCGCCGGGGCCGGTGCGGTGTGCGTGGGGGTCGGGTCCGGGGTCTGCTCAGGGGTGGTCCTGGACGCCTTGGGGGTGGGCGTCGCCCCGGGTGGCGTCCGGTCGGGGCCGGCGTCCGGCGTCGGGGTGCTGTGGCTGTCCCAGTTGACGTTCTGCATCTGCAGGTCGGGTTTGGCGGTGTCCACGGTCCAGCGCTGGGCGGTGCCGGGGGCGCGGTTCTTGAGGACCAGGGCGCCGGAGCCGTCGGTGGCGGCCGGGGTGAGGGCCAGCTCCTGGTTCCAGCGGGGTATCAGGGTGCCCTGGAGGGTGAAGTCGTAGCGGATGTTCCGCGCGGCCCGGCCGGTGGCCGAGCAGGGGGCGAGGCGGACCGAGTAGCCGATGTGGGAGTCCAGGCACAGGCCGGGCGCGGCGGAGTTGCGCAGCAGTCCGTCGGTCTCGTACGTCCACTGCTGGCTCGGTGCCGCCGAGCAGGGGGCGAGTTCGGTCTCGGCGTCCTCGACGGCCTTCTCCCCGACGACGCCGATGCACAGTCCGGAGGCGAGATTGCGCAGCCGGCCGTGCACGGCACCCTGACCGGCCGCGTTCGCCCCGGCCCAGGACGCGCCGGGACTCGCGGTGCCCCTGCCCGGCGCCGGCGAGGACGCGCCGCCACCGGCCGGGGCCGTGCCGCCGCCGGAGCCGAGGAGCGACCACAGCGCCAGGGGTACGACGACCAGACCGCTCACGGTCACGACGGCGAGGGCGAGCTGGCGGCGCCGGATGCGGCGGGCGCGGGCGGCCCGCCGGGGCGAGCGGCCGCGCGGAGGCTGAGGGGCGTCACCGCCGCGCGGCGTCACCGCGGTCGGGAAGGCCTCGCCGGACGGGGGTGGTGCGACGGTCGTGGGGTGCGGAGCCGGCTCGGCCGGGTCCTCGCCGCGGCTTGCCCGGGACTCCAGGTAGGCGCGGGCGCCCCAGCCGAGGACCGCCTCGGCGAGGGCGAGCCCGAGTCCGGTGTTGAACGCGGCGAGCTGGTCCGCGGTGCGGCTGCAGTGTCCGCAACCGCTCAGATGGCCGCGTAGATCGGGGTCGATGTCGACGCCGCCGCGCCGGAACGTGACGTCGAGCATGCGCAGATAGCGCCGGCACTCGGCCTCCGGGGCGAGTTCGCGGTGCGCCTGGAGGCACTCCTCGCGCAGCCGTTCCCGGGCCCGGCGCAGTTCGACGCGCGCGTCCTCCTCGTCCAGGCCGAGCAGGGCCGCGGGTACGGCGAGCGGTTCGGCCTCGACCTCGGTGTGCCACAGCACGGCCCTGCTGGTCTGGGGTACCCGCTGGAACGCGCGGGAGAGCTGTCGCCTGCCGGGCGGCGGCAGCAGCCGGGCGGCGGCGCGCTCACCGGTGGCGCCGGAGCGCAGCTGCGGGTGGAGGAGTTCCCGGCGGCCGTCGGTGTCCCACTCGGCGGCGATGCGGCGGACGGCGACCAGCACCTGGGGCCGCCAGGCGGCGGTCGGGCCGGACTGCCGGAGCGATTCCCCGAAGAGCCGGGTGAAGGCGGCGGTGGTGAGCATGCCGGCGGCGCGTGTTCCGTCCGTGCACAACCGGGCGTAGGCGAAGGCCGCTTCCCAGTGCCGGTCGAGGAGTTCACCGACGGGATGGAGCGCCGGTGTCCCTCCCGTCCACTTCTTCAGTTCGGCACTCAGCTGCTCGTCCGAGGGGCCTGCCTCATTCACGACTGCATTCCTCCAGACGTGATAGCGGAATTAGTCCATACCAAGCAGTATGGGAGGGCGGTGGGGCTGCTCGAACGTCCACCTGAGGCGGCTCTTTTGAAGCGTGGGGGGTGTACGGGGAGCGGCCTGGCGCATACAGCGGAAAATGTGATGTGCCTGCGCGCCGACAGCGCACACTTTCGCACAGCCGCGCACGTACGAACAAGAGATCTCTCGATTATCGACAATCGCCTGCGGCCGGTTCCTCATTGACTCGGATTCAGCTGATTCCTTTTCTTCCCATTACCGCCGTTCTCCCGTCCGGTAGGCGCCGGGCGGCACGCCGTAGCGTTCCCGGAAGACCCGGCTGAAGTGGAAGGGGCTGGTGAATCCGGAGGCCCGGGCCACCCGCTCCACGGTCAGGTCGGTGGCCTCCAGCAGCCGGGCCGCGTGCCCCAGCCGGGCCTCGCGCAGGGCCCGCATCGGGGAACGGCCGGTGCGCAGGGTGAACAGATGGGCGAACCGGGACGGGGACAGCGCGACGCTCCCGGCGAGCGAGCGGACGGTGTGCGGGGCACCGGGGTCGGCGGCGATCAGCTCCTCGGCCCGGCGCACCCGGGCGTCGGCATCCGGCGCGGGCGCCTGGGTCCGGTCCGGCGCGGGCGGCTGTGCCCGGGGTCCGCCGGCGGCGAGGAGGACGATCTCCTCCAGGGCGCACAGGGCCAGTTCCCGCGCCAGGCTGCCGTGCGCCACGGCCACCGGGTCC
The DNA here is from genome assembly GCF_040680235.1 of Streptomyces sp. NPDC052101. NCBI lineage: Bacteria > Bacillati > Actinomycetota > Actinomycetes > Kitasatosporales > Streptomycetaceae > Streptomyces > Streptomyces sp. NPDC052101. The sequence continues at coordinate 29,703 of NZ_JBFAWH010000026.1, forward strand.
GGCGCACACGGGGTGTCCTCGGCCGGTGCGCGGGCGTCGGCGAGCATCCGGCCGAACGCCGCGTCGATCCGGCCGTGCAGCGTGCCGGGCACGGACGTCACGGCGTACAGGCCGTCGGACACGGCGTACGGGGCGAGCCAGGGCGTCCAGGACGGGCGGGCCTGGCAGTGCGTCCACCAGAACCGCCAGCGCTCGGCGCCGGGCGCGACGGTGTAGCGGTGAGCGGTGCCGGGGGCGAGCACCACCAGGTCCCCGGCGCCGGCCCGGGCCCGCGCGGCACCCTGACGGAGCAGGCCGCACCCGCCCAGGGTGTAGGTGAACAGCCAACTGTCCGATCCCTGCGGCCGGTTAACGCCGTAGCCCGGCGGCTGGTCGTAGCGGCCGGTCACCACCACTCCGAGCGGTGGGGACGGGTCGGCGGCGGCAGCCGTCACGGGCAGGTCGTCAGCACGCACAGGCATCCTCCCGTCGGGCGCGTCGGCCTAGCGTGGCGGGTGATGGCGGGTGAGTGACCACCCGATCCGACAAGCGCAGGAGCGGACACATGACGGCCACGAACACCCGAGCCATCCTGCCCGAGGCACTCCGGCGGCGCTTCGAGGAGGACGGATTCACCGTCGTACGGGGGCTGTTCGAGCGGGCCGAGACCGAGCGGCTGTGCGCCGCGTTCGCCGCACTGCTCGCGGCCGGTCCGGTGCCCGGGCACTTCGAGCCCCGTCCGGCCGACCCCGACCCGCTGCGCCGGTATCCCCGGGTGATGCAACCGCACGAGATCAGCTCCGCCGCACGGCGGTTCCTGCTGGACGCCCGGCTGCGGGCGGTGCTGGAGGTGCTGTTCGGCGAGGAGGTGCTGGCCGCGCAGAGCATGTTCTACTTCAAGCCGCCGGGTGCGCGCGGGCAGGCCCTGCATCAGGACAACTTCTATCTGCGGGTCGAGCCGGGCACCTGTGTGGCGGCATGGCTGGCCTGCGAGCCGATCGACCGGGACAACGGCGGGCTGGAGGTCGTCCCGGGCACCCACCGGATGGACCTGTTCTGCCCCGAACTCGCGGACGAACGGCTGTCGTTCGCCCGCGAGTACGTCGCGCCGCCGCCCGGTCTGGTGCCGGTGCCGGTGGATCTGGCGCCGGGCGACGTGCTGTTCTTCAACGGCAGTCTGGTGCACGGCTCCGGCCCCAACCGCACCGCCGACCGCTTCCGGCGCTCGTTCATCGGGCACTATGTGGGCCGTTCTGCCGAGCGGATCGGGGGGTACTACCGGACGCTCACGATGTCCGGAGAGCGGGTGGCGCTGCCGGAGAGCGAGGGGGCGGGTCCGTGCGGCACCGAGTTCGTGCCGCACCGGCCTCATTGAGCCGCCGGGACTCAGTGGCCGCTGATCGCCCTTGGCGTGTAGGGCTGCTCCAGTTCCTCGATCTCCTTCTCCGTCAGCTCCAGCTCGACCGCGGCCGCCGCGTCGTCGATGTGGTGCGGCTTGGCGGCGCCGACGATCGGGGCCGCCACCGTGTCCTGGTGCAGCAGCCAGGCGAGGGCCACCTGGGCGCGGGGCACGCCCCGGTCGCCCGCGATGCGGGTGACGGCCTCGACGATCGAGCGGTCGCTCTCCAGGTACAGGCGGCTGCCGAAGTTGTCGTTGGCGCTCCGTTCGGTGACCGTGCCCCAGTCGCGGGTGAGCCGGCCCCGGGCGAGCGGGCTCCACGGCAGCACGCCGACGCCCTGGTCCGCGCAGAGCGGCAGCATCTCCCGCTCCTCCTCGCGGTAGAGCAGGTTGTAGTGGTTCTGCATGGACACGAACTTCGTCCAGCCGTGCCGCTCCGCCGTGTACTGCAGCTTGGAGAACTCCCACGCGTACATCGAACTCGCTCCGAGGTAGCGGACCTTGCCCGCCTTGACCAGGTCGTGCAGCGCCTCCATCGTCTCCTCGACGGGGGTCGCGTGGTCGTAGCGGTGGATCTGGTAGAGGTCGACGTAGTCGGTGCCGAGGCGGCGCAGGCTGTGGTCGATCTCGGTCATGAGGGCCTTGCGGGACAGCCCAGCCGCGTTGGGGCCCGGCCGCATCCGGCCGTTGACCTTGGTCGCCAGCACGATCTCGTCGCGGTCGGCGAAGTCGCGCAGGGCCTTGCCGACGATCTCCTCGCTGGTCCCGTCGGAGTAGATGTTGGCGGTGTCGAAGAAGTTGACGCCCGCCTCCAGCGCCTGCCGGATCAGCGGACGGGACTCCTGAGCGTCGAGGGTCCACTCGTGGACGCCGCGGTCCGGCAGCCCGTAGGTCATGCAGCCCAGACAGATCCGCGACACGTCCAGGCCCGTCGAACCGAGCTTCACGTACTGCATCGTTGCTGCTCCTGCCTTCGGGACGATGGTCACCAACGAGACTACGGCGTCGTCCCGCACCGGCTTGACGGCCGAAGCGCGCGGGCGATTTGATCCACACGTGCCGCGCCGCCCGGCGTGGGCAGGATGGAGCAGACTTGCCCCCCAAGGGTGTTCGACGCGCCGCGGGCCTCCGAAGGACCGCAGGCGCCCTGGCGGTGGCCCTGGTCGTCACCCTTCCGGGGCTGGCCGGCTGCGGTTCCGGCGGCGGTTCCGGCACCTCCGGCGATTCCGGCGGCAAGGGGAGTCGCGGCTCGCAGCCGCCCGCCGCGGTACGGCTGCCGCCGCGCGGCGCCGGGTTCGACTACCAGATCGGCGGCGCCTATCCCCCGCCGAAGGGCGTGCGGATCCTCAGCCGCGACCGCTCCGACTCCCCCGCGCCCGGCCTGTACAACATCTGCTACGTCAACGCCTTCCAGGCCCAGCCCGAGGAGCGCGCCTCCTGGCCGGCCGACCTGCTGCTGCGCGACGCGCACGGCAAGGTCGTCATCGACGAGGACTGGAACGAGCCGCTGCTCGACATCGGCACCCCGGCCAAGCGGGAGCGGGTGGCGCAGCGCGTGAACCAGTGGATCGACGGCTGCGCGAAGAAGGGCTTCGACGCCGTCGAGCCGGACAACTACGACAGCTATACCCGCTCCCACCACCTGCTCACCGCGGCCGACGCGACCTCGTTCATGACCCTGCTGTCCCGGCACGCGCACGCCCGGCACCTGGCCGTCGGGCAGAAGAACACCGCCGAACTGACCGGCGTGCGCGAGCGGGCCGGGCTGGACTTCGCGGTGGCGGAGGAGTGCGGGCAGTACGACGAGTGCGGGGTGTACGCGAAGGCGTTCGACGACCGGGTCGTGGACATCGAGTACACGGACGCCGGGCTGCGCTCGGCGCTCGCGCACTGGGGCGGCCGGCTGAGCATCGTCCGCCGGGACCGGGACGTGTCCACTCCGGGCAGCAAGGGGTATGTACGCGAAGTGCGGTGACGCTCCGCCAGGAGGGCTGATGCGGGGCACTTCCTTCGGGGCGTTGTGTTGCTGCCCTCAGGTGACCGTCCGGCGTGGGAGCCGACCGATCGTCATACTGTCTGCTCATCCTCGGCGGAGACGACCGGCATCCGGCCGGTCTCGGCCGCCCGGAGGAAACGCGGTGCCGACTCGTCCCACGACTCTGAGAATCCTGGCCGGAGCAGCGCTGCTGCCGCTGGCCCTCGTCACCCCCGCCTGGGGACACTCCGCCGCCGCACCGGCGCCGGAGACCCCGGCCACGCTGTGCGCGCTCGCCGGCACGCTGCACGGTGCGCACGGTGAGCGGGCCGATGTCAGCCTGTGCGCGGACACCGGCTCCCCCAGATTCAGCATCACGGCCCCGGCCACGTGCAAGATCGGCCGCACCCGGGTCCGCTACGCCTGTCGCACCGAGGGCACCTGGACGGCCAGCCGGTCGGGCAAGTCCCTGGGCACCGGAACGCTGCCCGGCTCCGGCCTGTACCCAGGTCCGGGCGCCTACGACCTGCACGCCACGGTTCGCGTGCGGTCGACGCCTGCGGGTGTCGACCTGAAGGGCACGGTGCAGGCCACCGTGTCGCTGACCGCGCCCAAGGCGAAGGTCACGCACGCCGTCACGGTCGACCGGACCGAGCTGCGCCGCAATGCCACGACCACCGTGACGTACACGATCCGCCGGGACAGCGACGAGGGCGACGGCGACGCCCGGCTGGGGATGATCGGCGAGGAGGGCAGCGGGCTGCGGATCAGCACGGCCGACAAGCGCTGCGTCAACCCGCTGGTGGGCCGGTACCCGGCGAAGACCCGGCTGGCGCACTCCATCGACTGCACGGTGACCGAGCTGCAGCCCGGCCACCCGGAGAAGCTCAAGATCCGCTACACCGTCGGGGACAAGTGCTCCACGGTGGTGTCCAAGCTCGGCTACTGGGTGCCGAAGGGCCAGGACATGTTCACCGGGAACATGCTGGCGGGGCCGACGCTGACCTGTCGCTAGAGCAGGTCGAGTGCCCGCTCCCAGGCGAAGTCCGGTCGGCCGCCGTCGGCTCGGACCTCGCCGGTGTACGGATCGCCGAAGCGCACGCCCATCCCGCGCAGCCGTTCCAGGCTGTCCCGGTAGGCGGGATGGGCGGCCAGCGCGTCGGCGACACAGGGCAGGACGGCGATCGGCACGCCGAGGCCCACGGCCTCGCACAGGGTGCCGAGCGCGAGGGTGTCGCAGATGCCGGCCGCCCACTTGTTGACGGTGTTGAAGGTGGCGGGCGCCACCACGACGGCGTCCGGTGGCGGGAAGGGGCGGGGATCGGCCGGCGTGCGCCAGGCCGACCGGACGGGACGGCCCGTCTGTGCCGCCACGGCCGCGGCGTCGAAGAAGCCGCCCATGGCGACCGGTGTGGCGATGACGCCGACCTGCCAGCCCCCTTCCCGGGCGGCGGTGATCAGCCTGCTGACGCCCGCCGCGATCCCGGCCGCGCACACGACGACGTAGAGGAAGGGCTGCTCGGCCTGTTCGGTCATCCGGGAACCCTACTGAAGCGGGAAGGACGCCCCTCGCTCGGCCTCGGGGCCTCCAGGGTTCGGACAGCACCGAAGAACGAGCGTCCTCCGAAGCCGGCTCCCGCGGCTGCGCCTGGATCCACGTCCATGGCGAGCTGGGTGCCACCGGGAGCGCCCGGCCGGAGCTAGGTGTGGTGTTCGGCGGGGCACACTCCCGTGGGGGACGTGTGCATCCGGGACGGGGGCCGGGGTCCGGCATGTCGTCCGGCCCGCCCCGCGCGCTCAGCCGGCCGGCTCCGACAGTGTGATCGCGCGCACCGGGCAGGCGCGGGCGGCCTCCCGGACCATCGGGTCGCCGCCGCCGTCCTCGCGTCCGGGCAGCAGGGTGCTGAAGCCGTCGTCGTCCTGGGTGAAGACGCCCGGCGCGGCCAGCGCGCACTGGCCCGCGCCGATACAGACGTCCTTGTCGATGTCGATGTGCATGAGCAGAGCCTCTTACCAGGTCACGGGGAGTTCCAGCATCCCCTGGATCGTGTCGCCGCGTTTGAAGCGGACTTCGTCGGCCGGCACGGCCAGCCGTAGCCCCGGCAGCCGGGCGAGCAGGGTGCCCAGGGCGATCTCCAGCTCGGCGCGGGCCAGGTTCTGCCCGAGACACTGGTGGATCCCGAAGCCGAACGCCACGTGGTGGCGGGCGGAGCGATGGAAGTCCAGGGTGTCGGGGTCCGCGTACTGGGCCGGATCGCGGTTGATCACCGAGGTCGAGAACAGCACGCCCTCGCCGGCCCGTATCGTGGTGCCGTCGATCTCGATGTCCTCCAGCGCCACCCGCTGCAGCCCCTCCGCGATGGACAGCATCCGCATCAACTCCTCGACGGCGGCGGGCAGCAGCGCCGGGTCGGCGCGCAGCTCGGCCAGCCGGCCGGGGTGCTGGAGCAGGGCGTAGGTGCCGAGGGAGATCATGTTGGCGGTCGTCTCATGGCCCGCGACCAGCAGGATGAGGGCCAGCGACACGAGTTCGGCGCGGTCCAGCACGCCGTCGCGCAGCTGGTGGTGGACGATCTCGTCGAGGATGCCGGCGCCCGGTTCGGCCTGCCTGGCCTTGTCGTCGATCAGCCCTCCGAGGTAGTCCTCCAGGCGGTCGCGGGCATCGCTGGTGTCGGCCGCCGTGGGGCCGCGCAGCAGCCGACGGGACTGTTCCTCGAAGAGTTCGTGGTCGGCGTACGGGATTCCGAGCAGGCGGCAGATCACCATCGACGGCACGGGCAGCGCGAAGGCGGAGACCAGCTCGGCGGGCGGCCCCTGGGCGATCATCACGTCCAGCAGCCCGTCCACGGTCTGCTGGATCCACGGCCGCAGCTCGGCCGCGCGCTTGACGGTGAACGACGGGATCATCAGCCGCCGCTGCCGGTTGTGTTCGGGATCGTCCACCGCGATCAGCGCCACCCGGCGGTCGCGGACGCCCGCGAAACGCTCCGAGGGCACGGGGAAGCCGGGGTGGCTGCGGTTGCTGGACAGACGGGGGTCGGCGAGCAGGGCGCGGGCGGTGGCGTGTGCGGTGACGGCCCAGGCCTCACGGCCGTCGAACAGGGTGACGCGGGACAGGGGGCGCCCGTCGCGCAACGGCTGGTATCCGGTGGGCGGGTGGTAGGGACAGGTGCGGTCCTGCGGGAAGGCGACGGGGTCGGCCTGGTCCGCCGGGCCGGGGATGTCCGTCAGTTCCGTCATGGGAAGACCTCGCAGACGAAGAGGTGCGTCATGCCGATCTTCATTTGATGCCTCAGGCATCTATAGGTCGACCCCAAGTTCGGCCACTTCGGCGATCGGGGTGATCTGGCCGAGGAAGCGGGGTCGGAGGGGCGGATTCCGGCCGGCGCACGGTGGACGTGCGGCGGCGTCGGCAGGATGGACAGCGGGCGATCCGCGGTACGGATGATCCGTGAGACCTCCGGTGTTGAATGCCGGTGACAGACAGCTGTTGGACCGACGAAGGGTACGGATCCCATGCCTCTTGAGGGTGAGTACGAGCCCAGCCCGACGCAGTGGGTGCGCGAGCAGGTCGAGCTGTACGAGAGTTCCGGCGGGACGAAGGGCACGACACTCCTGGACACCGGGCTGCCGGTGATCGTGCTGACCACGCGGGGCGCGAAGAGCGGAAAGATCCGCAAGACGCCGCTGATGCGGGTGGAGCACGACGGGACGTACGCGGTGGTCGCCTCGCAGGGCGGCGCGCCCAAGCACCCGGTGTGGTACTTCAACGTCACCTCCGATCCGCATGTCGAGCTGCAGGACGGGCCGGACAAGCGGGACATGAGGGCCCGTGAGGTCACCGGCGACGAGAAGGACCGGTGGTGGGAGCGGGCCGTCGCGGCGTACCCGCCGTATGCCGACTACCAGAAGAAGACCTCCCGGGAGATTCCCGTCTTCGTGCTGGAGCCCCTCGGCGAGAGCTGATTCGCGCCGGTATCCGGCCGGTTTCAGAAAAATCCGCGCCGGACAGGTGTGAACCCGCCCCGGGGCGGGCACTCGTGCGTCAGGCCCCGCCGCGTTCCCCCGTCGCGGCGGGGCTCTTCCGTGCCTCCCCCGCCGGCCGGTCGGTCACGTCCAGGAAGATCTGGTCGGCCTCGGGAAACGTGTCGGCAAGTGACCGCTTGATGCGTACGGCAGCCTTCTCCACGCGTTCGCTGTCCAGGCCGGGCACCAGGTCGATGCGAGCGGCCACCAGCGTGGAGTCGAGGCCCATGCGCATGGTGAACAGCGCCTCCACGCTGTCGATCTCCGGCTGCGTCTCGAGCAGCGAGCGGATCCTGCCGCTCAGCTCCGGGTCGGCGGCCTCGCCGATGAGCTGGTCACGGGCGTCACGGCCCAGCCGGTAGGCGACGTACACCAGCAGGACGCCGATGGCCAGTGAGGCGGACGCCTCCCATGCGACCTGCCCGGTCACCATGTGCAGGGCCATCCCGGCGAGGGCGAGCGTCACACCGAGCACCGCCGTGCCGTCCTCGGCGATCACCGTGCGCAGGGCCGGGTCACGCAGCCCCCCGAGGCCGCCGCCCTGCCGGCGCGCCTGGTGCAGCGCCCGCAGCAGCGAGCCGCCCTCGGCGACGAGGGCCACGCCGAGCACGATCAGACCCGCCACATAGCCGCCGAAGTTCTCCTCGGTGCCCTCGCGCAGCGCCTGGAAGCCCTGGAAGAAGGAGAAGCAGCCGCCCATGACGAAGATGCCGACGGCGGCCAGCAGGGACCAGAAGAAGCGTTCCTTGCCGTAGCCGAAGGGGTGCCGTCGGTCGGCGGGACGGCGGCTGCGGCGCAGCGCGGCCAGCAGGAACACCTCGTTGAGGCTGTCGGCGACGGAGTGCGCGGCCTCCGACAGCAGCGCGGGTGAGCCCGAGAGGACACCGCCGACGGCCTTGGCGACGGCGATCACCAGGTTGGCGGCGAGCGCCACGAGGACGGTCACCTTCGTGTGCCGGTCGGCCTCGGCGCCGGTGCCCGACGCGGCGCGGCTCTGGCGTTCCGGCGATGTTCCGCTCACCTTCGCCGACTGCCCCCGAGGGAGCGGATCACACCATGCGGGCGGCGGAGAACGGGGAACGCGTCGCCCGGCGGCCGGGACCCGGTGCTCGGCCTCCGGTCCTGGGCGAGGCCTACGACCGGGTGTCTTGGGGCGGCTGGAAATGCTCGCCGAACGGCCGGCCGGACGGCGATATCCGGTCGGCGACACCCTGCCGGAAGCGGTCAGCCGCCCAGGAGCCACTCCCCGTCGCGCATCAGCTCCCGGCCGCTCAGCTCGTTCTCCTCGCGCCAGGCCTGGACGCGTCGGGGGAGGATTTTGAAGTACAGGTAGCGGGTGGCGAGTTGGCGGGGGTCGAAGCCGGTCTTGCCGGCGAAGACCTCGGCGTCCTCCTCGGGGAGGTCCTCCGGGGTCACCACCTGGACGGTGCCCTCGATCAGGACGACGTCCCGCGTCGGGCCGAGGCCGAGGCGGGCCCGGCCCGTGGCCACGAGGTTGCGGCCGGTGGGGCTCTCGGCCGGCGTGGCGATCAGCAGGGTGGCGCCGTCCCACACGAAGGACAGCGGCACGAGATAGGGCGCCCCGCCGTCGGGGCCGGCGGTGGCGACCCAGACGTCGACGTCGTGCTCCAGCCGGTGCAGGGTGTCCTTCGTGCGCTCCGCGGTGGTGCGGGCGGGCGGTGGGGTCATGGTGTACGGCCTCCTCGCGGTACGGATCCCGTCCAGTGTGGCCGTCAGTCCACGCTCCCCGCACGAATGCGATCAAGGCGTGTCCGGGCGGCGGCCAGGAGCAGGTCGAGGGCGGCCGGGTAGGAACTGGAGCGCATGGTGGCGACGAGATGGGGTGCGGTGGCCGCGATGTGCGGGTGGGTGTCGGCGGGCAGCCGGCCGTAGGTGCTGCGCCACACCTGGGCCTCGGCCTCGCGCGCGGTCAGCGGCAGGGCGGTGCACGCGGAGTCCAGGGCGCCGAAGGCGAGGGCCTGGTCGACGAACGCGTGGTAGATCCGCACCGCCTCCGGGTCCGGGAACCCGGCCCGGCGGAGCACGCCGAGGATGCTCTCCACGGCCTGGATCTCATGGGCGCGCCCGGTGACGCGGTGGGCGCTGAGCATCGCCGCCCGAGGGTGCGCGAGGGCGCCGGTGTGCATGCGCAGCCCCAGTTCGCGCAGGTCGGCCACCCAGTCGCCGGTCAGCCGCCAGGTCTTGAGGGTACGGCCGATCAGCTCGTCGGCGATGGCCAGCATCAGGTCGTCGGTGTGCCGGAAGTACCGGTACAGGGAGCTGGGGTCGGCGCCGAGGGCCCGGCCGAGGCGGCGTACGGAGAGGGCGTCGGCGCCGTGCTCCTCGATCAGCCGGAGGGCGGTGGCGACGATCAGTTCCTCGGACAGTACGACGCCCTGTCTGGTGGGGCGGCGGCGCTGCCGGGCGGCGGGCGGGACGACACGGTCGGTCATGGGGCCTCCCTGGCTCGTGCCGGGCACCTTATGACAACACCGTTGACCTGTTAAGTGTCCCGGCAGTTTCATGTCCCGTCACCGGGGCCGTCCGGGCCCCCGCGGTGAGCGGAGAGCCGGCATGAGCGACAGACCCTTCGGAGTGGATCCCCCCGCGCGGCCCGAGCTGCGCAAGTCCCTCAGCGTGGTGGACGGCGTCGCCGTCGCCGCCTCCAGCACGGCCGCCACGACCAGCATCGGCATCGGACTCGGGGTGACCGCGGGGGTGGTCGGCCCGCATCTGCCGGCCATCATGCTGCTGGCGTTCCTGCCCGTCCTCGGTATCGCCGGGGCCTACTCGCGGCTGAACCGGGTGGAGCCGAACGCCGGCAACGGCTATGTGTGGGTGGGCCGTTCGCTCAGCCCCTGGCTCGGTTTCATGGTCGGCTGGGTGAACTTCGTGGCGAGCGTGGCCTTCCTCGCCTACACGACGGCCGTCACCGGGTCGGCGCTGCTGCAGCTGGCCGGGGAGGCGGGCCTGCACCGGATCGGCTCGCTCGGGCTCGATCCGGACTCGACCGCGCAGACGACGGCGGTGGGGATCGTCGTCCTGGTCGCCGTCACGCTGACCGCCGTGACCGGGGTCCGCACGGCGGCCCGGCTGCAGAGCGGGCTGCTGGTCTTCGAGTACCTCGTCCTGCTCGGGTTCTGCGGCTACGGCATCGTCACCGGACCGCACTCCTTCAGCCTGTCCTGGTTCGACCCGTTCGCGATCCCGTCGGCGACCGCGCTGGCGCAGGGCATGCTGCTGTCGGTGTTCTGCTACTGGGGTTTCGAGGCGGCGTTCACCGTCAACGAGGAGGTGAAGGACCCGCGGGACGCCTCCCGGGCCGGAACCATCACCCTGGTGACGATGCTCGGGCTGTTCCTGCTCGGCTCGCTCGCCTTCCAACGGGTGCTGTCCCAGCGGGAGTTGGCCGGTCACGGGGCGCAGGGGCTCGCGTACTACGGGGACCGGCTGGCCGACCAGCCGCTGGCCGCGCTGCCGCTGGTCGCCCTGATGTTCTCGGCGGTGGCCTCACTGCAGGCCGGGGTCATCCCGACGGCCCGCGGGATGTTCGCGATGAGCCGGGACCGTACCCTCGGACCGGTGTGGTCCAAGGTCAGCGCCCGGTACGGGACTCCGGCGGCCGGGACGCTGCTGATCGGGGCGCTGGCCATCGCGGTGGCGGCGGGTGCGCTGGTGATCCCGCGGCTCGCCGACATGATCGACGCGATCGTGAACGCGGTCGGTGTCGTCGTCGCGCTGTCCTACGCGCTCACCGCGCTGGCGGCCGCCGTACGCTTCCGGTCCCTGCTGCGCGAGGACTGGGGGCAGGCCGTGCGTGCGGTGGTGCTGCCGACGCTCAGCGCACTGGCCCTGCTGGGCCTCGGCGGCTACCTCTGCTGGTCGTTCTACGACTCCGCCGACCATCTGGAACTGAGCGCGGACAACGGCTGGTTCCTGCTGCTCATGCCGGTCGCGATGATCGCGTCCGGGTTCGCGGTCGCCGCCTGGGCCAAGTGGGTGCGCAGATCGCCGTACTTCCGCACCGGAGCGGGCACCGACGCCGACGCGCCCGAGCTGCTCGCCACCTCCAACTGACCTACCAGGAAAGGCATCATGCACGCTGATCTGCTGTTCACCGGCGGCCCCGTCCTCACCCCCGAGGGTCCCGAGGGCCGCGTGGCGACCGCCGTCGCCGTCACCGGGGGCCGTGTCACCGCGGTCGGCGGGGACGAGCTGCGCGACCTGGCCGGGCCGCGCACGGAGGTGGTCGATCTCGCCGGACGGCTGCTGCTGCCCGGCTTCCAGGACGCGCATGTCCATCCGGTACCGGCGGGGCTGGAGCTGGCCCAGTGCGATCTGTCCGGTACGACGACGGCCGAGGAGAGCGTGGCCGCCGTACGGGCGTACGCCGAGGCCCATCCGGAGCGGGAGTGGATTCTGGGCGGCGGCTGGTCGATGGAGGCGTTCGAGGGCGGGACGCCGGCCAAGGAGCTGCTGGACGCGGTCGTCCCGGACCGGCCGGTGTATCTGCCGAACCGGGACCACCACGGCGCCTGGGTCAACAGCCGGGCACTGCAGCTGGCCGGCGTCGACCGGGACACGCCCGACCCGGCCGACGGGCGGATCGAGCGGGACGCCTCCGGAGAGCCGAGCGGCACGCTCCAGGAGGGTGCGATGCAGCTGGTCGGCCGGCTCACCCCGCCCGCCACCCCGGCCGACCGGCTGGCCGCGCTGCTGCACGCCCAGCGGCATCTGCACGCTCTCGGCATCACCGCCTGGCAGGACGCACTGGTCGGCGACTTCCTCGGCATGGACGACCCGGCCGAGGCGTATCTCACGGCGGCGCGGGACGGTTCGCTGACCGCGCGGGTGGTGGGCGCACTGTGGTGGGACCGGGAGCGCGGGGCCGAGCAGATCGCCGAACTCGTGGAGAAGCGGGCGGCGTTCAGCCACGGCCGGTTTCAGGCGGGCACGGTGAAGCTGATGCTGGACGGGGTCGCCGAGAACGGCACGGCCGCGCTGCTCGACCCCTATCTGGACCGGTGCGGGTGCGCGACCGCGAACCGCGGCAAGAGCTTCATCGATCCGTCTCAACTGCCCGAGTTCGTCACCAAGTTGGACGCTCTGGGTTTCCAGTGCCACTTCCACGCGCTGGGCGACCGGGCCGTACGCGACGCGCTGGACGCGGTCGAGGCGGCCCGCGCCGCGAACGGGCCGAGCGACACCCGGCCGCACCTCGCGCACCTCCAGGTCGTGCACCCGGACGACGTACCGCGCTTCGCCCGGCTCGGCGCCACCGCGAACATCCAGCCGCTGTGGGCCGCGCACGAGCCGCAGATGGACGAGCTGACGATCCCGTTCCTCGGGGCCGAACGGGCCGCCTGGCAGTACCCGTTCGGCGCGCTGCTGCGCTCGGGGGCGCGGCTCGCGGCGGGCAGCGACTGGCCGGTGAGCAGCCCCGATCCGCTCCAGGGCATCCATGTCGCGGTCAACCGGGTCGAACCGGGCGCCGCCGGGCCGGTGTTCCTGCCCGGGGAGCGGCTCGGCCTCGCGGACGCGCTGCACGCGTACACGGCCGGGTCGGCGTACGTGAACCATCTGGACGACACGGGCCGGGTGGCCGTCGGGGCGCTCGCCGATCTGGTGGTGCTGGACCGCGATCCGTTCGCCGGGCCGCCGCAGGCCATCGCGGAGACGGCCGTGGCGCTCACCTACGTGGAGGGCGAGCGGGTGTACGCGGCCGAGTGAGCGCGCCGCGTCAGCGGGTCTGCTGGAACGTCCGGCGGTAGGCCTGCGGGGACACCCCGATCGCCGTGTGCAGGTGCTGGCGCAGTGAGGCGCCGGTGGCGAAGCCGACCTCGGCGGCGATCCGGTCCACCGGCAGGTCGCTGGCCTCCAGCAGATGCCGGGCGCGGGCGACGCGCTGCTGGATCAGCCAGCGGCCGGGGCTGAGGCCGACCTCGTCGCTGAACCGGCGGGCGAAGGTGCGCAGGCTCATCCGGGCGTGGCCGGCGAGGTCGGTGAGGGTGAGCGGCTCGTCCAGCCGCTCCAGGGCCCAGGATCGGGTCGCGGCCGTGCTCGCCGCGCCGCTGACGGGGACCGGCTGCTCGATGTACTGGGCCTGGCCGCCGTCCCGGAACGGCGGGACGACACAGCGGCGGGCCACGGAGTTGGCGAGTTCGCTGCCGTGGTCGGCGCGCACGATGTGCAGGCAGATGTCGATGCCGGAGGCGGCCCCGGCCGAGGTGAGCATACGGCCGTCGGCGACGAAGAGGACGTCCGGGTCGAGGTCCACCCGGGGGAAGCGGCGGCGGAAGCGCTCGGCCACCTGCCAGTGCGTGGTCGCGCGGCGGCCGTCGAGCAGGCCGGCCTCGGCGAGCACGAACGCGGCTGTGCAGATCGAGACGATCCGGGCGTCCGGGCGGATACGGGCGAGGGCGGCGGCGACCTCGTCCGGCAGCTCGGCGGGGATGTCCCCGGCCGGCATCGAGGTCACCACCACCGTGTCCGCGGTGTCGAGGATCTCCGGGCCGTGCGCGACCCCGATCGTGAAGTCGGCGCTGGTGCGCACCGGGCGGCCGTCGACCGTGCAGGTCAGCACCTCGTAGTGGCCGTCGGCGGCGCCGAGGATACGGCTGGGGATGCCCAGCTCGAAGGGGTAGACGCCGTCCAGGGCGAGGACGGCCACCCGCTCGGGGCGCCGGGTGCGCAGCTGGACATCGAGCATGGCACGATCCTATCGAAGCTTGGCCATCATGCCATTTCCCGGACGGGCGACCCCGGGCAGGCTGGGTGACCATGAGCGATGTGAACACGATGCGAGCCATCAGCCAGGACGTCCTCGGCGGTCCCGAGGTCCTGAGGGAAGTACGGGTGGAGCGGCCGAAGCCGGGCCCGAACCAGGTGCTGGTCCGGGTCCGGGCCGCCGGGGTCAACCCCACCGACTGGAAGCACCGGGCCACCGGCGGCTTCCTGGGCGAGCCGCCGTTCGTCCTCGGCTGGGACGTCTCCGGCGAGGTCGCCGAGACCGGCGTCGGCGTGGTGGCCTTCCGGCCCGGCGACGAGGTCTTCGGCATGCTGCCCTATCCCTACGGCCACGGCTCGCACGCCGAATACGTGATCGCACCGGTCCGTGCCCTGACGCACAAGCCCGCCTCGGTCGGCCACACCCAGGCCGGTGCGCTGCCGCTGGTGTCCCTGACCGCCTGGCAGGCCCTGACCGAGCACGCGGACCTGCGGTCCGGGCAGCGGGTGCTGATCCATGCGGCGGCCGGCGGGGTCGGGCATGTGGCCGTGCAGATCGCCAAGGCGCGCGGCGCGTATGTGATCGGCACGGCGAGCGCGGGCAAGCACGACTTCCTGCGGGAGATCGGCGTGGACGAGCCGATCGACTACCGGACGACCGATGTCACGGAGGCGGTGCGGGACGTCGATGTGGTCCTGGACACGCTCGGCGGGGACACCTCCGTCGCGTCGCTGAAGGTGCTGCGGCCGGGCGGTGTCGTGGTGTCGATCCTGCCCGTGGGCTCGCGGGAGTTCCACGACGAGGCCGAGCGGCTCGGCGTACGGGCCGTGCGCATGCTGGTGGACGCCGACCGGACCGGTATGGAGGCCATCGCCGAGCTGGCGGAGTCGGGGAGGCTGAAGGCGACGATCGCCGGGACGTTCCCGCTGGCGGACGCGGCGAAGGCACACGAAGCGGGCGACACGGGACGGACGACGGGGAAGCTGGTCCTTCTGGTCGACTGACCGGTCGGCGGAGCACGGTTACCGGGCGACAAGCGCCAAACTCGAAGACATATGTCAACCGAACATGCTCAAATTCCTTCCATCGAGGGTAACTTGACGATCGGGAGACCGACGTCCGGGCGCGGGTGGGAGGTGATGCCGTCGTGCGAGACGAGCCTGCACCGCTCACCCGTCACCTCCGTGTGTACGAGCACCGGGCGCACACGGTGCTGGAGCTGCGCGGCGAGATCGATCTGGTCTCGGCGACGGAGATCGGCCCGTCGCTGGACCGGGTCACCGGCCGCCCCGGTGCGCGGGTCGTCTTCGACCTGCGGTCGGTGGAGTTCTTCGACTGCTCGGGGCTGCGGCTGCTGTACCGGGCCCGCTCCCGGGTGCTGGACGGCGGCGGGCAGCTGCACCTGGTGTGCACGCATCCGCTGACCCTGCGCGTCTTCCGGGTCACCGGTCTGTCCCGGCTGCTGCCCCCGCACCCCACGCTGGACGCGGCCCTGGCCCGCTCCGGGGCCGCGTCCGGCTCGGTCTGAGCGGGCCGCGTCCGGGCTCTACGACTGCTCGAACAGGGTGCTCACGGATTCACCGTTGTGAATGCGCCGTACCGCCTCGGCGAGCGCCGGGGCGATGGAGAGCACCCGCAGCTTGTCGGTGGGCTCGCCGTCCACGGGGACCGGCACGGTGTTGGTGCAGACGATCTCCAGCACGTCCGGCTGCTCGCTCAGCCGCTTCAGCGCACCGGCGGCGAACAGCCCGTGCGTGCACGCCACCCGGACCGACCGGACACCCAACTCGCGCAGTCGGCCGAGGAGTTCGAGCACGGTGCTGCCCTTGGCGATCTCGTCGTCCAGCACGATGACGTCCCGGCCGCTGACATCGCCGATGACGGAACTGATGCTCACCCGGTCGTCCGCGAACCGCTGTTTGGCACCGGCCGCCACCTGCGCGCCGATGAGCCGGGCGAAGGCGGCGGCCTCCTTGGCGTTGCCGAGGTCCGGCGAGACGACCGTGGTGCGCGTCAGGTCGTACCGGCGAAAGTGCGCGGCGAGTTCGTGCAGCGCGTTCAGATGGTCGACCGGTACCGAGAAGAAGCCGTGCACCTGGGGTGAGTGCAGCGTCATGGCGAGCACCCGGCTCGCGCCCGCCGCCACGAGCAGGTCGGCGACCAGCCGGCCGCCGATGGAGATGCGCGGCGCGTCCTTCTTGTCGGAGCGGGCGTAGGAGTAGTGCGGCATGACGACGGTGATCCGGGCGGCGGAGGCGCCCCGGGCGGCGTCGCACATCAGCATCAGTTCCACCAGATGCTCCTGCACCGGCCGGACCAGCGGCTGGATCAGGAAGACGTCCCGTTCCCGGCAGTTGGCCTGCAGCTGCACCCCCAGACAGTCGTTGGCGAAGCGGCTGATCCGGGTCGGGCTGAGCGGGACCCCGAGGTGGGCGCAGACCTCGCGGGCCAGGTCGGGATGGGCGTTGCCGCTGAAGACGGCGATGTCTCGCACGATCCGCTCCTCGCAGAATCGTCACGGGCTGGGCCGTCATGCTACTGGCGACTCCCCCCTTCACCAGGGCAGCGATGTCCCGCCCGGGAGAAGAACCCGCCACTCGGCCGGTGTCGTCCGACAGCAGCGCCGGCCGTACGGGCTCCCGGTCAGCCGCCGAGTACCGAGGGCAGGGCCAGCGCCCCCAGCACCGTGGCGCCCACCAGCAGCCAAGCCACATAGTCGCCGACGTGGCCGGACTGCAGCCGCCGCAGGGGCCGGGCCCAGTCGGGGGCGGCGGTCCACCGCGGGCGGGTCACGGCGAGGCCGGCGAGCGCCACGGCCAGCGCCGCGGAGGCGAGGCCCAGCAGGACGCCCTGGAGCGTCCAGTGGACGGACGCGTGGGCGCCGCCCGATCCGGCCTCGTTCACGGAGCGGGCGACGACGGCGCCGAAGCCCGGGGCCGCGCCGACGGCGAGGGCGGCGGCGAGCAGCACGGCGGGGACGGTCGTCATGGTGTCCGGGATCCGGCTCAGCAGGCGGGTCGTCTCGGGTTCCTCCTCGGATCCGCTGGTCTCCAGGTCGGAGTCGGCGTCCCGGGGGCGCGCCCCTAGCCCGAGGAACACGCGCGCGGTGACCCGCAGGACGGCTCCGGCGGTGATCGCGGAGGCGGCCACGTACACCAGGGTGAGCGGGCCGCCGACCGCCTCCTCGGTGACCGCCTTGCCGAGGGCGGTGCCGAACGGGGGCAGGCCCGCCAGGCCGAGCGCCGCCACGGCGAACAGCACCGCGGTCGTACGTAGTTCGCGGGCCCGGCCGTGCAGGGCGTGCTCGTCGACGCTGCCGTACCGGTCGAGCAGCACGCCGGTGCAGGCGAACAGCGCGGCCTTCACCCCGGCGTGCCCGAGGAGGTACAGGGCGACCCCGTCGTCGCCCTCCGGGGTGAGGACACCGAGGCCGACGAGGAACAGGCCGGTGTGGGCGACGGTCGAGTAGGCCAGGAGCCGTTTGATGTGCCGCTGGTACCAGCACATGACGGCGCCGGTCGCGGCCGTGAGGGTGCCGAGGGTCACCAGGGCCCGGGTCAGGTCGGCGGCGGGGATGCCGCCGGGCCCGGCGAAGACGGTGCCGTACACACGCCAGGCGCCGTAGGCGCCGAGTTCGACCATCACTGCGGACATCAGCATGCAGACCGGGGTGGGGGCCACGGCGTGCGCGTCGGGCAGCCAGAAGTGGAAGGGCACGGCGGCCGCCTTCACCAGCAGCCCGGTCAGCACGAGGACGAAGGAGGCGAGGACCAGCGCGTCCGGTCCGCCGTGCCCCGCCGTCAGATCGAGGCCGCGCCCGATCTTCGTCATGGCCAGCTCGCCGGTGCGGGCGTACAGCAGGCCGATGCCCATCAGCAGGGCGTACGCGCCGAGGGAGTTGACGACCCCGAAGGTCAGCGCGCCCTGGACGGCCTTCGCCTCGTCGATGCGGTAGCCGGTGAGGGCGTACGCGGTGACGCTCATCAGCTCGAAGAACACGAACGCGTTGAACAGGTCGCCGGCGAGGGCGAAGCCGCACATCGCGCCCTGGAAGACCAGCATCAGCGCGGGGAACGCCCCGCTGTGGCCGCGCGGGGGTTCGTCGAAGTAGCGCCAGGAGTAGGCGAGGGCGGCCAGCGTCAGCAGGGAGACCAGCGCGGCCATGCCGAGCGCGGGGCCGTCGCCGACCACCACGATGCCGACGCTCTCGCCGCCGACCGGCAGCCAGCCACCCACCCACTCGACCATCGGCGGCGAGGAGTTCAGCAGCAGGACGAGAGCGAGGGCGGCCGTGGCGCCGGAGACCACATAGGCGGTGATCTCCGCGGCGATCCGGGGCAGATGGCGTCCGATGGCCACCAGTACGGCGGCCCCGAGCAGCGGGATCGCGACGAGCAGCGGGAGCAGATGGCGCATCAGCCGCGCAGCTCCCGCAGTTCGTCGGGGTCGACGGTGCCGTGCCGTTTGGCGATCTGCAGGACGAGCGCGAGCAGCAGCGCGGTGACGGTGGCGCCGACGACGATGTCGGTGAGGGTGAGCGCCTGGACGACCGGGTCGACCACCGGCCGGGAGCCGGGGGTCAGGTCGGAGAAGACGGGAGCGGTGGCGCCGTCCCGGTAGCCGACGGCCAGCAGCAGTACGTAGGTGGAGGACTGGCAGACCGCGAGGCAGCCGACGGCGTGGATGAGGTTGCGGCTGGTGGCGAGGCCGTAGCAGCCGGTCAGGAAGACATAGACGGCGACCAGGTAGGGAACGACGTGGATCACGGTGTTCTCACCTTCCGGGCTCCTCCTCGATCTCGACGGCCTGGTCGAGGAAGTGGGCGAGCAGGACGACGACCGCGCCGGCCACCTCGATGCCGACGGCCGCGTTCAGCAGGGGGACGGTGCCACCGGAGGACAGGGTGTTGAAGGTGCCGTACGGCAGTAGGGTGTTGGCCAGGAACGCGGTGCCGGCCAGTACTCCGGCGAGGCCCAGCAGGACGTAGGCGGCGACGGCGAGGGCGTCGGAGGTCTCGTAGACGGCGAGCGGGCGGACGCGTTCCAGCGCGCGGTAGTCGGCGCCGAGGTAGAGCAGGTGCAGTGCGGTCGCGGTGACGACCCCGCCCTGGAAGCCGCCGCCGGGGCTGAGCTGGCCGTGGGCGATGACGTAGAGGCCGGTGACGAGGGCGACGGGCAGCACGATGAGCGCGTAGCGGCGTACCGGCCGGGCCACCTCGGCCGGTTGCGGCTGGGCGCGGTGCTCGTCGCGGGCCTGGCGCAGCAGCACCACGCAGCCGAGGACGGCGGCGAACAGGATGCTCGTCTCGCCGAGGGTGTCGTAGGCGCGCTGGTCGAAGTTGACGGAGGCGATGGTGTTGGCGGTGTGCCGGGCCAGGGAGGCGTGCACGGCCCGCGTGCCGTAGGGGTGGCTGCGTCCGCCGAAGCGGGGCAGGTCGAGGCAGGCGGCGACGAGCAGGGCGGCGAGGCCGGCGCCGCCCGCGGCCAGCAGGGCGAGCCGCAGCCGGTTCACCGCGCACCGTCCTTCGAGCGGCCGCGGCGTCTGACCTTGCGCACCGACAGCATGATCAGCAGCGGGGTCAGCGCGGCGCCGACGGCCAGCTGGGACAGGCCGACGTCCGGGGCCTGCAGCACGGTGAACAGCACGGCCAGGGCGGTCCCGAGCACGGACAGCACCAGCGCCTGCCGGGCGGGGTCGCGCTGGGCCACGGCCGCGGTGGCACACGCGGCCACCAGCAGCAGCGCGGTGACGATCACGGCATCGTCCATGCCGCACCTCCGCCCCGGCGCGTCGACGGCACCTCAGCCACCCCGCACCCCCCGGAAGCCGCCGGACAGCGCCCGCGTGGCGATCACGTTGCCGGCGATCAGGAGCGCGCCGACGACCAGGAGTTTCACCATCGCGCGGCCCGGACCGGTGGCAACGCACACGGCGATGACGACGGCCGCGCTCAGTGCGGCGGCGGTCCAGGTCAGCCCCCAGCCGCTCGGCCGCCCGCCTGCCAGGTCGTCGTAGAGCAGCCGGGCGAAGACGAGCGTGCCGACCGGGCCGAGCAGGGCGAGCAGTAGGGCGAGGTCGACGTAGGCCGGGCGGCCGTAGCCCTGGGCGAGCAGCAGCAGCGCCGGGCACAGCGCCGAGGTGGTCATGTTCTGGGCGACGACCCGGCGGGCCGGCGGGCCGGTGGTGACGCCCCACAGGGCGGCCGCCCCTCCCCCGCCCAGCTCGGCGGTCGCCGCGAGGATCCAGCCGTTCACCGCCAGGTCACCGCCCGCCGGCCGGCCCGCGCCAGCAGCGCCCCGACGACCGCGCAGCTTCCGCCGACGATCCGTTCCAGGGTGTCGACCGAGGTGATGAACACGAGCCACAGCAGCGCCAACGCTCCCCACCAGGCGAGCAGTTCGCCGAGGGCGAGGAGGGCGGTGCGCGGGGGCGTACGCCGGGTCATCGACCACCTCCTCGGTCCGCTCCCGCACCCATGCGCGGCGGTGTGTCCGCTGCGCCGCTCGGGCATCCAAGCACCGCCGGGCCCGAGGCAGGACGACGGCACGCGGGTCCTCCGCCGGAGTGCCCCGGGAG
This sequence comes from Streptomyces sp. NPDC052101, assembly GCF_040680235.1. Lineage (NCBI taxonomy): Bacteria > Bacillati > Actinomycetota > Actinomycetes > Kitasatosporales > Streptomycetaceae > Streptomyces > Streptomyces sp. NPDC052101. Next base: position 50,385 of record NZ_JBFAWH010000026.1, read on the forward strand.
CGTGAACGGAAACACCGCTGCCCAGGCCGTCATCTGACTCACCGTCAGCAACAGGTCCATACCAGGGTATTGACGCCCTCTTTTCTCACTCCTTAAATCAAGAGGCATCGCACCCCCCACGCCGAACGGAGAGCAATGGTCTCCCCACGCCTGCTCCGCAGATGCCTCCTCGCCGCCCTGTCCGCCGCGCTGGTCGGCTCCGCCGCCGTCGGTCCGGCCCGGGCCCAGCACGCCGCGCCGACGGCGGCGACCGTCAGCACCTTCTCCGACACCTTCGACGGGCCCGCGGGCTCCGCCGTCGACTCCTCGAAGTGGACGACGGAGACCGGCGACAACGTCAACAACCACGAGCGGGAGTACTACACCTCGGGGACGGACAACGCGGCCCTGGACGGCCAGGGCCACCTGGTGATCACCGCCCGCAAGGAGAACCCGGCCGGCTACCGGTGCTGGTACGGCACCTGCCAGTACACCTCGGCCCGGCTGAACACGGCCGGGAAGTTCAACGCGCGGTACGGGCATGTCGAGGCACGGATGAAGATCCCGCGCGGGCAGGGCATGTGGCTGGCGTTCTGGATGCTCGGCACGCCCGTGAACTGGCCGGACTCGGGCGAGATCGACGTGATGGAGAACGTCGGCTTCGAACCCTCGACCGTGCACGGCACCATCCACGGGCCCGGCTACTCCGGCTCCGGCGGCATCGGCGCGGCCTACACCCTGCATGGGGGTCCCCCCGCTCGAGCGAAGCCGAGAGTGGGGGAGGGCAGGCCTTCGCGGACGCCTTCCACACCTTCGCCGTCGACTGGTCGCCCGGCTCGATCACCTGGTCCGTGGACGGCAACGTCTACGAGCGGCGGACACCCGCCGACCTCGGCGGGAAGACCTGGGTGTTCGACAACAAGCCGTTCTTCCTGATCCTGAACCTGGCCGTCGGCGGCTACTGGCCCGGCGACCCCGACGGCAGTACCCGGTTCCCGCAGCAGCTGGTGGTGGACTCCGTGTCGGTGACGACCAGCGACACCGCGACCGGGGTGCCGATACGCGGCCTGGCCGGCAAGTGCGTGGACGTGGCCGCCGCGAACTCCGCGAACGGCACTTTGGTGCAGCTCTACGACTGCAACGGCACGGCCGCGCAGAACTGGACGGTGGGCCCGGACGGCACGATCCGGGCCCTCGGCAAGTGCCTGGACGTCACGGGCGGCGGCACGGCGGACGGCTCGACCGTCCAGCTGTGGGACTGCACCGGCGGCCCGAACCAGAAGTGGACCGTGACCGGGGCGCACGACATCGTCAACCCACAGGCGGACAAGTGCCTCGACGTGACCGGGAACGCCTCGGCCAACGGCACCCGCCTGCAGATCTGGACGTGCACGGGCGGCGCCAACCAGAAGTGGACGGCCGGCTGAGCCGCGCCGGGCTCAGTGGCTCAGCGGCTGTGCAGCGTCCATGTGTACTTGTCCCCGCCGACCCAGCGGACCACGTCCGGATCGTCCATGTCATGGATGGTGATGCCGTACGAGGCAGCCGCCTCCAGTACGTCGGTGACGTGCCTGGCCTCACCGATCACCCGTCCGTCGATCTCCATGATCCGGAAGGGCGGCTGGCCCGGCCGGCCCGGGCAGACCCCGTGCACGAGGATCCGCGGATGGGATATGTAGGGGGCTGATTGTTCGGTCATGCAATAGAGCCTAAATCTCATCGCGCGCCGACGATTCCTGAGAGGGCGGCTCCCCGCGCCCCTTCAGGTCGCCTGGTGTGAACCTGGTTGCATGGAACCCGTGGCCGCCCTGGACCGGATCGCCTTTCTGCTGGAGCGGTCGCTCGCGCCCGCCTACCGGGTGAAGGCCTTCCGGACCGCCTCCCGGACCCTGTCCGCGCTGCCCGCCGGGGAGGTGGCCGAGCGGGCGGCGGCCGGGACGCTGGAGTCGCTCAGGGGGATTGGGCCGAAGACCGCGCAGGTGGTGCGGGAGGCGCTGGCCGGGGAGGTGCCCGGCTATCTGCGCAGGCTGGAGGAGGAGAGCGGGACAGCGCCCCCGGACGGCGCCGGAGCCGGGTTGCAGGCGCTGGTCCGCGGGGACTGCCACACCCATTCGGACTGGTCCGACGGGGGCAGTCCGATCGAGGAGATGGGGCGGACGGCGGCCGCGCTCGGGCACGAGTGGACCGCCCTCACCGACCACTCCCCGCGGCTGACCGTGGCCCGCGGCCTGTCGGCACAGCGGCTCCGCGAGCAGCTGGAGGTGGTGGCGGAGCTGAATGCCCGGTGGGCGCCGTTCCGGCTGCTCACCGGCATCGAGTGCGACATCCTCGAGGACGGCGCGCTGGACCAGGAGCCGGAACTGCTCGGGCGGCTGGACGTGGTCGTGGTGTCCGTGCACTCCAAGCTGCGGATGGACGCCCGCTCGATGACCCGCCGGATGGTGGCCGCCGTACGCGATCCGCACGCCGACATCCTGGGCCACTGCACCGGGCGCCTGGTGACGGGCCGGGGGCGGCCGGAGTCCGAGTTCGACGCGGACGCCGTGTTCGCCGCCTGCGCCGAGTCCGGTACGGCCGTGGAGATCAACAGCCGTCCCGAGCGGCTGGACCCGCCGCGCCGGCTGCTGCGCAGGGCCGTGGCGGCGGGGGTGCTGTTCGCCGTGGACACCGACGCGCACGCGCCCGGCCAGCTGGACTGGCAGATCCTCGGCTGCGCCCGGGCCGAGGAGTGCGGGGTGCCCGCCGAGCGGGTGGTGACCACGTGGTCCGCCGACGAGCTGCTGGCCTGGACCCGCGAGGGCCGGGTCCCGGATCGGGTGACGGGTTGCTGACCTGCCCCGTGATTCCCCCGTCACGGCCGGGGCTCTCTCCTGTTCACGGACGTCCGGCGCCGGCGCCGGCCAGCTCGGCGGTCCGGACGGCACCGGCCTCGACGAACTCCCGCAGGTCGGCCGTGAGCCGTGCGGCGTGCGTGGCGAACAGGCCGTGGCCGCCGTTCTCGTACACCTTCAGGGTGCCGTCCGGCACCAGCCGGGCCACGCGCTCACCGGTGAGGGCCAGCGGCGCGGAGGTGTCGTGGGTGCCGTGCACGACCAGCACCGGGAGATCCAGGGCGGGCAGCTCGGCGGTCAGATCGAGCGCGGCCACCACGGCCCGGACGCCGTTCGCGGCCCGCGAGGTGGCGCTCAGGCAACGGTCGATCATGTAGCGGACGTAGGGCGGGGACATCTGGTTGCCGGGCAGGTGAGCGGCGAAGAAGTCGTCGGCCAGCGCGGTGAAGTACGCGGCCCGGTCCCGCCGGAACACCTCGTCGTCGGCCCGGACGGCCTCCGGGTCCAGGCCGTCCGGGGTGCCCGGCGAGCGGACGACCCCGGGGCTGACTCCCGCGACGAGGGCGACACGGGCCACCCGGGCGCGGCCGTGCCGGGTCACACAGCGGATCACCTCGCCGGTGCCGACCGAATGGCCGATCAGAGTGACCTCACGCAGGTCGAGGTGGTCGAGCAGGCCGTTCACGTCGTCCGCGAGGGTGTCGAGGTCGTAACCGGACCAGGCGTCGTCGGAGCGGCCGTGGCCGCGCCGGTCCAGGGCGACGCAGCGGAAACCGGCCTCCGTGAGGGGCAGCATCTGGTACTCCCACATCTCGTGGCCCATGTAGGCGCTGGAGACGAAGACGGCGACGGGCCCGGTCGCGGGGCCGTGGTCGACGTAGTGCAGACGGGTGCCGTCGACGGGGCTCTCGCAGTACGGCATGGGGTGCCTCCTCGGGCTGTCCGGACCAGGTGCGACGCGGGTTCGTCGCGCTGACGTCCTCGATGCTCCCCGGATCCCGCGCAGGGGTCGATTACCTGCCATGTCATGGCCGGGTGTGCGCGGAGCCGGGCCCGGGTACCCGGCCGTCCGCCGAGGCACGCGGTGGACACCGAGCCGAGGAGCGAAGACATGGCCGCACAGCGGAAGGGCGAGCCGGGCCGGGAGGCGGGCCCGGTCCCGAGGGACATGCCCGATCAGCAGGCGGGCGCCGGCGAGGATCCGTGGGAGGCCGCGCAGGCACGGCCGCGCGGGAACGACACGGCCCCGGCCGACGACGTGCCCGACACGGACGAGGCCGGCACGGGCCCGCGCGGCAGACCGCACCCGGGAACGGTCCACCCCGAACACCCGGCACCGGATGAGCCTTCGGCGTGAGCGAGGGACAGCCGCGCCTCGGTGACGGCGCCCGGTGCGGCCGCGCGGCCCGGGCAACCTTCGGCTGCGCAACTGTTCCGGACACCGGCAGCGCGCTGTTCGACCCAGGGCAGCGGCAGCAGGCCGCTCACCGTGTCGCGCGCTGACGCAACGCCGCTCGCCATGCCGGCAGACGGTCCTCGGTGACCGGTTCCGGGCGGCGGCCGCCGCTGGCGAAAAAGTCGGCCAGCGGCAGGATCGCGGCGCCGACCGTGACCGCGTCCGGACCGAGCCGGCCGAGGTCGATGGTCACCCTGTCGGCCGGATGGCGCAGCGCGTACGTCGTCGCGTGGCGGCGTACGGCGGGCAGGAAGCGGGTGCCGAGCTGGAGCCCGGCCCAGCCGCCGATGAGGATCCGCTCGGGCTGGAAGAGGTTGATCAGGTCGGACAGGCCGGCGCCGAGGTACTCGGCGGTCTCCTCCAGGACGGCCAGCGCGACCGGGTCGGCCCCGGCGCCCTCGGGCGGGTAGGCGGCGGCGAGCATCGCGGTGAGCGCGGTCTCCTCGTCGGTGTCCTCGGGCGGCCGTCCGCCCGCCTCGCGCCAGCGGGCCAGCAGCGACTCGGCGCCCGCGTAGGCTTCCAGGCAGCCGGGCGCGCCGCAGCGGCAGCGGCGCCCGCGCACCCGTACCGTCAGATGGCCCCATTCGACGGCCCGGCCGTGCTCCACCTCCGGGGTGACCACACAGGCGCCGACGCCCGAGCCGAAGAGCACGACCACGGCGTTGCGGGCGCCACGGCCCGCGCCGAACCACATCTCGGCCTGGCCCAGGGTCTTGGCGCCGTTGTCGATGAAGTACGGGATCTCGTCGGCCAGTTGGGAGGCCGAGCGCAGCAGCCGCTCCAGCGGTACGGCGTCCCAGCCGATGGTCTGCCCGTGCACGACGGCGCCCTGGTCCGGGGCGTGCTCGACGATTCCGGGGACCCCGACGCCGACGCCGAGCAGCCGCTCGGGCACGGCCTGCTCCGCGCCGAGGACCTCCGCGATGCCGTCGCGGATGTGACCGGCGATCACCTCGACGTCGTAGCCCTGCGGGGTCAGCCGGCGTTCGGTGCGGGCCAGTTCGGTCAGGGCCAGATCGAACAGCTCGACGCGGACCCGGGTCTCGCCGACGTCGACGCCGATCAGCTGTCCGCTGTCGGGGGCGACACGCAGCAGCGTGCGGGGCCGGCCGCCGTCGGAGTCGACGCTGCCGGCCTCCTCGACCAGGCCGTCCGCGATCAGATCGGCGACCACGTTGCTGACCGAGCCGGAGCTGAGGCCGGTGGCCGGGCCCAGCTCGAACCGGCTGAGGGGACCGTCGAAATACAGCTTCTGCAGCACGGCCATGCGGTTGCCCCGCCTGAGATCGCGTACCGTGCGCCCATTGCGCCCCGTCATGCGGCTCCCTTCACGAACCCTGCCCGACCTGCAACATACCCCTTCGGACGGCCGGAATGCGATATTCCCACACGCCTTAGTTCACGATCTGAGCTAAGCGCGGCGGAGTGCGCCCCGCGCCCAGCCGGACGCGGGGCGGTGCCTGTGGTGCGGCTCAGCCCGCCGCGTACACGTCCTCCACATAACGCCCCTGTGCCACCAGTGTGTCGAGCCAGCTCCCGGCCGCCGCCTCGTCGCTGCCCGGGGTGCGCTCCCGGTACAGCGTGCGGAACGCCTCCCGGACACCCGGGGCCATCCGGGCGCCGTCGCCGCAGACGTACACCCGGGCGCCGGATTCCAGCAGCGCCCAGATCTCGTCGGCCTCGGCGGCGATCCGGTGCTGCACGAAGGCGGCGCCGTTCTCGGGTGCGGCGCTGAAGGCCGGGCGCAGCGCGACCGCGCCGGCCGCCTCGGCGGTCCGCAGTTCGCCGCCGTGCAGGAAGTCGGCGTCGGGGGCGTCACAGCCGAAGTACAGCACAGCGGGCGGGAGTCGGGTGCCGGCCGCGCGGGCTGCGGCACGGTCGGCGACGGCGCCGCGGAAGGGGGCGAGTCCGGTGCCGGCGGCGACCATCACGACCGGCGCCGAGCCGTCGATCCGGAAGGCCTCGCGGCAGGGCTGGATCCGGGCGTGGACGGTGTCGCCGGGCCGCAGGGCGGCCAGGTGCGAGGAGCCGGTGCCCCGGTAACGGCCCTTGCCGGACCGCGCCGGGGCGTCGAGGACGGACACCATGAGGTCCGCGTGGCGCGGGTCCGCGGCCGGCGAGGAGGAGATGGAGTAGTGGCGGGGCCGCAGCGGGGTCAGCAGGTCGAGCAGGAGCGGCCAGTCGAGCGCGCCGCGCAGCGCGGGGTGGTCCTCGGCCAGCTCCACCAGGGTGCGCGGGTCGTCGTCGCCCAAGGCGGCGAGGGCGGCGCGCTCCGGCGGGCAGGGGTTGGCCTCGGCGAGCAGGCTCAGCTGCCGAACCGTCGGACGCTCCTGCAACTCGACGTGGCGCGTGAGGAGTTGGCGTACGGACAGCGGGCGGTCCACCGCGAGGCCGTCGCGGCGCGGGCGGGTGGCCCGGATGTCGAGGACGGCGTCGGGGTCGAGGCCGAGCGCGGCGACGGCACGGTCCACCAGGTCCGGGGCGTTGGCCGGCAGTACGGTCAGGTGGTCGGCGGTGCGGTAGGTGACGCCCTCGGGCAGGGCGACGCGCAGGAACCGCTTGGTGCGCGGGTATCCCGGCGCGGTCAGGTCGTGTGCCTCGGTCACGGTCATCGGGACCAGCTCGTGCCGGGCGGCGAGGGCGTCCAGCGGGCCGCCGCCCAGCGTGCGCACCTCGTAGGCGTGCGTCGGTTCGGCGGAGGTGCCCGGCAGGGCGTCCGGGTCGCCGTACTCCGTCAGCAGCGCGGTGCGCAGCCGGGCCGTGAACTCCCGGACGGTGCCGGTCAGATCGCCGGAGGCGTCGGCGGCGGCCCGGTCGGTCAGGCGCGTGGCGCCCAGCTCGGCGAGGCGGGCGTCGATGCGGGTGGGCACCTGCTGGTAGGTGGCGGCCCAGTTGCGGTCGCCGACGCCGAGGACGGCGTAGTGCACACCGGTCAGGTCGGGGGTGCCCGCCAGCCAGGCGGTGAAGGCGCCGGCGTCGTCGGTGGGGCGGCCGTTGTAGGAGGCGGCGGTGATGACGACGGGCCGGTCGGCGGGCAGCGCGTCCGCGTAGGCGTCCAGGGCGGCGACCTCGGTGGCGCAGCCCATGGCGGCGGCCTCGTCGGCGAGTTGGGCGGCGAAGGCGCGGGCCGTGCCGTAGTTGCTGCCGTGCAGGAAGAGGACGCCGGTGCCGGGGCGGACCCGGGCGGGCAGTGTGTCCGGGGCCACGGTGCCCTCCTCCTGCGGGCGCGCGGCGCCGGGCAGCGGGGCGTGGACACGGTCGGCGGGGGTGCGCGGGGTGAGGGTCAGGGTGAAGCCCTCGGGCTTGAGGGTGAGGGTCTCCTTCACGGCGAGCCGGTAGTCGGTGTGGTCGTGCAGCCGGTAGCGGTGGACCAGCATGGCGAGCAGCATGGTCGCCTCGTGCAGGGCGAACTGCCGCCCGATGCAGGCCCGTTCACCGGTGCCGAAGGGTTTGAAGGCGTGCACCGGGCGGGCCGCCTCCGCCTCGGCGGTGAACCGCTCGGGGTCGAAGTGCTCCGGGTTGTCGCCCCACACGGGCTGCCGGTGCAGCATCGGGGTGAGGACGGTGACGGACTGTCCGGCGGAGAGCGGGATCCGGCCGCCGAGCAGGGTGTCCTCGCGGGCGTGCCGGCTGAAGGCGGCGGCCGTCGGCCACAGCCTGAGGGCCTCGTTCAGGACCTGGCGGGTGTAGGTGAGCCGGCCGATGTCGTCGTACGACGGTTCCGGGTCGGCCGTGTCGCCCCAGAGCGCGTCGGCCTCGCGCTGCACCAGCCGGAGTACGGCCGGGTGCTTGGCGAGGTAGTACAGGGCGAAGGACATCGCGCCGGAGGTCGTCTCGTGGCCGGCGATCAGGAAGGTGATGACCTGGTTGCGGATGTTGGCCGCGTCCAGGGTGGTGCCGTCGGCGGGGTGCGGGGCGCTGAGCATGAGCCCGAGCAGGTCCTCGGCGCCGCTCTGGTCGGTGCCGGCGCGGGAGGCGATGACCTCGTCGACGACCTGGGCGAGGTAGTCGGCGTCGGCGCGGAAGGCGGCGTCGGCAGCCGAGTGGTCCTCGCCCGGGGTGCGGGCCAGCCGGTGCATGCTCCACTCCAGGCAGCGGACCATCGACTCCACGAACGGGTGCGGCTCGTCGCGTTCGAAGGAGCCGAAGTCGTAGTCGAATCCGGCCAGTCCGATGGTGTCGAGGGTCATGCGGGTCATGTCGTCGGACACGTTCACGGCCCGCCCGTCGCCCGCCGCGCGGTCCCAGGAGGCGATGAGCCGGCGGGCCACCTCGAGCATCACCGGGTGGTAGGTGCGCATCGAGCCGAGCGCGAAGGCGGGCATCAGGATGTCGTGCGCCTTGGCCCAGTTGGGCTCGTCGTTGTACGCCGTGAACAGGCCGTCGGCGGCGAAGGATCGCACGTTCTCCAGTGCGGGCCCGACGTGCTTGGCGAACCGCTCCTCGTCGGCGAGGTCCGCGACCAGGTCGGCGTCGGCGACGAACAGCACGTCCCGGCCGTGCAGCCGGCGCACGAGCACCGGGCCATGGCTGCGCATCAGGCCCACGATCTGCTGGAGGGGGGTGCGGCCGGGACCGGTGGCGGTGATGTCGACGACCGGGACACCGGGCAGCGTTCCGGCCGGATCGGGGTGCGGTGCGGTGGGGGGCATGGCGCGACAACTGCCTTTCGCGGTAACGGAGTACTCGCGGTAACGGAGCACTGCGTTCCAGGGTGGTCGACCTGCGAGGCGTACCCGCGCCACGGCACTACACGATCGCGCAGTCAAAACTCGGTTACGGGCCTTGCGCCGTGCGGTGGGTCGGGGCCAAGGGCCGCTGCGGGGCCGCGCGGTTTGCCGCTGACCTGGATTTTCGTCTTGGATGAGTTCGTCTTGGATGAGTTCGTCTTGGATGAGTTCGTCTTCGATGAGGGGTGGCTCGGCACTTCGGGAGGTGGGCGTGGACCTGGGGCGGAGCGACGGGGTCGTATGGCGCAACCGGGCGCTGCTGCTCTTCGACCGGGTGTCGGTGCCGGTCGCGGTGTGCGATGTGTACGGCCTGGTGGTGCTGGCCAATCCCGCGATGGCGGCCGAGTGCGGTACGACGCCGGGGCGACTGCGCGGCCGGGTTGTGCTGGAGCTGTTCCGCCCGCAGGAGGCCGGGCAGGTGGAGCGGATCGCCGAGGCGCTGCGGCTGCGGCACCGCTCGCGCTACCAGGTCTCGGTGCGCTGGCGCGCGCCCGGCGGGGTGGAGCGGTTCGGGGAGCTGACGGCGGACCCGGTGAGCGACACCGTGGACGAGACACCGGCCCTGCTGGTGATGCTGCGGGTGCGGGGCGAGTGCGCGCCGCCCGAGCCGGAGCCGGTGCGGGTCACGCCGGTGGAGGGCCGGGTGCTGGCCCTGCTGGCGGGCGGCGCCTCCACGGCCGGCGCCGCCCGTGAGCTGGGCCTCAGCAAGGACGGCGTCACCTACCACCTACGGCGCCTGTCGGCCCGCTGGAACGCGGCCAACCGCACCGAACTGGTCGCCCGCGCCTACGCCTTGGGCGTCCTCACACCCGGCGTGTGGCCACCGGAGCCGAGCACACCCGAGACGGACTGAGCCGCGCCGTCCGTCCCTCCGGGGACGGTCCGGGAGAGACCAGACCCCGAGAGACCGGGCCGGAGTCGTCCCGGCCGGGCCGGGTCACGACCAAGTTGGCGGTGTCGGCGGATCCCGGGGGGCGCGCAGGCCGTGCCCGCGCCTTCTAGTGCGCCGAAGCGGGCCAGGGTGTGCCAGACCATCTTCAGGTCCTGGAGTTCGTACCGGCCGGTGCGGGCCGCGTCGCCGAGGACGCGCGGGGTCAGCAGACCGCGCTCGGCGATCAGCGCGCCGAGGTCGGCGTACCGCGGCCCCCGGTAGTCGGCGTGACGGCGCAGCGCGGTGACGGTGAGCCGGTAGCCGGGGTGCCATTCCACCGGGAAGGGCAGGCGCCGGGCCGCCGCCTCCACCGGGGTGTCCCGGTAGCTCGCGTCGAGCACCAGCGTCTCGACGTCCCGGGCGAGCAGCACACCGGCGTGCACATGGGTCTCGATGTAGTCGTTGGGCGGATCCCGCCCGTCGGACTCCGCGAGCGCGATCAGCGGCATGGCCGGGGCCACGCCGAAGTCGGTGGGCTCGGCCTCGCTGTCCGGATAGCAGAAGGTGGCCCGGTCCAGGACCGCTCCGGCGAGCCTGAGGTGCGCGGAGCCGAAGCGCGGGGCCGCGCCGACGACCTGGCCACGGAAGTCCAGGGCGCCGTACAGCGGGCGCTCGACCGGGTGCGCGTCGTCGTACGCTCCGCCGAAGATGCGGCTCCCCCAGCGCGTCCGGTCGCCGCCGGGGTATGCGGTCAGGCTGCCGTTGCTGGTGCCGGTGACGAACTGCGAGAAGTACGCCCCACATGCTCCGGTGCCCGCCGGGCGCGCGGCGGCAGCCCGTGCCGGAAATCCATTGGCCCACCCTCCCCTTGGCTACGTAGGCTAGCCGTGAACCTAGACCAATTAGGTTCCTGGCGACGAATCCGAAAGGACTCCCCCATGAGATCACTCACCGAGCAGGACATCCGCAACTGCTTTGTCAACTGTTCCAAGGGGGAGGCCAAACGGCTGACCATCCCCCGGGATCTCGGTGAACGCCCCTGGGACGACCTGGACTTCCTGGGCTGGCGAGATCCGGGCGCGCCCGACCGCAGCTATCTGGTCACCGAACGGGACGACCGGCTCGTCGGCGTGGCCCTGCGCTTCCAGACCGCGCAACGCGGTTTTCTGCACCGCAGCATGTGCTCGCTCTGCCTGACCACGCATCCCGGCGGCGGGGTGACGCTGATGGCGGCGCGGAAGGCGGGGACGGCGGGCCGCGAGGGCAACTCGGTCGGCCTGTACATGTGCACCGACCTGGCGTGCTCGCTGTACGTGCGGGGCAAGAAGGTGCCGGAGTCCGGCGCCCGGTTCGAGGAGAGCCTGACCCTGGAGGAACAGATCGCCCGCGCGACGGGCAACCTGTCCGCGTTCATCGACAGGCTGTACGCCTGAGAATCCACAGGCAGGCTGTACGCCTGAGGCCGCGTCGGCAAGCCGTACACCCGACCGCGCCGCCCACTCCGCCCTCAGCTCACTCCGCCCTCCGCCCTCCGTACGATCACTCCACCCGCAGCACGATCTTGCCCCGGTTGTCCCGGCTCTCCAGCCGCTCGTGGGCGGCCCGGGCGTGATCCAGGGGCAGCACGGTCTCGACCGGCACCCGGTAGTCTCCGGCGGCCACCCGCTCGGCGAGTGCGCGCAGGTCGGGCCGCGGGTCGTAGCCGTGGATCTGCAGGTTGGTGAGCTGGAAGCCGAGGATCGCGATGTTCTTCGGGTAGAAGTCGCGGGTGTCGAGGGTGCTCGGCTCCAGGGCCACGTTGGCGAGGGAGACGACCCGGCCGCCGTGCGCGGTCTCACGCAGGCTCCGTCCGAGGGCCCGGCCGCCCACGGTGTCCAGGACGATGTCGGCGCCGCGCCCGCCGGTCAGCAGCAGCACCTCCTCGACCTCGCCCTCGTCGGCGTACCGGGAGGTGTCGATGGTGTCGGCGGCCCCGAACTCCCCGGCCCAGGCGGCCTTCTCTGCCGACCCGGCGAGTGCGATGACCCGGGCGCCGGCCCGGGCGGCGATCTGGACGGCCGCGGTGCCGACTCCGCTCGCCGCGGCCTTGACCACGACCGTCTCGCCCTCGGCGACCCGGGCCAGACCGCGCAGGCAGTACCAGGCGGAGAGCCAGGCTACGGGCAGGGTCGCCGCCGTGGTCAGGTCCAGCCCGTCGGGCACCGGGGTGACACATGCGGCGGACACGGCGGCCGACTCGGCGTAGAAACCGGGCGCGTCGATGCCGTCGAGTGCCATCACCCGCTCCCCCACCCGGAAGCCGGTCACCCCCTCCCCCACGGCGGCCACGGTGCCGGCCGCCTCCGCGCCCGGGATCAGCGGGGGCCGCCCGGCCCGGTGGTAGGCGCCGGCGCGCAGCAGCGCGTCCGCCCGGTTCACGCCGGCCGCCGCGATGCGCAGCAGCACCTGGCCGGGGCCGGGCACCGGATCCGGCACCTCCACCGGCACCAGCACCTCGGGCCCGCCGAACTCCTCGATCCGCACCGCACGCATGACACACCCACCCTGTTCGGACGACACCGGCGTCCCCTGCGAACACCGGTTGAAGTGGTGTCACGATGCGACACCCGTTCAACCGGTGTCAAGACACCTCTTGAAACGGTGTCGCGCGGTAAGCTGCCCTTCATGACCACGTCCGCGGACCCCGCGCTCGCCTTCCCGTTCTCCGGTGGCCGTCCGTGCCTCGACTTCGTCGCCACGCTCGGCAAGCGGCACGCCACGCCCGTGGAGCGGATCCCCGACCCCGCCGCCCTCGCCCGCTGGATCACCGGGGCGGGCCTGGCGGCCGAGGACGGCCCGGTCCCGGTCGCCGTACGGGATGTCACCGAGGCCCGTGCCCTTCGTGAGGCGGTCCACGGCGTGCTGCGGGCGGCGATGGCCGGGCGGGACCCAGATCCGGCGGACGTGGCGCTGGTCAACGAGGTCGCCGCCCGGCCCGACCTCGCACCCCAGCTGGGTCCGAGCCGCTGGACGTCCCGCCATCCGGCCCGTGCCGCCCTGGCGACCGTGGCCCGGGACGCGGTCCTGCTGGTCGGCGGTCCGCTGCTGGAGCGCGTCAAGGAGTGCGGGAACCCGGACTGCTCGCTGCTGTTCCTCGACGACTCCCAGGCCCGGCGACGCCGCTGGTGCTCCATGGAGCGCTGCGGCAATCTCGCGAAGGTCGCTGGCTACCGGTCGCGCACCCGCGGCACGGCCACCTCGTCGGCCGCCACCTGAGAGCCGTGGCCGGACCCGGTGCGAGCGGCCGGCCCGCAGCGAGGGCGACGGCGACGGCGACCTGTCCGCACGGCTCGCGGACAGGTCCTGTCCCCCATCGAGGCACGTTCGACGCGCCCGAGGAACGGGAACACGCCAAGGGATGCACGACGTACGCAAGTGGACCGCGGGACTCCTGCGCCTGCTGGGGCGCCGCCGGGAGCCGGTGGTGGTCCAGACGCTGCGGTCGGCGACGGCGGCGACGATCGCCTACGTCGTCGCCCTCCGGCTGAGCCCCGAGCCGGCCCCGCTCACCGCGCCCCTGACCGCGCTGCTGGTCGTCCAGGTGACCTTCTACGCCACTCTCACCAACGGCATCCGCCGCGTGAACTCGGTGGTGGCCGGCGTGCTGGTCGCCATCGCCTTCAGCGTGCTGGTGGGGCTGACCTGGTGGAGCCTCGCGCTGCTGATCGTGGCCGCGCTGACGGTCGGGCACCTGGTGCGGGTCGACGAGTACGTGGCCGAGGTGGCGATCAGCGCCATGCTGGTGCTGGGGGTCACCACGGTCGGGTTCACGGCCTGGGCGCGCATCGTGGAGACGCTGATCGGCGCGGTGGTCGGGACGGCCTGCAATCTGCTGCTTCCGCCGCCGGTGTGGGTGGACGAGGCGGGCCGCTCGATCGAGGACCAGGCACGCCGGGTGCGGCAGTTGATGCTGCGGATGGGTGAGGAGGCCGCTGGCCGGATCCCCTGGGAACGGGCGGCCGAGCGGCTGCACGAGGCACGGCTGCTGGACCAGCACATCACCCAGGTGGACGCGGCGCTGCGGCAGGCCGAGGACAGTCTGCGGTTCAATCCGCGGGTCAAGGAGGGGCTGCTGCACCGGGTGGTGCTGCGCACCGGTCTGGACACGCTGGAGATCTGCACGGTGGTGCTGCGGGTGCTGGCCCGGTCCTTCACCGATCTCTCGAAGGCTCGCGGGGCCGAGGATCTCTTCCCGCCCCGCGTCGGGGCGACCGTGGAGCAGCTGCTGTCGGAGATGGGCGACGCGGTGGTCAGTTTCGCGGTGCTGGTCACCACCCATCTGAGCGAGAACGCCGAGTCGGCGGAGGCCCGTCTCTCCGCCGAGCTGCACACCGCGGCCGGCACCCGGGACCGGCTGGCCGAGCTGCTGCGCGAGGAGGTCGCCGAGAACTGGGCCAACTGGCAGCTGCTCGGCGCCGTGCTGACCGAGACGACCCGGATCATCGACGAGCTGAACACCGAGCACCGCACCCGCCGGCTGCTGGAGGAGCTGGACCGGGTCTCGCGCAGGCACCGGGCGAAGCTGCCCCGGACGACCCGGCTGCGCGAGCGGCTCGGGGTACAGGAGGAGCTGTGGCGGAACCGTACGGGGTTCGGTGAGCGTTCTCCGTGAGGACGGGCGTTCGCGCTGAAGACGAGCGTTCCCGGTGAGGACGAACGCTCCCACGGAAGGAGCGTTCTCGGTGACGGAGCAACGCGAGGGAGCGACCGGATGACCGGTTCCGGGGTGCGGATCGACGGGAACACACTGCGGTTGCCGGGCGGGGTGGCGGTGCGGTTCATCCGCACACTGCGGCTGCCGGAGACGGGCACGCATCCACTGCCGCCGGGGCTGGGCGAGTTCCCGATACGCCGGGTGGCGGACTACGCCGACAGGGTCCCGCAGGAGTGGCGGGCACGCGGTGGCGTGATGCTGCCGGTGTATCTGCGCGAGGCGATGTGGCTGAGCTTCTCCGGGACGACGGAGCCGGCCGCGCTCCAGGTCGGGGTCGGCAAGGTCTGCGCGGTGTCCGGCCGGCCCTGGAGCGACCGGCTCGCCCGGGATCCACAGAACTATGTGGTGCTGCTCCGCCAGCCCTGGCTGGACGGCATCAACTCCGGAAAGGGCACGGTCCGCCAGTTCGTCGCGGTGCCGCTGGGGCTCGGCGCGACGGTGGAGGGCCAGGTCACCGGCGAGGAGGTGTGGGGCGGGGTGCAGCTGCAGTCGTTCCCGTTGCGGGAGCCC
This sequence comes from Streptomyces sp. NPDC052101, assembly GCF_040680235.1. Taxonomy (NCBI): domain Bacteria; kingdom Bacillati; phylum Actinomycetota; class Actinomycetes; order Kitasatosporales; family Streptomycetaceae; genus Streptomyces; species Streptomyces sp. NPDC052101. The sequence goes on from NZ_JBFAWH010000026.1 coordinate 65,515, forward strand.
CTCCTCGCCGAGTGGCGCCGCCGCGAGCAGGAGCGGGCACAGGCGCGGCGAAGGACCCTGGCGGCCGGGCCGCCGGGCACGTACGGCGCGCCGATGCCGATGATGGCGTCCGCCCCGGCCGCCCCCGGCGCGCCCAGGGCAGGCGGCGCCGCCATGGGTCTCGGCGTCGGCGGCTCGATGCGCCAGGAGGTGTACAAGGACGACCGGTCGGCGTCGGACTGGTCCGAGCAGCCCGCCGGGCGCGTGTTCGTGCACCTGGTGACACCGCCGCAGTGGCGGCGCATCACCGGCGAGGCGCCCCCGCCGTCACCGGTGGACCGGGCGGCTTACACGAGCGCGGGCCTGCCCTGGTACGACTACTACGACGCCGACGCCGAGGATCTGGCCCCCACGGACACCCTGGAGGCGGTCAAGCCGGCCGGCGAGTGGCTCGGGGACGATCTGGACCCGTGGCAGGCGCCGTCGGCCGGCCAGGTGACCCCGCTGAAGGACGCGCCGGGCAAGCCGGTCGAGGACGGCGAGTGGTAGATCGCGTTGCGCGATGCGCAACGCCTGTTGTCCTACTTGCCGTTGACGGGTGGCAGGGGTCAAGGTGGCTGTCACGACGGGGGCTACCGATGACCTGAGGTGCGGTATGGACACGGAGGCAGAGGCGGGGAGCGGGCGCTGGAGTCGGCGCCGGTTCGTCGGAGCCGTGGCGGGCACGGCGGCCGTGGTGACGGTGCCGTCCCCGGCGGCCCGACCGGCCGACCCCGCGCGCAAGGCCGACGCGCTGCGGGCCGCCGCACCGCCCCGGAGCGGGTCCGGCCCCCGCCCGCTCTGCATCGGCACCTACACCTCGGTCGACGGCGGCGGCACCGGCATCGCACTGGCCTCCTACGACCCGGTGACCGGCCGGATCACCGGCTCCGGCACGCTCACCGGAGTCCCCGACCCGTCGTATCTCGCCGTCCACCCGGACGGCCGCACGCTCTACGCGGTGGACGAGCGCCAGGACGGCGGTGTGACGGCCGTGCGCCTCGCCGACCGGCGGATCCTCGGCACCCGTGACACGGATGGCGTCACCCCCTGTCATCTGTCGGTGCACCCCTGCGGACGCTGGCTGCTGAGCGCCAACTACGGGTCGGGCAGTGTCGCCGTGCATCCGATCGACGCCTCGGGCGCCCTGGGCGAGCGCACCGACCTGGTCACGCACACCACCCCGGCACCGGGACCGGGTCAAGAGGGGCCGCACGCGCACCAGTTCGTCACCAGCCTCGACGGCGGCCATGTCCTCGCGGTCGACCTCGGTACCGACACCGTCTACAGCTACCGCCTGGACCAGACGCGGGGCACGCTGACGGAGGTGGCGCAGGCGCACGCCCGGCCAGGGGCGGGACCGCGCCATCTGACCTTCCATCCGGGCGGCCGTCATGCCTATCTGGCCAACGAGGTGGACGACACGGTGGCTGTCTGCGCCTACGATCCCGGCTCCGGCCGGCTGACGATCGGCGAGCCGCAGTCCTCGGGTTCGAGCGGCGGCACCAACTACCCGGCGCAGTTCGCAGTGACGGCGGACGGCCGGTACGCCTTCCTGGCCAACCGGGGCGACAACAGCCTCGCGCGGTATGCGATCGAGGCCGACGGCGCCCGGCTGCGACTGCTCGGTACGGTGCCGGTGGGCGGGGACTTCCCCCGGCAGATCGCGCTCTCGCCGGACGGCGGGCTGCTGTTCGCGGCGAACCAGCGCTCGGGTACGGTCACCGTCTTCCAGGTGGACCGGGCGAGCGGTGAACTCCGGTCGGCCGGCGTCCCGTTCGCCTCACCCGTCGCCGTCTGCGCGCTGCCGCTGTAGGGCCCGGGGGCAGGCGGCGGCGATGGCCTGGGCCAGCAGGCTGTGCATGCGCTCGGTGAGCTGGGCGACGTCGTCGGCGGGCGTGTGGAAGGGCAGCCGTACGTCGCCGTGGGCGCGGGTGCGTTCGATGCGCAGGGTCAGTCCGTGCCGGTCGACGGCGAGGGGCACCACACGGGTCGCGGCGTGCAGGCTCTCCGGCCGCACCAGGCGGGTCAGCCGCTCGACGGCGTCCGGGTGGGCGTCGGCGAGGTGGGTGAGGAGCCGGGCCTCGGCGCCGGCGAGGGGGTCGGGCCGGGCGGCGGCGAAGTCGTCGAGACCGACGACCACGGCTCCGGAGGACTGCCGCAGCACCACCCGCGTGGGCCGGAACAGCAGGGTGCCGCGGTCGGGGGCGAACCAGCCCGCGAGGTAGAGCCGGGCCCGGATCCGGCCGCGGACGGGCACGGGCGCCACGTCGGCGAACTCCAGTACGGCGGAGGGTTCCTGGCGCGGGGCGCAGACGGCGGCCGCGAGCAGGGTGCTGTCGTCGGGCACCGTCAGCCGTACGGCGCCGTCGTCGGTCACGGTGTGCGCGCCGACGTACTCCTCGCGGGCGCCGTCCGCGGTCACCGCGCACGACCAGGCGGCGGCCAGCACCGACCGTGCCCGTTCCGCCGCGCCGGGTGCGGCCGTCCAGTCCTGCGTGTCACCCATCCGAGACCTCCTTAGGTAAGCCTTGCCTAATCTATCGGAGATCGGGGCGCACGCCAACCACACCCCGGCGGCGGCAGGGGTCAGGCGATGACACCCAACAGCGCCCGCGCACACAGGTCGCGCACCTGCTCACGGGTCAACTCGCCGTCGCGCAGCCACTCCAGGCACACGGCGGTGGTGAAGGCGAGCCAGCCGCGCACGGCCAGCCGCACCTGCGGGGCGTTCTCGAAGGCGGGCCCGAACTCGGGGTCGGCGGCGAGCGCGGCGAGGATCTGCCGCCCCTGCGCGGCGAGGGCCCGCTGGTAGACCCGGCGCACGGCCTGGTCCCCGGCCGCGTCGGCGCGATGGAAGGCGCGGAAGCCGTGAACATGGGCTTCGGCATAGCCGAGGTAGGCATCGAGACCGACGGCGAGCTGCTCGCGCACCGGCACGCCGGGCACCGCCGCCGTCATGCGCAGCATCCGCTCGCTCTGGCGCTCGACGACCGCCGCGAAGAAGTCCCGCTTGGTCGGGAAGTAGTGGTACAGCAGCCCACGGGAGACCCCGGCGATCTCGGCGACCCGCTCGATCCGGACGTCGTCGTAGGGGTTCTCCGAGAACAGCTTCGCCCCGACCGACAGCAGCTGCTCACGGCGTTCCTCGGTGCTGAGTCTGCGCCGGACGCGTTCCCCCTGATTCGCGGGCATGGCGTCACTTTACTTGACGCGGGTTCAACAAGCGGCACAGACTGAAACCGGTTATTGAACCCACGTACAACACGGCGGGAGATCGGCGTCATGACTCGGACGACGGGGACCACGCAGTGGACGGACACAGGCCTGCCGAAGGGTTTCCGCAGCGCCGATCAGGGCTGGCCCGAGCTGCACCGCATCCCGCATCCGCCGCGCCGGCTTCCGCTGCTCGGCGATGTGCTCGGCGTCGACCGGCGTACGCCCGTGCAGGACTCGATGCGCATCGCGCGCGAGCTGGGGCCGATCTTCCGGCGGCGGGCCTTCGGCAAGGAGTTCGTGTTCGTGTGGGGCGCGCGGCCGGCCGCGGACCTGGCCGACGAGTCCCGGTTCGCCAAGCACGTCGGGCTGGGCGTGGCCAATCTGCGGCCGGTCGCCGGGGACGGCCTGTTCACCGCCTACAACCACGAGCCCAACTGGCAGCTGGCGCACGATGTTTTGGCGCCCGGCTTCAGCCGGGAGGCCATGGACGGCTACCACGGGATGATGCTGGCGGTCGCCGGGCGGCTGACCGATCACTGGGACCGTGAGGCGGCGGCCGGGCGCACCGTGGACGTGCCCGGGGACATGACGAAGCTGACGCTGGAGACGATCGCACGGACCGGGTTCGGGCACGACTTCGGCTCCTTCGAACGGGAGCGGCCGCATCCCTTCGTCACCGCGATGGTCGGCACGCTCACCTACGCCCAGCGCCTGAACAGCGTGCCCGCGCCGCTGGCCCCGCTGGTGCTGCGGGCCGCCGCCCGGCGCAACGCGGCCGACATGGCCCACCTCGACCGCACGGTGGACGACCTGGTCGCCGAGCGGCGCCGGTCGGGCGGCGGACACGGTGATCTGCTGGACCGGATGCTGGAGACGGCCCACCCGGAGACGGGCGAGAAGCTGTCGGCGGAGAACGTCCGCAAGCAGGTGATCACCTTCCTGGTCGCGGGCCACGAGACCACCTCGGGCGCGCTCTCCTTCGCCCTGTACTACCTCGCCCGGCACCCCGAGATCGCCGCCCGGGCCCGCGCCGAGGTGGACCGGGTCTGGGGCGACACCGCACAGCCCGGCTACGACCAGGTCGCCAGGCTGCGCTACGTCCGCCGGGTGCTGGACGAGTCCCTGCGCCTGTGGCCGACCGCCCCTGCCTTCGCCCGCGAGGCCCGGCACGACACCGTCCTCGCCGACGATCATCCGATGCTCCGGGGCGCGTGGGCGCTGGTGCTGACGCCGATGCTGCACCGCGACCCCGAGGTGTGGGGCGAGGACGCCGAGCACTTCGACCCGGACCGCTTCGACGCGAAGGCCGTACGCTCCCGGCCCGCGCACACCTTCAAGCCCTTCGGCACCGGTGCACGGGCCTGCATCGGCCGCCAGTTCGCCCTGCACGAGGCGACCCTGGTCCTCGGCCTGCTGCTGCGCCGCTACGACCTGACGGCCGACCCGGGTTACCGGCTGACGGTCACGGAGAGGCTGACGGTGATGCCGGAGGGGTTGCGACTGGGGCTGGAACAACGCCCCAATGGGGCGCGGGGCTGTGTCGATCGTGCGGCTACCACCACGACGGACCCGCAGACGAACGACGACACATCGCGGGACTTCGAATCGTCAGCGGCCCGCTGTCCAGTGCACCGGCCGACTGACTGACTCCGGCAACCGGGTCCCGACGCTGCCCCGCGCAGCGTTCAGCTGGGGCTGGGTGAGGAAGAAGGCGCCGGTGAGGTCCGCGTCGGTCAGATCGGCGTCGCGCAGATCGGCGCCGATCATGTCCGCGTCGCGCAGATCGGCGCCGGTGAGGTCGGCGGCGATGAGGTACGCGCCGCGCAGACTCGCCCCGCGCAGATCGGCGCCCCGGAGCCGGGCCCCGATGAGATCCGCGCCCCGGCGGTCCTTGCCCTTGCCTTTCTTGCCGCCCTTCCCGCCGGCGCCGGCGCGGGCCAGCTCGCTGGTCCGCAGCAGCAGCGCGTTGACCTGCTGCCGGTGCGCGGCCACGTCCAGCGCGGCCAGTTCCCCGGGGCTCTGCCGGGTCAGCCGCTCGGTCTCCTCCAGTGCCCGGCGCAGGTCGGGACGGACAGGCGCGGCGGCGGGCAGGCCGAGCGCCTCGGTCAGGTACCACAGCAGCTCGTGCAGCTGCCGTACGACCGGGAACACGTCGAACATCCGGCGCGCGTGCTCCTTGGACCCCGTACGCCAGTCCTGCCCGCCGAAGGTGACCTGCGCGACCTTCTGGCCGGCGCCGAAGCAGTCGTAGACCGTGCAGCCGGTGAAACCCTTCTTCCGCAGGTCGGCGTGGATGCCGCAGCGGTGGTCGCCCTGAAGGTTCGGGCACGGTTTCCCGGCGGGCTTGTCGAGCGCGAAGTCGGCGGACGCGGCGAAGGGCAGGGCCACACAGCACAGCCCGAAGCAGCGCGCGCAGTCCCCGCGCAGCTCCGCGAGGTCCCCTATCTGATCTGGCACAGGGGACAGCCTACTGGGCCCGCGCACCCCGGATCCGACAGCATCGCGCAGGTCAGCACGGCTCGGCGCAGGTCAGCGCAGCTCGAACCGTTCTCCGCGCGGCCTTGGGGCTCGGTCAGCGGCTGAAGAGTTCGAAGGCCACCGCCGGGGTGCCGCCGAAGCGTTTGGCGGTGGCGGCGGTCCGCGTGGTCAGGAAGTCACGGACGTAGGTCTGCGGGTCCTGGTCGGTCAGCGCCTCGATGTAGGTGCGGTGTTCGAGCAGCGAGTACACGGCCCGGTCCAGGCCGGGGCCCGCGTCGACGGCGTGGGTGGGCCGGCTGGAGCCGGCGATCGCCACCCAGCGGACGCCGTCGAAGGGCTCCAGGCCCTGCTCGGTGAGTTCCGGGAAGATCCACCGGTTGCCGGCGTCCGCGACGGCGTCCAGGGTGGCCCGGCCGACGGCGACGTGGTCCGGGGTGTTCCAGGTGCCGTCGCCCCAGGTGTCGCGGTGGTTGAGGGTGAGGACGAGTTCGGGCCGGTGGCGGCGGATCGCGGCGGCGATGTCCCGGCGCAGCGCGGGGCCGTACTCGACCACCCCGTCCCGGTGGCCGAGGAACTCCACGCCGGTGACGCCGACGACGGCGGCACTGGCCCGCTGCTCGCGCTCGCGCAGCGGGCCGCAGGTCGCTGGGTCGAGGCTGTCGATGCCGGCCTCGCCGCGGGTCGCCAGCACATAGGCGACCTCGCGGCCGCCGTCGGTCCAGGCCGCGACGGCGGCGGAGCACCCGTACTCCAGGTCGTCGGGGTGGGCCACCACAGCCAGGGCGCGCCGCCAGTCGTCGGGCATGGGCTGGAGCTGAGTGATCTCGGACGCGGTCATGGGCCGCACACTATGCGCTGCGCCGATTGCGCCGAAGTGGTTGGGTGCCGCGAGGGTTGTCTGTCGTCCGCTGGTCCGTCGTGGCTGGTCGCGCGGTCCGCCGCGCCCCTTCACGCCTCGTCGCGGGCCAGCGCCAGCAGGCGGTCCAGGACGCGTGGTGCGCCCGCGCGCAGCCCGTCGTGCTCGAACTCGTCGGTGACCCAGGTGCGCAGACCGCGGATGGCGCCGGCGGTCTCCTGCGAGTGGGCGGCGTCGACGTACATGTCGTCGTGGTAGATCGCGGCGGCGACCGGGACCTCGTTGGCGGCGAGGCGGGCGGGGTCGTACAGGGGCTGCCAGTCGGCGTGGGCGGCGAGCAGGTCGGCCGTCTCGCGCAGGGGGCGCAGGGCCGGGTCGGTGTCGAACATCCAGGGGTGGATGGTCTCGCCGGTGAAGAGCACCGGGCTGTCGCCCGCGAGGGCCTTCGCCGCGTCGAACTGCGGGAACTCGGTGCGGATCCGTTCGGCCGCCCAGCCGGTGGGCCGGGTGTCCTGGCCGTAGACCGACTCGTGGACGAGGGCGTAGAGGGGGTGGGCGGCGTACGAGAGCAGGGACTGGGCCTGCTCCTGGAAGGCGTCGGACAGCTCGGTGCCACCCGGTGCGCGCACGAAGGCGTCCTCCAGGAGATGGTGCAGACGGTGGCTGCCGTCGCTCATGCCGAGCATCAGGCCGAGGGACTGGAACGCCTCGGCCGTGAGCCGGTAGCCGTTCGGCAGGACCACGTCATGGGTGAGGAGGTGGTCGGCGATCCGGCGGGCCCGTTCCACGTCCTGCGGGTAGCGGGCGTAGTGCGCGGTGACCTTGCGTTCGATGCGCGGGTAGGCCGCTCGGTAGACGTCGTCGGCGTGGGCGTGCAGGGAGGGCAGGCCTCCGGTGATGACGGCGGTGTCCAGGCCCTCGGGGGCGAGGGAGAGGTACGACACCGTGCAGAAGCCGCCGAAGCTCTGGCCGAGCACGGTCCACGGGGCGCCGCCGGTGACCTCGGGGCGGATGGCCTCGCAGTCCCGGACGATGGAGTCGGCGCGGAACCGGGTGAGGTAGCCGGCCTGCTCGGCGGGGCCGCCGCGCAGCGGGAGCGTCTGCCGGGTGGCCGGTGTGGAGCTGCCGGTGCCGCGCTGGTCGAGCAGCAGCACGCGGTAGTCCTTCAGCGCCCGGTCGAGCCAGGCCTGACGTCCGACGAAACGATTCGCCCCGAAGCCCGGACCGCCCTGGAGATACAGCAGCCACGGCAGTTCCTGCCCGGCCCTGTCGCTCGCGACCGCCTCGCGGGCGTACAACTCGATCGTCTCGCCGTCCGGGTCGGCATGGTCGAGGGGCACGGTGAAGCGGCGGTCGGTGAGGATGACGCCGGGCTGGCGGTAGCTGAGGCTCAACGGGTCTCCCGGGACGGATGGGACGGACGAGTCCCAGTTCAGCACATCGGCGGGCGCGCGCCGACCCCCGGGATCATGGATTGTTACTGAACTTCCGGTCAGCGCCCGGATCAGCGTGCGACGAGGCTGGAGCGGCGCACCACCAGCTCCGGCTGGAGCACCACCCGGCGGTGCTCATGGGTCCGGCTGCCCTCGTCCTGCTCGGTCTCCTCCAGCAGCAGTTCGGCGGCGAGGGCGCCCATGGTGACGGCGGGCTGCCGTACGGAGGTCAGCGGTACGGCGGCCGCCGCCGCGAACTCGATGTCGTCGTAGCCGACGATCGCCAGGTCGTCCGGCACCGTGACGCCCGCCGCGTACATGGCCTGCAGAACACCGAGGGCGAGCAGGTCGTTGGCGCAGAACACGGCGGTGGGGCGGTCGGCGAGACCGAGCAGACGGGCGCCGGCGTCCCGGCCCGCGGCCACGTCGAGGCGCTCGGTGGGCAGCTCCCGCAGCGCCTCCTGGCCGAGTCCCGCCTCGGCCAGCGCGTTCAGGGCTCCGGTACGGCGGTCCCGCACCTGGTTGAGTCCGGGCGGTCCGCTGACGTACGCCAGCGAGCGGTGCCCGGCGTCCACCAGATGACGGACCGCGAGCGCGCCGCCCGCCACGTCGTCCACGGACACCGAGCATTCGGCCGTGCCTTCGGAGACCCGGTCGACCAGCACGAACGGGATGTTGTGCCGGCGGAAGGCCTCGATGTTGCGGCCGGTGGCGTCGGCCGGGGTGAGCAGCACGCCCCGCACCCGCTGCTCGGCGAACAGGGACAGGTACTCGGCCTCTTCGGCGGCGTCCTGCGCGCTGTTGCACACCATCACCCCGAGCCCGGCCGCACGGGCGGCACGCTCGGCGCCCCGTGCCACGTCCACGAAGAACGGGTTGCCCATGTCGAGGACGAGCAGGCCCATGATCCGGCTGCGGCCCGCGCGCAGCTGGCGCGCGGACTCGCTGCGGACATAGCCGAGCCGGTCGATCGCGGACAGCACCCGCGCCCGGGTCTCGCCGGCGACGGTGTCCGGACGGTTGATGACGTTCGACACCGTGCCCACCGACACTCCGGCGGCACGGGCGACGTCCTTGATACCCACCGACTGGGCCATCGGGCGAAGACCTCCAGGGAACGAGGGGCGGCGGGACGACCTTCACATTACCGTCATGCCGGCAGGGCGAAGTCGGCCACGTAGAGGGGCGAGGGCGTCGTACCGGTGGATCGCTCCTGGTACATGAAGGACAGGACGTCGTCCGCATGGACCCGCGTCTCGTCGATCACCACCTCACCGAAGGCGTTCAGGCCGGCGCCGTCGTACAGCAGCGTCCAGTCGGTGTGTCCGGAGGCCCGGGAGGCGGCGGCGATCCGCCCGAACGGAAGCACGGCGTAGGCGTTGTCGTAACGGTCCAGGAGGAGCTTGGTGCGCTGGCTGGAGTCGAGCGGGAGGGGTATCTCGGTCTTCTGCCAGGCGCCGCAGGCGTTCTTGCGGAGATGGAAGGCGCGCCCGTGGGCGGTACGGTCGGCGACGTAGTCGGTGGTGCACCGCCCGAAGCGGCCGGGTACGTAGCTGATGATCGCGTGTGGTCGGCCGGCCGAGTCGACGGCCTGGCTCTCCTGGTTCATCAGGGAGTGGTCGGGGCCGAGCCGGTCCACCACCAGCCCCGGGCCGGTGACGGCCACCCGGAGCGGGCCGCCGGTACTGCCCACGACCGCGCCGGCGTCGTTCAGCCAGGTGCGGCCGCGGTCGGTGGAGTGGACGTAACCGGTGTCGTGATTGCTCAGGCCGCCGGCGCCGCACATCACGGACGCGCTCTGCTCGCGCCAGGTGAAGAAGGCGTGCAGCCGGCCCCGGCCGTCGTACTCGATGCCGTGCAGATACATGTTCCGGGCCGTGCTGGAGCCATGGGCGCTGGTGTAGGTGCCGGTGGCGGAGGTCCACTCCCCCAGCGCCGTCCAGCTCGAACCGTCGTACTCGGCAAGGGCGTTGCGGCCGTCGCCGGAGACGCCCGCGCGGTAGCTGAGCTGGAGCCTGCCCTCGGGGGTGGACACGAACTGCGGATAGGTGAACTGCGGGGTGAGGGCGAGTCCGTCGAGCGTGGTGCGGACGGGCCCGAAGCAGCCGGGGGTCCACTCCGGTGCGGTGTCGAGCAGTCCGGCGACGGACTTCGCGTAGCAGAACCCGTCGCTGTGCGCGTCCATGACCACATGCAGCCGGCCGTCGGTTCGCGACACACCCATCGAGATCACGTTGTGGGAGTCGTCGCTCTTGAGCCGGTGGTCGAGGGTCACCGTCGACCAGTGCGCGGCACCCGGTGCGCGGCGGGCGAGGGTCGCGCCGCGGTCGGCGGAGTACCAGGCCGCGTACTGCCGACCCCGGTGGGTGAACAGGCCGTTCTTCTGGAACGAGTTGTTGTTGACGAGGCCGTCGTACGACACGAAGTACAGGGCCTGGGGATCGAGGAGGCTGCGGCCGAGGGGGGTGACCCGAGGGGCCGCGAGTCCGGTTCCGGCGGCGGTCATGACAGGTGGAACACCTCCGTGAGCGGCTTCATCGCCTCGTCGGGCCGGGCGCCGTCCGGCGACTCGAAGAACGGGGCCATCTCCGCCTGCCAGCGGGCATTGACCTCGGCCGCCGCCATGCCGGCCCGGGCGGCGGCGAAGTCCTCGGTCTCCAGATAGCCGACGAGCAGGCCGTCCTCGCGCAGGAACAACGAGTAGTTGTGCCAGCCCGTCGCCTTCAGGGCGTCGAGCATCTCCGGCCAGACGGCGGCGTGCCGCCCGCGGTACTCGTCGAGGCGGTCCGCCCGGACCTTCAGCAGGAAGCACACGCGCTGCATCGACAACCCCTGCTGTCCTAGAAGTTGAACCGGTCGACGTTCTTGGCGTCGAACACGGTCGGCCCGCCGAGGTTGATCACACCGTCCTTGCCGATGGTGTACGACGTACCCCCGGCCGTGAAGGTCTCGCCCTCCTTGCCGGTGATCTGCCCCGAGGCCAGCGCGACCGTGGTCCGGGCGGCCAGGTCGCCGAGCTTCGCCGGGTCCCACAGCTCGAAGGCGTCGACGGTGCCGTTCTTGACGTACATGCGCATGTCGTTCGGCGTGCCCAGTCCGGTCAGCCTGACCTTGCCCTTGTACTTGGAGCCGGACAGGTACTGGGCTGCGGCCTTGATGCCGACCGTGGTCGGGGAGATGATCCCCTTGAGGTCCGGGTGCTCCTGGAGCAGGCCCTGGGTCTGCTGGAACGACTGCTGGGCGTCGTCGTTTCCGTAAGCGATCTTGACGAGCTTGATGTCCTTGTACTTGGGGTCCTTCAACTCGTCCTTCATATAGCCGATCCAGGTGTTCTGGTTGGTCGCGGTCTGCGCGGCCGACAGAATCGCGATCTCGCCCCTGTACCCGATCTGCCGGGCGAGCAACTGCACCTCGGTACGGCCCAGATCCTCGGCGGACGCCTGCGAGACGAAGGCGTTGCGGCAGCCCGGGTCGGTGTCCGAGTCATAGGTGACGACCTTGATGCCGTTGCTCATGGCCTGCTTGAGCGCGGTGCACAGGGCGCCGGGGTCCTGCGCCGAGACGGCGATGCCGTCGACCTGCTGCTGGGTGAGGGTGTTGACGTAGCTGACCTGGCCGGCGGTGTCGGTGGCGCTGGAGGGACCGACCTCCTTGTACTTCGAGCCCAGTTCGGCGAGCGCCTCCTGCCCGCCCCTGTCGGCGGTCGTGAAGTAGGGGTTGTTGACCTGCTTGGGCAGGAAACCGACGGTGAGCCCCTTCTTGGTGGCCGCATGCGGATCGGCCTTTCCGGCGGAGGCGGCGGCGGAGTTGTCGTCCTTGACGTCGTTCTTGGTGGTGCCGCCGCAGGCGGTGAGGGCGAGAGCGAGGGAGGTACCGGCGGCGAGGGCGGCACAGACCCGGCGGAGAGATGACTTGCGCATGACGGGGCGTCCTTTACGAGGGCGGGGACGGGCTAGGAGGTCGGTGTCGAGACGGCTCTGCGGCCCACCCTCGCGACGGAGATCCGGCGTGCGACCCGGGGGCCGAGCACGGAGACGACCAGCAGCACACCGGTGACGACGATCTGCGACTGCGCGGAGACGTTCAGCAGGCTCATCACGTTCTGCAGCGCACCGAGCAGGAACACACCGGCGATCGCACCGCCCAGCGTTCCCCTGCCGCCGTCGAAGTCGATTCCGCCGAGCAGCACGGCGGCCACGACGGAGAGTTCGAGTCCGGTGGCGTTGTCGTACCGGGCACTGGCGTAGTGCAGCGCCCAGAAGACACCGGTGAGCGCCGACATGAACCCGGTGGCCACGAAGAGCAGCAGCTTGGTCCGCTTCACCCGGATCCCGGCGAACCGGGCCGCCTCCTCGTTCGCGCCGACCGCGAACAGCGACCGGCCGAACGGGGTGGCGTGCAGGACGACGACGGCGACGGCGAGCAGCGCCAGGAAGGGCAGGAAGGCCTGCGGCAGAAAGGAGGTGCCGACGCGGCCGGCCGCGAAGTCCAGGTACGGGGAGGGGAAGTCGGTGACCGCGTCGGAGCCGAGGACGATCTGCGCGATGCCCCGGTAGGCGGCCAGGGTGCCGATGGTGACGGCGAGGGACGGCAGGCCCAGCCGGGTCACCAGCAGGCCGTTGACCAGCCCGCAGACGAGGCCCAGCAGCAGGCACAGCGGGATGATCGTCTCGATGGCCATGCCCTCGTTCCAGAGCCTGCCCATCACCGCCCCCGACAGCCCGGCCGTGGACGCCACCGACAGATCGATCTCGCCGGCGACCACCAGCAGGGTCATCGGCAGGGCGATCAGCGCGATCGGGAGCGTGTTGCCGATGAGGAACGACAGATTGAGGGCGTTGCCGAAACCGTCCACGCAACCGAACGAGAGCAGCGACAGGACGATGAGCAGGGCGCCGACGACCGTGTCCCAGCGGACGGCGCGGGTCAGCGACTCAGGCACCGGCGTTCTCCTTCGCCAAGGCGGTCTTCCTTGGGTCCGACTTCGTCTTCAGAGCGGCCGCGACCCGCAGCGCGACGATCCGGTCGACGGCGATGGCGAGCAGCAGCAGGACGCCGTTGACGGCGAGGACCCACACGGAGCTGACGCCGAGCGCGGGCAGCACGCTGTTGACCGAGGTGAGCAGCAGGGCGCCGAGGGCTGCGCCGTACACGCTGCCCGAGCCGCCGGTGAAGACGACACCGCCGACCACGACCGCGCTGACGACGGTGAGTTCGTAACCGTTTCCGGTGCCGGAGTCGACGTTTCCGAACCGGGCCAGGTACATCGCTCCGGCGAGTCCGGCGAGCGTGCCGCAGAAGGTGTAGGCGGCCAGGATGCGCTTGCGTACGGGGATACCGGCGAGCCGTGCCGCCTCTGGGTTGGAGCCGAGGGCGTACAACTCCCGTCCGCTGCCGAAGTGTTCGAGGTAGTAGGCGGTACCGACGAGCACGGCGAGGGCGATCACCGCCAGCCAGGGGATCGCGAAGACGCCGGCGGAGCCGAAGCCGACGAAACCGCCGGGGAGGTCGGCCGCGGTGATCTGCCGGGATCCGACCCAGATGGAGTCGACGCCCCGGATGATGTACAGGGTGCCGAGGGTGACGACCAGCGCGGGCACCTGGCCGAGGCTGACCAGCAGCCCGTTGAGCAGCCCGAGGCCGGTGCCGAGCAGCACGGCGAGGAGGATCGCGACGAAGGCGTCTCCACCTCTGTGCAGACAGGTGCCGGCGGCGAAGGCGCTGATGCCGAGGGTGGAGCCGACGGACAGGTCGACGTTGCGGGTGATGACGACGAGGGACTGGCCGGTGGCGACCAGCACCAGGACGGTCGCGTTGAGCAGCAGGTCCTTGATGCCCTGCGCGGAGAGGAACTCGCTGTTGCCCGCCTGGGTGACCGCGATCATCACCAGGAGGACGACGAGGATGGCGAGTTCGCGCATCCTGAGGACACGGTCGACCAGCCGGGTCCCGCTGGACCGGGGCGCTTCGGCGACGGGGGCCGGGTTCGGGGTCGTCACCGTCATACCGCGGCCATCACGGTCTCCTCGGTGGCCCGGGAGCGGGGTATGTCGGCGGTGAGCCGGCCCTCGTGCATCACCAGCACCCGGTCGGCCATGCCGAGGATCTCCGGCAGGTCGGAGGAGATCATCAGCACCGCCACCCCGTCGGCGGCGAGCTGGGACAGCAGCCGGTGCACCTCGGCCTTCGTACCGACGTCGATCCCGCGCGTCGGCTCGTCCACGATGAGCACCTTCGGGCCGGTGGCGAGCCACTTGGCGAGGACGACCTTCTGCTGGTTGCCGCCGGAGAGGGTGGAGACGGCGTCGGCGATCCGGGCGTACTTCACCCGGAGTCTGACCGCCCAGTCCAGCGAGCGGCTGCGTTCGGCGTCCCGGTCGACCAGTCCGGCTCGCACGGCAGTGCGCAGCCCGGTGAGCCCGATGTTCCGTTCGATGGACATGCCCATCACCAGGCCCTGGGCTCGCCGGTCCTCGGGGACGAGGGCCAGCCCGGCGGCCATGGCGGCGGACGGCGCGCCGTTGGTGAGCCGGCGCCCGTCGACCTCGACCTCCCCCGCGTCCCACCGGTCGACGCCGAACACCGCGCGGGCCACCTCGGTACGGCCCGCGCCGACCAGCCCGGCGAGACCGACGATCTCGCCGCGCCGCACCTCGAAGGAAACATCGGTGAAAACGCCTTCGCGCGTCAGCCGGCGCACGCTGAGCGCGACCGCCCCGGGGCTGACGTCCTGCTTCGGATACAACGCGTCCAGGTCGCGGCCCACCATCCGGCGGACCAGGTCGTCCTCGGTCATGCCGGCCAGCGGTTCACCGGCGATCCGGGCGCCGTCCCGGAGTGTGGTGACGCGCTCGCAGATCTGGAAGATCTCCTCCAGCCGGTGCGAGATGAACAGCACGGCGGTGCCCTGCGCGCTCAGGGTGCGCACGACGCCGAAGAGCCGGGCGACCTCGCTGCCGGTCAGGGTGGCCGTCGGCTCGTCCATGATCAGGACCCGGGCGTCGAAGGAGAGCGCCTTGGCGATCTCCACGATCTGCTGGTCGGCGATCGACAGTCCGCGAGCGGGCCGCTCGGGGTCGAGGTCGACGCCGAGCCGTTTCATCAGGGCGGCCGTGGCCGCGTGGGTGGCCTTGTGGTCGATGCGGCCCAGGGCGCGCCTGGGCCGGCGGCCCATGAAGATGTTCTCGGCGATCGACAGGTCGGGGAAGAGCGTGGGCTCCTGGTAGATGACGGCGATCCCGGCATCGCGGGCGTCGCCGGGGCCGTGGAAGACGACGGGCTCGCCGTCGAGCAGCACCTGTCCGGCGTCCGGCCGGTGCACCCCGGCGAGGGTCTTGATCAGCGTCGACTTGCCCGCGCCGTTCTCGCCGGCGAGGGCGTGCACCTCGCCGGGCAGCAGATCCAGGGAGATGTCCCTGAGGGCGCGCACGGCACCGAACGACTTGGAGACGCCCTTCAGCGCCAGCACCGGCGCCGGCCCCGTGTCAGGCGGGTGGGTCATGTCAGGCTCCTCGACGACAGCGGCAGGACGACCGCGAGGGCCTCCACCGCGCCGTGAAAGGTTTCAACTGGATTGCCGGGACCGTAGGCACCGCGGCCGGGTTCCGTCAATGGGTCCGTGTCGAAAAGATTTCGATATCCGAAGGTCACTGCGGAGTTACGGACAACGGGGTTGGTCGGAGCCGTTGACACCTCTTCGGAAGGCCCCTAGCTTGCGGTTCTGAATCGTTTCACGCATCTGTCGTCAGCGCCGACACCACCAGGAGTCCTGCAGTGACCGACCTCGCCGCGGTGAAGGCCGCGCTCAAGACCCAGGCCGTCGAGACGCCGTCGTGGGCGTACGGGAACTCGGGGACCCGGTTCAAGGTGTTCGCCCAGGCGGGCGTACCCCGCGATCCATGGGAGAAGCTGCAGGACGCGGCGAAGGTGCACGAGTTCACCGGCGTGGCCCCGACCGTCGCGCTGCACATCCCGTGGGACCGGGTCGACGGCGGTGACGGATACGCAGAACTCGCCGAGTACGCCGAGGAACGCGGGCTCGGGCTGGGCGCCATCAACTCCAACACCTTCCAGGACGACGAGTACAGGCTGGGCAGCATCTGCCATCCGGACGCGGCGGTGCGGCGCAGGGCTCGCGATCATCTGCTGGAGTGCGTCGACATCATGGACGCGACCGGGTCGCGGGATCTGAAGCTGTGGTTCGCCGACGGGACGAACTATCCCGGCCAGGACCACATCCGGGCCCGGCAGGACCGGCTGGCGGAGGGGCTGGCCGAGGTGTACGAGCGGCTCGGCGAACGGCAGCGGCTGCTGCTGGAGTACAAGCTCTTCGAACCGGCCTTCTACACGACCGATGTGCCGGACTGGGGCACCGCCTACGCCCACTGCCTCAAGCTCGGCGCGAAGGCCCGGGTGGTCGTCGACACCGGTCATCACGCTCCGGGGACCAACATCGAGTTCATCGTGGCCACGTTGCTGCGGGAGGGGAGACTCGGGGGGTTCGACTTCAACTCCCGTTTCTACGCGGATGACGATCTGATGGTGGGGGCCGCCGATCCTTTCCAGTTGTTCCGGATCATGTCCGAGGTCGTACGGGGCGGGGGCTTCTCGCCGGAGATCGCTTTCATGCTCGACCAGTGCCACAACATCGAGGCGAAGATTCCGGCGATCATCCGGTCGGTGATGAACGTCCAGGAGGCCACGGCCAAGGCCCTGTTGGTCGACAGGGAGGCGTTGGCTGCGGCTCAGGCATCCGGGGATGTGCTGGGAGCCAACGGTGTGCTGATGGACGCGTACGACACGGATGTGCGGCCTCTGCTGCGTGAGGTGCGGGAGGAGATGGACTTGGACCCGGATCCGCTTGCCGCGTATGCCCGGTCCGGGTGGGGTCAGAGGATCGTCGCCGAGCGCGTCGGGGGGCGGCAGGCTGGTTGGGGGGCCTGAGCCTGAGCGTCTGCCAAGTTCACCTCCCTCTTTCTTCGGTTCACCTCCCTCTTCTTCGGTTCACCTCCCTCTTCTTCAAAGGACCGGAATTCATGACCTTCCACCCCGAAGCCGCAGCTCTCCTCGCCCGCGCCCATCGGCTCGGCTCCGATCCCCGGAACACCAACTACGCCGGTGGAAACGCCTCCGCGAAGGGCATCGCGACCGATCCCGTGACCGGTGGTGATGTCGAGCTGATGTGGGTCAAGGGATCCGGAGGTGATCTCGGCACCCTCGCCGAATCCGGACTCGCCGTGATGCGCCTGGACCGGATGCGGGCGCTCGTGGATGTCTGTCCCGGGGTCGAGCGGGAGGACGAGATGGTCGCCGCGTTCGACTACTGTCTGCACGGCAGGGGCGGGGCGGCACCGTCGATCGACACCGCCATGCACGGGCTGGTGGACGCCCCGCACGTCGATCATCTGCATCCCGACTCGGGAATCGCGCTCGCCTGCGCGGCCGACGGCGAGCAACTGACCGCCGAGTGCTTCGGGGACAGCGTGGTGTGGGTGCCATGGCGACGGCCCGGATTTCAGCTGGGGCTCGACATCGCCGCGATCAAGGCCGCCCATCCGCAGGCCGTAGGGTGCGTTCTCGGCGGGCACGGCATCACCGCCTGGGGCGACAGCTCCGAGGAGTGCGAGCGCAACTCGCTGCACATCATCCGCACGGCCGAGGAGTTCCTCGCCCGGCACGGCAGGGCGGAGCCCTTCGGGCCGGTCGTCGAGGGGTACGAGGCGCTGCCCGAGGCCGGGCGGAGGGCGCGGGCGGCGGCGCTCGCGCCGTATGTGCGGGCGCTCGCTTCCCAGGACCGGCCACAGGTAGGGCACTTCGAGGACGCCGACGTGGTGCTGGACTTCCTCTCCCGCGCCGGGCATCCCCGGCTCGCCGCGCTCGGCACCTCCTGCCCCGACCACTTCCTGCGTACGAAGGTACGGCCGCTGGTGCTGGACCTGCCGCCGGCCGCGCCGCTGGAGGAGGCCGTCGCCCGGCTGAAGGAGCTGCATGCGGAGTACCGGGAGGAGTATGCCGCCTACTACGCGCGGCATGCGCTGCCCGACTCCCCCGCCATGCGCGGTGCCGATCCGGCGATCGTGCTGATCCCCGGGGTCGGCATGTTCTCCTTCGGCAAGGACAAGCAGACCGCCCGCGTGGCCGGCGAGTTCTATGTCAACGCCATCAACGTGATGCGCGGCGCGGAAGCGGTTTCGACGTATGCGCCGATCGAGGAGGCCGAGAAGTTCCGCATCGAGTACTGGGCCCTTGAGGAGGCGAAGCTCCAGCGCATGCCGAAGCCGAAGCCGCTGGCGACACGGGTGGCCGTCGTCACCGGGGCGGGCAGCGGGATCGGGAGGGCGATCGCGCACCGGCTGGTCGCCGAGGGCGCCTGCGTCGTGGTCGCCGATCTGAACGGCGAGAGCGCCGCCGCCGTCGCCGAGGAGCTGGGCGGGCCGGACAGGGCCGTCCCCGTCACCGTCGACGTCACCGACGAGGAGCAGATCGCCGCCACGTTCCGGACGGCCGTGCTCGCGTTCGGCGGGGTCGACCTCGTCGTGAACAACGCCGGGATCTCCCTCTCCAAGCCGCTGCTGGAGACGTCGGTGCGGGACTGGGACCTCCAGCACGACATCATGGCCCGCGGGTCCTTCCTGGTCTCGCGGGAGGCGGCACGGGTGATGATCGCGCAGGGGCTGGGCGGTGACATCGTGTACATCGCCTCGAAGAACGCCGTGTTCGCCGGGCCCGACAACATCGCCTACTCCGCCGCCAAGGCCGATCAGGCTCATCAAGTGCGTTTGCTGGCCGCCGAGTTGGGTGAGCACGGGATCCGGGTCAACGGGGTCAATCCGGACGGCGTGGTGCGCGGCTCCGGAATCTTCGCGGGCGGCTGGGGGGCGCGGCGGGCCGCGGTGTACGGGGTGCCGGAGGAGAAGCTGGGCGAGTTCTACGCGCGGCGGACGATCCTGAAGCGGGAAGTGCTGCCCGAGCATGTCGCGGGTGCCGTCTTCGCGCTCACCGGTGGCGACCTCACCCACACCACGGGGCTGCACATCCCGGTCGACGCGGGTGTGGCGGCCGCGTTCCTGCGATGAGCGCGGGCATGAACCCGGGCGTGAGGTCGTACGCCGCGGTCGACCTCGGCGCCTCCAGTGGGCGCGTCATGGTCGGTCGCGTCGGCCCGGACTCGCTGGAGCTGAGCGAGGCGCACCGGTTCCCGAACCGGCCGGTGCGCCTCGCGGAAGGACTGCGCTGGGACGTCCTCGGCCTCTACCGGGGTGTCCTGGACGGACTTCGGGCGGCGGGCCGGGTGGACTCCGTCGGCATCGACAGCTGGGCCGTCGACTACGGGCTGCTGGACGCCGACGGGGCCCTGCTGGGCAACCCGGTGCACTATCGCGACGCCCGCACGCAGGGCGTCGCGGAGAAGGTGTGGGCGACCGTGCCGCCCGAGGAGCTGTATGCGGCGACCGGCATCCAGTACGCGCCGTTCAACACCCTGTGCCAGCTCACGGCCGCCCGCTCCACCATCCAACTCGCCAAGGCGGAGCGGCTGTTGCTGATCCCGGACCTGCTGTCGTACTGGCTGACCGGCGAGCAGGGAACCGAGCTGACCAACGCCTCCACCACCCAGCTGATCGACCCGCGCACCCGGACATGGTCGTACGGCATCGCCGAACGGCTCGGTGTCGACCTCGGGCTGTTCGCGCCGTTGCGGCAGCCCGGCGATCCGGCCGGGGTGCTGCGGCCCCAGGTGCTGGAGGAGACGGGGCTGACCGGTCCGGTGCCGGTGACGGCCGTCGGCTCGCACGACACCGCCTCCGCGGTCGCCGCAGTCCCGGCGACCGGTGAACGCTTCGCCTACATCTGCACCGGGACCTGGTCCCTGGCGGGCCTGGAGCTGTCCGCTCCGGTGCTCACCGAGGCGAGCAGGGTCGCGAACTTCACCAATGAGCTGGGGCTCGACGGCACGGTCCGGTATCTGCGCAACATCATGGGGCTGTGGCTGCTCCAGGAGTGCCAACGGGCCTGGGGCGAGACGGACTTGGGGCGTCTGCTGCGCGAGGCCGGAGCCGTGCGGGCGCTGCGCTCGGTGGTGGACGCCGGGGACGCGGCGTTCTTGGCGCCGGGCCGGATGCCGGAGCGGATCGCCGAGGCGTGCCGGGCGTCCGGGCAGCCGGTGCCGGCGACGCGGGCCGAGGTCACCCGGTGCATCCTGGACTCGCTGGCCCTCGCCCACCGGCGGGCCGTCGCGGACGCGCAGCGGCTGGCGGACCATCCGGTGGACGTGGTGCACGTCGTCGGGGGCGGCACCCGTAACGCGCTGCTGTGCCAGCTGACCGCCGATGCCTGCGGGCTGCCCGTGGTGGCCGCCGCGACGGAGGCGGCGGCCCTCGGCAACGTCCTGGTCCAGGCCCGCGCCCACGGCCTGGCCGGCGACCTGGCCGCGATGCGCCGGCTGCTCACCCGCACCCAGCCGCTGACCCGGTACGCGCCGCGTGGCGACGACGCGCGCTGGCGGGAGGCCGAGTCGCGGCTCGCCACGCGCTGAGCGGACCTCTCCCCTCGGCGGCGTCCGCCTACTACCCTGCACTCGTCCGATGATCGATCCCGAGGAGCCGTGATGCGTGTCGCCCTGTTCCTGACCTGTGTCAACGACACGCTCTATCCGGACACCGGCCGTGCCGTGGTGAAACTGCTGACCAGACTGGGTGTCGACATCGATTTCCCGATGGGCCAGAGCTGCTGCGGGCAGGCGCACTACAACACCGGTTATCGGCACGAGGCCGAGCCGCTGGCCCGGCACTACTCCGATGTCTTCGGCGCCTACGACGCGATCGTGACCCCGTCCGGGTCGTGCGGGGCGATGGTGCGTGAGCTGTATCCGCGGATGGGCGAGCGGGCGCGCGCCGAGGGCCGCGGGGACTCGCTGGCGCGGGCGCTGGCGCCGGTGGTGCCGAAGACGTACGAGCTGACGGAGTTCCTGGTGGACGTGCTCGGAGTGACGGACGTCGGTGCCTTCTACCCGCACAAAGTCACTTACCATCCGACCTGTCACGGACTGCGCTCCCTGGGGCTCGGCGACCGGCCGCACCGGCTTCTTCAGGCGGTCAAGGGCCTGGAGCTGGTCGAGTTGCCGGGTGCCGAGGAGTGCTGCGGGTTCGGGGGCACGTTCGCCCTGAAGAATGCGGAGGTGTCGGCGGCGATGGGCGCGGACAAGGTGCGCAGTGCCGAGTCGACGGGCGCGGAGGTGCTGTGCGCGGCCGACAACTCGTGCCTGATGCACATCGGAGGCACGATGAGCCGGCTGAGGACAGCCATGCGGCCGGTGCACATCGCGGAGATCCTGGCGAGCACCGAGGAGGAACCGGCGGCATGAGCGGAACGTTCGTCGGCATGCCGGCCTTCCCGAAGGCCGCGCACGATGCCGTTCACAATCCCGTCCTTCGGGGCAACCTGCGGCATGCCACTCACACCATCCGCGCCAAACGGGGCCGCGCCGTCGCCGAGTTGGACGACTGGGCGGCGCTGCGGGAGGCGGGCCGCCGGATCAAGGACCACACGCTGCGCCATCTCGACCGCTATCTGGTGCAGTTGGAGGAGTCGGTCACGGCGGCGGGCGGTGCGGTCCACTGGGCGGCCGACGCGGACGAGGCCAACCGGATCGTCGCCCGGCTCGTCAAGGAGACCGGTGAGTCGGAGGTCGTCAAGGTCAAGTCGATGGCGACACAGGAGATCGGGCTCAATGAAGCCCTTCTCGAAGAAGGCATCCGCGCCTACGAGACCGATCTCGCCGAGCTGATCGTGCAGTTGGGCAGGGACCGGCCCTCGCACATCCTGGTGCCGGCCATCCACCGCAACCGGGGTGAGATCCGGGACATCTTCCGGGCGGAGATGGGCGCGTGGGGTCGGCCGGCCCCCGAGGGGCTCACCGACACCCCCGCCGAACTCGCCGAGGCCGCGCGGCTGCATCTGCGCGAGAAGTTCCTGCGGGCCAAGGTCGGGATCTCCGGCGCCAACTTCATGGTCGCCGAGACCGGCACGCTGGTGGTCGTGGAGTCCGAGGGCAACGGCCGGATGTGTCTGACCCTGCCGGAGACGCTGATCTCGGTCGTCGGCATCGAGAAGGTGGTGCCGACCTGGCGGGACCTGGAGGTGTTCCTGCAGACCCTGCCCCGCTCCTCCACCGCCGAGCGCATGAACCCGTACACCAGCATGTGGACCGGCACGACCGACGGCGACGGGCCCCGGGCCTTCCATCTGGTGCTGCTCGACAACGGCCGCACCGACACCCTCGCCGACCAGGTCGGCCGCCAGGCCCTGCGCTGCATCCGCTGCTCGGCCTGTCTCAACGTCTGCCCCGTCTACGAGCGGGCCGGCGGACACGCCTACGGCTCGGTCTACCCGGGCCCGATCGGCGCCATCCTCAGCCCCCAACTCCGGGGCACCGCAAGCGAGATCGACGCCTCCCTGCCGTACGCGTCGAGTCTGTGCGGTGCCTGCTACGAGGTGTGCCCGGTCGCCATCGACATCCCCGAGGTGCTGGTGCACCTGCGGGAGCGGGTCGTGGAGGGCGGTCCGGCGGTGCGGCAGGGCAACAAGGTGGTGCTGAAGCCGGCCAAGGGGCACGCGGCGGAGCGGGCGGCCATGCGCGCGGCGCGCTGGGCGTTCACCCACCCCGGCGCCCTGCGCACCGGCCAGCGGCTCGCCTCCCGCACCCGCCGGCTGCACCCCCGTACGCTGCCGGGTCCGGGACGGGCGTGGAGCGGCACCCGGGATCTGCCGGCCGTGCCGCCGGAGCCGTTCCGGGACTGGTGGCAGCGCAGCCAGGGCGGAAAGGACGGTGTCAAGTGAGCGGCAGGGACAGGGTGCTGGGCCGGGTGCGGCGGGCACTCGCCGATGTGACACCGGACGAGCGGCCGTACGAGGAGGCCGTCGGCCGGGACTATCTGCGCGAGCACGGGCGGCGCACGACCGGGCAGACGGTGGAGCTGCTGGCCGAGAACCTCGCGGACTACCGGGCGATCGTGCACCGCAGTGACGCCGAGGAGATGCCGCTCCTCGTCATGCGGCTGCTCGCCGAGCACGGCTCGCGGGAGGTGCTGGTGCCGCCCGGACTGCCGCCGGAGTGGATGTCCGCCGCGGACCCGGTGCGGATCCACGACCGGGCGGTGAGCACGCCGCAGCGGCTGGACCAGGTGGACAGTGTGGTGACCGGGTGTGCCGTGGCGATCGCCGAGACCGGCACGATCGTGCTGGACGGCTCCCCGGACCAGGGCCGGCGCCGTATCTCGCTCATCCCGGACCACCACATCTGTGTCGTCCGCGTCCCGGACCAGGTGGTCTCCTCGGTCCCGCAGGCCCTCGAACGCCTCGATCCGGCCCGCCCGTTGACCTGGATCTCGGGGCCGTCGGCCACCAGCGACATCGAACTGGACCGGGTGGAGGGCGTACACGGCCCGCGCACACTGGAAGTGATCCTGCTCAGCTGACGGAACGCGGCGCCCGGCTGAGGGTGACCCGTTTCCCCGCACCGGCGGGCAGGCCGCGGGCGGCGCCGTTAGCGTGAGGGAATGATCCGGTTCGAGCAGGTCACCAAGCGGTATCCGGACGGTACGACGGCCGTGGACGACCTCTCCTTCGACGTGGCCGAGGGTGAGCTGGTCACGCTCGTCGGCCCGTCCGGCTGCGGCAAGACGACGACCATGATGATGGTCAACCGGCTGATCGAGCCGACCTCCGGCCGGATCTACGTCGAGGGCGAGGACATCGCCTCCGTCGACCCGGTGCGGCTGCGCCGCCGTATCGGATATGTCATCCAGCAGGTGGGCCTCTTCCCGCACCGCACCGTGCTGGACAACACCGCGGCCGTGCCCGCGCTGCTCGGCTGGACACGGGCGAAGGCGCGGGCGCGCGCCGCCGAGCTGCTGGATCTGGTGGGGCTCGACCCGAAGACGTACGGGCCGCGCTATCCGGAGCAGCTGTCCGGCGGGCAGCGGCAGCGGGTCGGGGTGGCGCGGGCGCTCGCGGCGGATCCGCCGGTGCTGCTGATGGACGAGCCGTTCGGCGCGGTCGACCCGGTGGTGCGCGAGCAGTTGCAGGACGAGTTCCTGCGGATGCAGGCCGCGGTACGCAAGACCGTCCTGCTGGTCACGCACGACATCGAGGAGGCCGTCCGGCTCGGCGACCGGATCGCCGTGTACGGGCAGGGGCGCATCGAGCAGTTCGACACGCCGGGCACGGTGCTCGGCGCGCCCGCGACACCGTACGTCGCCTCCTTCGTGGGCGCCGACCGCGGGCTGAAGCGCCTGTCGGTCACCGCGATCGAGCCGGACGACCTGGAGCAGCCGCCGGTGGCCCGGCTGGACGAGCCCGCCGAACGGGCCGTGGAACGGCTGCGGGCCGAGCGCGCCCGCTGGGCCGTCGTCCTCGACGCGGGCGGCGATCTGCACGGCTGGGCCGGCATCGACGAGCTGACGGCGGGCGGCACCGTCGGGCAGCTGACCCACCGGATGACCGCGTGGGTACCGGTGGGAGCGCCGCTTAAACAGGCGTTCGGGGTGATGCTGCAGCACGACGCCGGGTGGGTCGCGGTGCTGGACGGCGCGCGCTTCCTGGGCGTGCTCACCCCGGCGAAGCTGCACGAGGCGCTGCGCCGCTCGGTGGACGCGGACGCGCGGGGCGTGGCGCGCGGGCAGGTCAGCTTCGACTCGGTGTCCGAGGCCTGACCCGCCGCGGCAGGCCTGGTTCACTTCAGCAGGCCCTTGTCCTTGAGATAGGTCCGGGCCACGTCGGCGGGCAGCCGGCGCCAGCTGTCCACCTGCTGGTTCAGCTGCGCCAGGTCCTGGGTCGTGAGGACGTCGTTGAGCTTGCCCAGCGCCTTGGCCACGCGCTCGCTGCCCGCGCGGGAGCGGTTGACGACCGGGACCACGTAGTCGGCGTTCTGCAGATGCCTGTCGTCGGCGAGCAGGACCAGGCCGAAGGAGTCGAGCGTGGCGTCCGTGGTGGTGGTCAGCACCATCTGGTCCCGGCCCTCCTGAACGGCCCGCTTGGCCTGGGTGGTGCCGACGCCCTTGGGGTCGACGCCGGTGATGTCGATGCCGTACACCTTCTTCAACCCCGGCTCGCAGTAGGGGCGTTGGACGCACTCGTCGCCCGCCGCGATCCGTACGCCCAGCTTCGAGGCGCCGAGGTCGCTGAGCGTGGTGAGGCCGTGCCGGCGGGCGTAGTCGGCGCTGACCGCGAAGGCGTTCTGGTCGACGGCGCGGCCGGGCGCAAGGACGGTGAGCCCGCGGGGCGTGGCGAGTGCGCGCAGGGCCCTCATCGTGGCGGCGAGATCGGGCGAGCCGACGGGCTTCGCGTCGGCTCCGTGGGTCTTGGCGTTCAGCCAGTCGGCGAAGGTGGCCGCGTACTCCGGTACGACGTCGATCTGGCCCGACTCCAGCGCTGGTTCGTACAGCTCGCGGTTGGCGACGGTGAGGATCGAGGTCTTGTAGCCGTCCTGGTTCAGCAGCAGGGCGTACATCTGGGCAAGCAGGTCGCTCTCGGTGAAACCGGCCGAGCCGATGGTCAGGTGGTGGCTGTCGCCGGGCGGTGCGGTGACCTGGCCGCGGTTCTCCAGGGAGGGGCCGGTGGAGCAGGCGGTGAGGGTGAGCAGGGCGAGGGCCGGGAGGGCTCTTCTCATCGGCCGCCCCTGGCCCACACCGGTGCCAGTCGTTCGGCGATCTCGAAGACGCCCTCGACGACGAGTGCGAACACGGCGACGAGCAGGGCGCCCGCGACCACCTGGGGTGTGCTGGCGAGGTTGAAGCCGGCGGTGATGATCCGGCCGAGCCCGCCGCCGCCCGCGAGCGCGGCGATGGTGGCGGTGGCGACGAGCTGGACCGCGGCGATCCGCACCCCGGTCAGGACCATCGGCAGGGCGAGGGGCAGTTCCACGCGCAGCAGCATCTGCCGACCCGTCATGCCCATGCCCCGCGCGGCCCGGACGACGCCGCGGTCGACCTCGCGCACCCCGACGTAGGCGTTGGTGAGCAGCGGTGGGACGGCGAACAGCACCAGGGCCACCACCGTCGGCCCCTCGCCCCACCTGCCGACCGGGGTCAGGAGCAGCAGGACCAGGACGGCGAAGGTGGGCACGGCACGGCCGACGTTGGAGATGTTGACGGCGAGTGCGCCGCCCTTGCCGAGGTGGCCGAGGACGAGGGCGACGGGCAGCGCGATCAGGCAGCTGAGGAGCAGGCAGACGACGGTGAGCGCCAGGTGCTGCAGCAGCCGGTGCCCGATGCCGTCGTCGCCCGACCAGTGCGCGGGGTCGGTGAGCCAGTGCCAGCTGGCGGCGAGCGTGCTCATGCGCGGCCCGCCTTCGCCTCGGCGGCCCTGATGCGCGCTCGGCCCCGCCGGGGAGGCATGCGGGTGCGCCCCGCCCGTGTCCACGGCGTGATCAGCCACTGCACCCCCAGCAGAAGCAGGTCGGCGGCGACGGCGATGAGCACGCACAGCACGGACGCGGTGAGCACCTGGGCCTTGAAGTAGGTGTTCATGCCCGCGTAGATGAGGTTGCCGAGGCCGCCGAAGCCGACGATCGCGCCGACCGTGACCAGGGAGACCGCCGAGACGGTGGCGATGCGCAGGCCGGCCATCGCGGCGGGCAGGGCGAGGGGCAGTTCCACGGTGAGCAGCAGGCGGATCGGGCCGTAGCCGAGGCCGCGCGCGGCCTGCCGGGTCTCCTCGGGTACGGCGCGCAGGCCCGCGAGGATGTTCCGGACGAGCAGGGTCAGCGAGTACAGCACGAGCCCGGCGACGACGAGCGTGGCCGAGAGGCCGTACAGGGGCAGGAGCAGGGAGAACATCGCCAGGGACGGGATCGTGTAGAGGATCGTCGTCGCGGCGAGGACCGGGCCGGCCGCCCAGCCCCAGCGGCGGGCGAGCACCGCGAGCGGCAGCGCGACGGCCAGCCCGATGAGGACCGAGAGGGCGGTCAGCTGGAGATGCTGGACGACCGCGTCCAGGAGAATCTGGCGGCGGCTGCTCAGATAGGCGCCGCAGATCCATTCGTTGCGCGCGAGGCAGTCGTCCGGGGGTGCGGTCACGGTTTCATTGGACCGGCCGGGCGAGCCGGTCGGCGCGTTGTGCTGGCCCGTATGGGGGCCGTGCGGGAGCCGCCGCGGGGTAGCTGGTGGGGTGGGTGCTACTCGGTTGCTACTCGGTTGCTACTCCATCCCTGCCGCGTCCAGGAGCGCGGTCGCCGTTGTCGTGGCGAGCCCGTCGTCCAGGCGTTCCACTCCCGCGCCGGCCCGGGCGCTGGCGCCGTCGAAGACCAGCACGAGCTGGCGGGCGAGCAGCCCGGGGTCGCGGGCGCCGCCGCGCTCGGCCTCGGCACGAAAGGTCGCGGCCAGCCGTTCCTTGACCGTGCGGGCGACGACGCTCGCCGGGTGCTCCGGGTTCTTCAGCTCCACCAGGACGGCCAGGTAGGGGCAGCCGTGGTAGTCGGCGTCCAGGGAGGCACGCGCCAGGCGTTCGAAGACGTACAGGATGCGTTCGCGCGGGGTGGCGGCCTCCGGGTCGGGGTGCGCCAGCTGGGCGTCGTACCAGGGGCCGCGCCGCTCCAGGCTCGCGGCCAGCATCGCGTCCTTGCTGTCGAAGAGCTGGTACATCGACCGCTTGGAGATGCCTGCCTCCCGGCACAGCGCCTCGATGCCGACGGAGACGCCGTCGCGGTAGGAGAGCCGGGCCGCCGCGTCGAGCAGCCGGTCGCGCGGGGACACCTTGTCTGTGGAGGCCATGCGGCCGAGGTTAACCGGAGCGCGGACGAAAGGAAACCGATCGGTGTATATCGCTCGCCGTCGCGGCCCGATCCGCCGAATCCACGTGACAGGGGCGCTGAACAAGCGCTTAGATAGGAGGGAAATCGGACACCGTTCCCGACCCGCCGGAGGCCCCGTTGTTCACGTCCGTCGACGACGTCTCCGCCCGCCTCGCCGAGACCGGCTATCTCGCCTCGCCCGCCGTCGCCACGACCGTGTTCCTCGCCGACCGGCTGGGCAAGCCGCTGCTGGTGGAGGGCCCCGCCGGGGTCGGCAAGACCGAGCTGGCCAAGGCCGTGGCCCAGGTGGCCGGGGCCCGGCTGGTACGGCTGCAGTGCTACGAGGGCGTGGACGAGTCCCGGGCCCTGTACGAGTGGAACCACGCCAAGCAGCTGCTGCGCATCAGCGCCGGGCGTGAGGAAAGCTGGGACGAGACCCGCACGGACATCTTCAGCGAGGAGTTCCTGCTCCCCCGCCCGCTGCTGACCGCCATCCGCGGTGACGAGCCGACGGTGCTGCTGATCGACGAGACCGACAAGGCCGACGTCGAGATGGAGGGGCTGCTGCTGGAGGTGCTCAGCGACTTCCAGATCACGGTCCCGGAGCTGGGCACGGTCACCGCGACCCGCCGCCCGTTCGTCGTCCTCACCTCCAACGCCGGCCGGGAGCTGTCCGAGGCGCTGCGCCGCCGCTGTCTGTTCCTGCACATCGGCTTCCCCGAGGAGGAGCTGGAGCGGCGGATCGTACGGCTGAAGGTGCCGGGCCTCGGCACGGCGCTGACCGAGTCGGTGGTCCGGGTGGTCGGGGCGCTGCGCGCGATGGACCTGCGTAAGATGCCGTCCGTCGCCGAGACCATCGACTGGGCGCGCACCCTGCTGGCCCTGGGCGCCGACACCCTGGACGAGACCGTCGTACGGGACAGCCTCGGGGTGATCCTCAAGCATCAGGACGACATCCAGAAGGCGGCGGCGAAGCTCGATCTGGACGCGCTGTGACCGAGGTCGCCGACCGCATCACCGGCCTTGTCGGGGCGCTGCGCGCGCACGGCGTGCGGATCGGTACCGGCGAGAGCGTGGACGCGGCCCGCGCGGTCCAGGCGCTGGGGCTCGCGGACCGGGAGCGGCTGCGCGAGGGGCTGGCCGCGACGCTGCTGCACGGTCCGGGGCAGCGGGCGGTGTTCGACCCGGTCTTCGACCTGTACTTCCCGCGCACGGTCGGCGGCCTGCACGCCCCCGGCGCGGACCGGGACGAGCTGCGCGACCGGCTGGCCCAGGCGCTTGCCGGCAACGACCAGTCCCTGATGGCCCAGTTGGCCGCCGAGGCCGTCGACGGCTTCGGCGGATACGGCAGTTCACCGGGCGCCGACGGCTGGTCGGCGTACCAGACGCTCGAACGGCTGCGTCCGCAGACCCTGCTGGCCCGGGTACGGGCGGACGTCCGGGGCCGGGACGGCAGCGGCGCGGGCTTCGCGGACCGGCTGCTGGACGACGAGATCCGGCGCCGTATCGAGGAGTTCCGGCGGATGGTCGGCGCGGAGGCACGGCGCCGGGTCGCCGAGCGGCGCGGGCGGGACGAGATCGCCCGGCGCGGCGTCGTACCGACCGCCGACCGGGTGGACTTCCTGTTCGCGGGCCGGGACCAACTGGCCGAGCTGCGCAGGGCGGTTCAGCCGCTGGCGCGCAAGCTGGCCACCCGGCTGGCGGCGCGCCGGCGCCGGGCCGCGCGCGGCTCGGTCGACCTGCGCCGCACGCTGCGCTCCTCGCTGTCCACGGGCGGGGTGCCGATGCGGCCGGTGCTGCGCAGGCGTCGCCCGGTCCGCCCCGAACTGGTGCTGCTGTGCGATGTGTCCGGCTCGGTGTCGGGCTTCTCGGACTTCACGATGCTGCTGGTGCAGGCGCTGCACGACCAGTTCAGCAAGATCCGCGTGTTCGCCTTCGTCAACCGGCTGGACGAGGTGACCGGCCTGCTCGACCACGGCCGCGCCGACCCCGACGGACTCAGCACCCGGATCCGCGCGGAAGCCGCGCTCACCGGGTGGCACGGCAGCAGCGACTACGGCGTGGCGCTGGGCGAGTTCGCCGAGCGGTACGGCGACGCGGTCGGCCCGCGCACCACCGTGTTCGTCCTCGGGGACGCCCGGACGAACATGAGCGACCCGAACCTGGCCGCGGTACGCGAGGTCGCCCGGCGGGCCCGCCGGGTGTACTGGCTCAACCCCGAGCCGCGCGCGCAGTGGGGCACCGGCGACTCGGCCGCGCCCGCGTACGCCGACCTGGTCGAGATGCACGAGTGCCGTACGGCCCGCCAGCTCAGCGCGCTGATCGCCCGTCTGCTGCCGGTGTGATCGACTGGCCCCGAACGACCGCGATCCGCACCTGATCGCCACCTGATCGATCCGCAGCGAAGGACGACGAACGCCATGAGCCACTCCCCCGTACCGCTCGGCACCTTCCCCACCCCCGTCGAACCGGCGCCCCGGCTGGCCGCCGCGCTCGGACTCGGACCCGAGGACCTGTGGATCAAACGGGACGACCTGACCGGTCCGGGCGGCGGCGGAAACAAGATCCGCAAGCTGGAGTGGACCGTGGGCGCGGCCCTCGCCGAGGGCGCCGACACCCTCGTGACGACCGGCGCCCCGCAGAGCAACCACGCCCGGCTGACCGCCGCCGCGGCCGCCCGGCTCGGCCTGTCCGCCGTCCTCGTCCTGCGCGGCGCGCCCGGGGCCTCCCACTCCGGGAACCTCGCCCTGGACGGGCTGTTCGGGGCGCGGATCGCCTGGTCGGGCGACGTGGATCGAGCGGGGCTGGACGCGGCGGCGGCCGAGGTGTGCGCGCGGCTGCGGGCCGACGGCGCCCGGCCCGCCCTGATCCCGTTCGGCGGTTCTGGCGTGCTGGGCGCCCGGGGCTATGTGCGCTGCGGCGAGGAGCTGGACGAGCAGCTGCCGGAGCTGCGGACGGTGGTGGTCGCGCTGGGCTCCGGCGGCACCATGGCCGGCCTGGTCGCCGCCCTGGGCGCCGGCTCGGTGCTCGGCGTCGACGTGGGCGCCCTGCCCGACCCGGCGGCCGCCGTGGCGGAGTTCGCGACACCGCTCACCCCGGAGAAGGTCACGGCCGAGGGGCTGCGGGTGCGCCGCGACCAGGTGGGCGCCGGATACGCGGCACTGACCGGCCCGGCCTCGCAGGCGCTCCGGCTCGCCGCCCGCACCGAGGGCCTGGTGCTCGACCCCGTCTACACGGGCCGGGCCCTCGCCGGGCTCCAGGCAGCCGTCCGCGACGGTGACATCCGGCCGGGCGAGAAGACGGTGTTCGTCCACACAGGCGGCCTGCCCGGCCTGTTCGGCCACTCGGACGCCATCGCGTTCGCGGAGGAGGGGGCGACCGCCTTCCAGGGATGACGGCAGAGGTCCGGCGGTGAAAGCCGCCCCAGGCATGCGACCGGGTCGCACACCGTGCGACCCGGTACCACGCCGGCAGCCCGTCTCTCAGCCTTTCGCGTACTCCTTCGCCATGGTCCCGGCGAAGTCGTAGACCACGACCTGCTCGTCGCCCACCACCCAGGCGTCATGGCCGGGCGGGCACACGAAGACGTCGCCGGGGCCGATCTCGCCCTCGCCGCCGTCGTCCATCTGCAGATGCATCCGTCCCTTCACCACATATCCGTTGTGGGGGACCATGCAGCTCTTGGTGCCCGCGATCGGCGCCACGGACTCCGACCAGCGCCAGCCCGGTTCGAAGGTGCCCACCGCGAAGTCGAGCCCGGTCAGGTGGAGGGCTTCGAGGTGGCCGCGGGGGAAGTCACGCCGTTCATCCGGCTTCTCGACCGTCTTCACTTCCAGCATGACGGTGTCCTCCCTTCCGGCCGCTGACCGCGGCCGGGGCCGGCCACCGTCCCCCGGCGGCCTCGGACGGCACCGGCGCTGCGGCGGCGACCGTACCCCACGCCTCCATCGTCGGCCGCGCGCCCCCGCACCGCCATTCGGAGCGGAGGACAACGATGTCAGACCATGGGTTCAGGACGGCCGGCGGCTGAGATGATGCGTACCAGATGTCCCGTCCGATGACCTGAAGGTGACCATGTACGCGACCGACCTCGGTGCCGACGGCGCCGAGCTGTGCCCCCTCCAGCCTTGGCAGGCCGAGGAGTTCCTCGCCCACGTGGATCGCGGCCGGGAGTTCATCGGGCGGTTCAACGGGCTGCCCGACGTGGTCACGGACCTGGCTGCCGCCCGGGCGTTCCTGACGGCCTACGCCGAGAAGGAGACGGCCGACGCGGGGCTCATCCGGGCGATCCGGCTGGACGGCACGCTGGTCGGGGCGGTGATCCTGCGCCGGATGGACGTCGAACAGGGCACGGCGGAGGCGGGCTGCTGGCTCGAACCGGACGCGGTGGGCCGGGGGTTGGTGACCCGGGCCGCGCGTCTGCTCGTCGACTGGGCGATCCGGGAGCGGGGCATCCACCGGGTGGAGTGGTGGGTGTCGGCCGGGAACGCGCCCAGCATCGCGGTCGCCCGTCGGCTCGGCATGCACAAGGAGGCCGTCCTGCGGGAGAGTTACCCGTACCGGGGTGAGCGCCACGACGAGGAGATCTGGTCGGTGCTGGTGTCGGAGTGGAGGGACGGCAGGCAGGGCGCGGACGCGGGCGCGGGCGCGTGACCGGCTTCCGTCAGGATCTCGGCGTCGGCCTCGGCGAGGACTTTCTCACCGAGGACTTCCTCGCCCGGTCGCCCTCGGGAAGGCTTACCAGCTGCGAGCCGCTCCGATGAGGAGGGTACGGACGCGCTCCACGTCGGGAGTGTCGACGGCGCCGGGACGCTGCACCAGGAAGCCGGTGTTGATCGGGGGGTCCTCCGGCTCCGGCCGGTCCACTAGCACGCCGGACTCCAGCAGGCTCTGGCAGAGGTAGCAGGGCGCGGCGACCAGCACGAATTGGCAGGGGCAAGGCGCGGCCGACCGGCGTGCAGGGCGCGAACAGCGGGGGCCACGCGCGGCCGGACAGGGGGCAAGGTCCGAACGGCGGGGCAAGGCACGGCCGGGCAGGGGCAGCGCGCGGGTGATGGAGGCAGAGCGCGGGCTGTGCGGAAAATTCCTCGGTCGTCGCCTGCAACCTCGGGCGGGGTCGGACGTCTGTCGGGTTGGAGGCCTCCACTTCGACCAGATGTCCGACCCCGAACGACCGAAGGAACCCATGTCCGCACACCGCGCATCCCGCATCAGCCGTGCCCGCAGGCTCCGTGCCGCCCTGGGGGTCTCCGCCGTAGGCGCGGCCTTGGCGGTCGCCGGCACCGTGGCCGCCCAGGCGGCCCAGACCGGCAGCCATGCGACCCCGTCCCCGGTGCCGTCACCGGTCCACACGGCAACCCCGTCCCCGGTGCCCTCGCCGGTCCGCACCGCAACCCCGTCCCCGGTACCGTCACCCGTCCGTACGGCGACACCTTCGCCCGTGCCGGCGACGCCGCAGCCCGGTCCGGCCACTTCGACGCCGGTGCCGGCCCCGACGCGTGCCACCCCGAGCCCCATACCGTCATCCCCGACGCACGCCACCCCGAGCCCCATACCGTCCGCTCCCACACACGCCACGCCGCGCCCCGTGCCGGCACCGACGCGGCACGGGCACCTCGCGCACCACGGCCCGGCCACGCCGGCGCAGGCGCCGGTTCCGCAGCACCACTGAGCAGCAGCACCGAAGCAGGGGCCGGAAGCGGGTCGTCGCTCGACGGCGCCCCGCTTCCGGCTCCAGGAGACCTATGACGACAGCGACACCACCGGCGGCGGGCCTGCCCTGGAACCGGGCGGCCGGCAGCCCGCGGCGCCCAGCGCCCTGGCGGCGCATCACCCGGGCGCTGCGGACCCGCGTCCTCACGCGCGCCCGCGCAGGCACCCCCTCCGGCACGCACCCACCCTCCGATCCGGCCACTCCCGGCACGGTCGCCGGTCCCGCCGCCGTCCCGTTCTCCGGACCCGAACAACCGCCAGGGATAGAGGAGTTGTACCACCACCGCCGGCTCTCCCTGGTCCGGCTGGCGGTCCTGCTGGTGGACGACCTGCCGACCGCCGAGGACGTCGTCCAGGACGCCTTCACCGCGCTCTTCCGCCGACACGGTCGCCGGCTCGCCTCGCTGGACGACCCGGAGGCGTACCTGAGGACCAGCGTGGTCAACGGCGCCCGTTCGGTACTGCGGCGGCGCAGGACCGTACGGGCGCACACCCCAGCGCCCGAGCAGCACGCACCCGCCCCGGAGGAGGACGTGCTGCTGCACGAGGACCACCGGGAGGTGCTGGTGGCGCTGCGCACGCTGACCCGGCGGCAGCGGGAGGTGCTGGTGCTGCGCTACTGGTCGCATCTGAGCGAGGCCGAGATCGCCGAGACGCTCGGTCTGTCGCGGGGTGCCGTCAAGTCCACGGCCAGCCGGGCCCTGGACGCGCTCGGCCGACGTCTGGAGGGGCTGCGATGAACGGGTCCGGTACGGGGATCGACCACACGCTGGTCGAAGAGCGGCTGCGGGCCGCGCTGGCAGCGCGGGCGCACTCGGTCGGCCCCGCCGACCTGCGGCCGCTGCGCCCGCCGACGGCGGTGCGGCCGCGCCTGGTGGCATCGCGCCGGACCGTGGTGGGCCTGCTGGCGCTGGCCGCCTTGGCCGCGCTGGTGTTCTTCACGGTGCGCGGCGGCCCGTCCCACCCGGCCGAGCCGGCCCGCTCCCCGCACCCGCCGACCAGCACACCGTCTCCGGTACCGAGCGCGGCGAGCCCGACCACGGCGGAGCCGTCACCGAGCACGCCACACCCCTGAGCCGGGCGCCCTCCGACAGATGGGGCGACCGAACTACGGCGTCGGGTGCGCTAGTTCGATTTCGTGACGCGCGCGGCCCCACCCCCGACGATGGTCTGCATCGGCGAGACCACGATCCCGCCGTGGGCGAGCACCTCGACGACGACCGCGCCCCCGAATGTGTCAGTCGATTGACTTGACCAAGGAAAATCGGCGTTTCCGCACTCACCGGTACGACGTCCGCCCCGCTAAGTTGGGCGCCATGAGCAACCTTGACCGCGCGCCCGTGCCCAGTGTCTGCGGTGGCCGCGGATTCGTCGTCGCCGAACCCGTCCGCGAACTGCTGAGCCCCCGTCATGTGAAGCTGGGCGAGTCGACCGAGGTCCGCAGGCTGCTGCCGAACCTCGGCCGCCGCATGATCGGCGCGTGGGCCTTCGTCGACCACTACGGCCCCGACGACATCGCCGACGAGCCCGGCATGCAGGTCCCGCCGCATCCGCACATCGGGCTGCAGACGGTCAGCTGGCTGCACGAGGGCGAGGTGCTGCACCGCGACTCGACGGGCAGCCTGCAGACCATCCGGCCCAGGCAGCTGGGCCTGATGACCTCGGGCCGTGCGATCAGCCACTCCGAGGAGAGCCCCCACCCGCACGCCCGCTTCCTGCACGGAGCCCAGCTGTGGGTCGCGCTGCCCGACGAACACCGGCACACCGAGCCGAAGTTCGAGCACCATCCGGACCTGCCCACGGTCACCGCGCCCGGCCTGACCGCCACGGTGATCCTCGGCGACCTCGACGGCTCCGCCTCGCCCGGTACGACGTACACCCCGATCGTCGGCGCCGACCTCGCCCTCGCACGGGGCGCCGACGTACGGCTGCCGCTGGAGCGCGACTTCGAGTACGGCGTGCTGGCCATGTCCGGCGAGGTCCATGTGGACGGCGTACCGGTGCTGCCCGGCTCGATGCTCTACCTCGGCTGCGGCCGCTCCGAACTGCCGCTGCGCGCCGAGTCGGACGCCGGGATCATGCTGCTGGGCGGCGAGCCGTTCGCGGAGGAGCTGATCATGTGGTGGAACTTCATCTGCCGGTCTCAAGAAGAGATCGTACAGGCTCGCGAAGACTGGATGAAGGGGGCCCGTTTCGGTGAGGTGCAGGGCTACGACGGGCCCCCGCTGCCAGCACCGGAACTGCCGACGGTACCACTGAAACCTCGTGGACGGGTGCGCTGACCTGGGAAAACACCGCTTTCACTACGGGCGCTCCGGGAGCTACCTGCGTGCTCACCTTGCGGCGACCCCTCGGTACGCCTGGAGCTGCGGAGGTCGCCGCGGCAGACGCCTCCAGAGCTGCCCCTGATCCCAACGTGTGACCATCTGCGGGCAAGTTTGGTCGGACGAATGCTGACCCAATGCTGACTTTTCTGACGATCCGTCAGCAGAGGCGAGCCCGCGCCTGCTCTCCCGTGAGGCTGGCAGGGGGACACGGCTAGCGGACGGGGTCGTCTATTGAAGCTGCTCTTGGAACCGACCGACTTCGCCCGACTCCCGTCCGCACGGACCAGCCCATGTGCGATTGTCGGAACCTCACAGGTTCGGGCGCCGGACGAAAGAACATCGAGACTGGAGGCACCCCCGCCCGGGAGACCCACTCCTGACACGATCGAACAACGTGCTGGAAGCCCTGCGCGAACGGCCCGGTGGGCATGCCGCGGGTCGGGAGTGCCGTCCGCGGCACCAACGGAGCCAAGTTTCCCCTGGACGTGGCCGCAGATGTACTGGACGCGGGAGCGGGGCAGCTACGCCGGGCTGCCGCTGGGGTCGGTGAGCCTGAAGGATGCCGCCCACCCGTCTGCTCGGTCGTCGTCGCTCGAGGACGGCGTACGCGATAGGCAGGATGGGGAAGCCGTGCGATTCGCCCTCGCCGAGGCGGACGGGCCTTCACCCGTGATGGTGGACACGCGTCTTTGATCACGCGGCGAGCGTGAGCTTAGCGGTGTGGTGTCGGCGTTCGTATTCGTTGGGGCTGAGGTGGCTGTTGGCGGAGTGCCGACGGCGGGTGTTGTAGCGGGTCAGCCAGGCGAAGACCGTTCTTCTGCAGGTGGCGGCGTCGCCGTAGTCGTGGGCGCCCTGAAGGGTCTCGCGTTTCAGGGAGGCGTGGAAGCTCTCGCAGGCCGCGTTGTCCGCACTCGTGCCGACCCCGCCCATCGACCTGCTCACTTTGAGCTGGTCGCAGAGGTCGGCGAAGGCCCTGGAGCCGTGTTCCGCCCCGTGGTCGGATTGGAACAGCGCCCCGTCCAGGCCGCTGCGGGTCGCGGCCGCCATCCGCAGGGCGTCCTGCACCAGGCTGGTGCGCATTTGGTCGGCGATGGACCAGCCGACGACCTTGCGGCTGAAGCAGTCCAGCACGGTCGCCAGATAGAGGAACTCCCCTCCGGCGAGTGGCAGATACGTGATGTCGCCCATGTATTTCAGATTGGGCTCAGGGACGGTGAAGTCCCGCTGGAACTCCTTCGGCGGCGGTTGACCGCCGCGGGCCGACCTCCCGCAGGTGGTTCGGGGCCGACGGAGAATTCGCACCTCGGCAACGACGTGGACCTCTTCGCACCACTGGATTCGCCGGCGGCCGACCAGGGCGCCTGACTTTGTCCGGGGCTGGCAACAGGGCTGGCCTCCCCACACGCTTGTGTGACTTTTGAGTCAATGCGCCGATACGGCAAGGGTGTGATGTGCTACCTCTCGTACGTAGACGGAGTCGGCTGCCAGTGGAACCACTGTGTCGAACGGGGGGAGAAAAGTGGCATCTGTGGTGCTGGTGCACGGCATCTTCAATTACGTCCGCGGGATGCCGCCCGCAATGGCAGCGGCAGCCAAGGCTGACGACTGCCATGCGAAGCTCGCCGAGGGGATGGCCAAGGCGAGACTGGCGGCCGACGTACCAGAGTTGGTCATGGCGTACTACGCAGATCTTCTGCGCCCGGATGTGCCGGGAGAGACGCAGTCCTCCGACGCCGGCCTGAGCTTCGAGGACCTGACGTCCTCTCAGCGGGAGCTGGCTGCGGAGTGGCTTGTGCAGGCTGGTGCTCCGGTGCCCGGGGAGTTGCAGAACGTCGCGCTGGCCCCCCTGCGACAGATTCTCGGCTGGCTGGTGGACGACCGCATCGGCCGGGTCGGGCAGCGGGTCAGGGAGCAGACCGTGCGGCGTCTGGAAAGAGTGATGGTCGCTCTACTCCGGGAGGTGGAGGCGTACACATCGTGGCCGGAGCGACGCGCACTGGTGCGGGAGCGTGTCGCCGAGACGATCCGGCGTGAGCGTCCGCATGTGGTCGTTGCGCACTCACTCGGTTCCGTCGTCGCGTACGAAACGCTTCACGCCCACCCGGAGCTGACCGTCCCTCAGTTCGTGACCCTCGGCTCGCCGCTGCGGCTGCCATCGCTGGTGCGCCGCCTGGAGCCGGGCCTGCGCGGCGGGCGAGGGGCCAAACCCGCCGGAGTGGACCACTGGACGAACTTCGCCGATGTCGGGGATCTGGTG
Organism: Streptomyces sp. NPDC052101; assembly: GCF_040680235.1. Lineage (NCBI taxonomy): Bacteria > Bacillati > Actinomycetota > Actinomycetes > Kitasatosporales > Streptomycetaceae > Streptomyces > Streptomyces sp. NPDC052101. The sequence goes on from NZ_JBFAWH010000026.1 coordinate 103,601, forward strand.
GCGATCCCGCCGAAGCTGTCTGAAGTGTTCCCAGTGGATCAAGACGAGACGTTCGACAACGGGCTGGGCTTTCACGGGTTCGGTGGTTACCTGTCAAATGGACTCACCGGCCTCGCCATCGTTCCCTACCTTTCCTGACCGATATCACGAGTCGGCTCTCGTGACCGACATCGGTTTCGGCAGGGGCGCGGCTCCGTGCCGGATTGCAGGTAAGGAACGCGGGGAGGGCGTGAGATAGTGGTGAGGGCACTGTTGGCGGGCGCGGGTGCGTTTCCCGAGCCAGACGAGAGCGAGAAGGCTCAGGCCAGCGGCATTCTGCAGCTCCGTCCGCTGCCTTCAGTCGAGACGGCAGTGCGCACGCTGGCTTCGACTCTGCACCGTGCAGGGGTCAGCACTGGCGGTGACCCGCTGCTGGAGGCCGACCAGGACACGCTCCTCGACCATTGGCGCAGGCTGCGGCAGAGCACCGGTGGTGAGCCGCTGATCTTGCACTTCGCAGGTCACGGGATCCGGGGCGCCAATGGCGGCCTGTATCTGTGTACGGCCGGCGCCGACGCGCGAGACGAGTTCCTTGACGACACCTGTGTCCCCTTCGACCGGCTGTTGTCCATGGCGGAGAACGGAGGGCGGCCAGTTCTGTTCCTTCTCGATGTGTGCGGGGCCGGACAGGCCGTTGTTCAGCAGCAGCTGCAGGACCTGGCCGCCTGTCGCCCGCAAGACGGCGTGCGCAACGCTTGGATCATCGGGGCGTGCACGAACGACACCGATACCTACGGCGCTCGCTTCACCACTGCCACCGCCACGGTGGTGAACCGGCTCGCCGACGGTGCCCTAGACCTCACGCCCACCCTGGAATACGTGCCAGTCGACACCCTCGCGGCCGCCATCAACCGCGAGCTCGCCCGCGCCGACATCGCTGCGGGCCGCCGCCATCAGACAATCGTTCGCACCCCCCAACTCGAAGCCGTCCCAGAACCCCAGCCTTTCTTGCGGAATCCCGCTCACACCGGTGATCCTCGCACCGCTCTGCTGGAGGGTATGGATCCCCGCCTACGTGAATTCGCCCATGCGTGCTCGCCCGGCTTGGATCCGCTGCATTTCGCGACCCGAGCCGCCGGCAATTCCCAGGCCGACGTCGTCCACTTCTCCGGACGAGCCAGCGCCCTCGGCTTCATTCAGAACTGGATCAACAACCCTGCCGACCAGAGCGATACCGACGACGACCAGCTCGCTGACGGCGGGCGTCGGCTGCTGTTGGTCACCGGAGGTGCCGGCAGCGGCAAGTCCGCCTTGCTCGGCGTCACCGCATGCCTCACGCACCCGGAGCTCGCCCCTCTGCGTCGCCGCGTCCGTAATGCCGTGCGTGGCTTCCGGCCTGCCCCGGCGGGGCCCGTCCTGGCTGTCCACGCCCGTCAGCTCAGCCTCCAGCAGATCACTGATTCCCTGCACCACCAGCTCCACCAGCAGGTCTCCCGCACCGACGACCGGCCTCGCTGGGAACGCTCCGGCCGTGTGAGAACAGCAGAACTGTTGCAGGAACTCAACAGGGCGGGCGAGATGCTGATGATCCTGGATGCCCTTGACGAAGCGATCGATCCCGCCCAAGTCGTGAGCGAACTTCTCATGCCGCTTGTCAACGAGTCTTCCCAGGGGCCGGGGCCTCGAGTTCTCCTCGGTACCCGTCGATGGTGGGGGACTCAGTATTTTTTCCGGGACGGCTCCGGCTACCAGCTGCCCCCCTTGTACAGGTACACGCGCGAGCACTCTGAGGCGGTGCTGGATCTCGACCCGAAGACTGACGACGATCGCCGCGTTCTGGCCGACGACCTGCACACCTACCTCGACCTCACCCTCGACACGCATTACTCCCCGGAGCGCGTCCGCGACATTGCCGAACAGATCGCTCGCTACACCGACAGCGGCGTCTTCCTCGTCGCCGCCCTCTACGCCGACCACCTCCTCACCTCGACCGGCGACGACACGGCCCCGCCACCCGGCAGCATCACCGAAGTCTTCGAACTCCACCGCGCCACTCTCGCCCGCACGGACTTCTGGATCGATCCCGTCCTGGCCGTCCTGGGCCACGCTCGCGGCCAAGGAATGCCTCTCGACCTGATCCACACCGCCGCTCTCGCCCACCAGCCTCCCGATTGCGGCCAGCCCACACCCCAGCTCACCGATACCAAACGCGCCCTGGCCAAGGCCGCGTTCTACCTACGCACCGCGCCCGACGCCGAACAGCGCTTGCTTTACCGTTACTTCCATCAAGCGCTCACCGACCACACGGCGCCTCTCACCGACCCGGCCGTCCTCTACTCCGCGCTCCTCGCAACCGTGCCGACGGCTGCCGACGGCGGCCGTGACTGGGAACACGCACCCCCCTATCTGCTCCGTCACATCGCCGAACACGCTGCCACCGCCGGCAACGGAGCCGTTGACCGCCTCTTGGAAGACCCCTCATTCCTGGTCCACGCCGACCCCGACATCCTCGTCCCCCATCTGCCTGAAGCGAACACAGAACGAGCTGTCCTCCACGCCCGCATTTACCGTGTTGCCGCAGCCCGCCTTCCCAAAGGCCATGCCACCGCCACACGCCGCTTCCTCCTAGCCTGGTACGCCGGCAGGCGGAGGCCCAGCCTGGCCCACGCGATTGCTGCGGTTCCACTCAATGGCCAGCCGCCTCTGGCACTGCACCTGTGGACAGCACAGCACAGAGCTCGGCGAGTCCCTGCTTATGTGCACAGCCCCACTGGCCACACCCAGTGGGTGAGAGCGGTGAGCAGCATCCTCTTGTCCGACGGGACGCCGCTTGCCATCACCACTAGCAGCGACAGGAGCATGATCCTCTGGAATCTGAGTACCGGCGCCCACCGTCCTGTCATCACCGG